>JAFGOR010000053.1 GCA_016926375.1 Bacteroidales bacterium
GTGTCTTTTTCAGAATGATCCGGGCATGCAGGATATCCGTGCGCAGGCCGGATACCCGTGTATTTCTCAAGCAGCATTTCATCCAGAGATAAAGATTCGCCTGGTGCATAGCCCCAGATTTCTTTTCTGATTTTCAGGTGAATCAGCTCTGTAAACGCTTCGGCCAGGCGATCTGCCAGTGCCTTGATCATGATTCCCTGGTAATCGTCGTGATTTTTTACAAACTCATCAAGAAGTTTGTCAATTCCCAATCCCGCAGTTACTGCAAAGGCTCCTAAATAATCAATTTTCCCCGATGAAAGAGGGGCAATAAAATCCGACAGGCACAGGTTGGGTAATCCATCCTGTTTCACTTCCTGGTTTCTCAGGTTGCAAAACCTGGCAATTACTTCGGAACGTTTGGTATCGCTGTAAACTTCAATGTCGTCGCCCACTGAATTTGCAGGAAAAATTCCGATAACACCATTTGCTGTAAGCAATTTTTTGCTGATTACCCTTTCAAGTAATTCATTGGCATCGGCAAACAACTTTCCGGCTTCTTCACCAAGCTTCGGATCTTTTAAAATATCCGGATACTTGCCACGAAGTTGCCACACCACAAAAAAGAAAACCCAGCTGATGTAATCCCTGATTTCCCCAAGAGGGTAATCTGAAAATGTTTTTATTCCGATGAATTTGGGCTCAGCTAAAGCCTCCTGTTCCCATTTGATGTTCAGTTTGTTACGACGAGCTTCTTCCAGTGTGACGTATGATGTCTTTTCTTTTGCCTGTAAATAGTTGTTCTTTAATTCCTCGTTTTCCCTTCTCACCTTATCAACAAAATCATTTCTCAATGACGTTGACAGGAGGTTGCTGACAACACCCACGCTTTTGGATGCATCCTTAACATGAATGACAGGCGCATGATAATTAGGTGTTATTTTAACAGCAGTATGAATCTTTGAAGTTGTAGCACCACCAATAAGCAACGGTTTTTTCAGTCCGGCCTGCTCAAGCTTTTTTGCAACATCTGCCATTATTTCAAGCGAAGGAGTGATCAAACCGCTTAGGCCAATAATATCCACATCACGGGCAATTGCTGTTTCTATTATTTTTTCGGTGGGAACCATCACACCCAGGTCAATAACCTCGTAGTTGTTGCAGCTTAACACCACGCTGACAATGTTTTTACCAATATCGTGCACATCTCCTTTTACCGTGGCCAGCAATACCTTACCTGATCCGCTGCTGACTGTTCCGGTGTCTTTGCTCTTTTCATCCTCAATATAGGGCTGCAATACGGCAACAGCTTTTTTCATTACCCGGGCACTTTTAACCACCTGGGGCAGGAACATTTTTCCTTCGCCAAACAAATCACCAACCCTGGACATGCCGTCCATCAGCGGGCCTTCAATAATCTGCAGTGATCCGGGATAAACACCCCTGGCTTCCAGCACGTCCTGCTCAATGTAATCCACAATACCCTTAATCAGCGCATGGCTGATCCTTTCCTCAACTGTACCGCTTCTCCATGCGTCGGCTTTTTCTTCTTTTTTGTTGTGCTGTTTGATGGTGTCTGCAAAGGCAATAAGTCTTTCAGTGGCATCTGCACGCCGGTTTAAAACAACATCTTCCACCATCTCCAACAAATCTTCCGGCAGGTCGTCATAAACAGCAAGCATGCCGGGATTAACAATTCCCATGTCGAGGCCTGCTTTGATGGCATGATATAAAAACACCGAATGAAAGGCTTCACGTATGGTGTTGTTACCTCTGAAGGCAAATGAAAGATTACTGATTCCCCCGCTTATTTTGGCATAAGGAAGATGCTCCTTAATCCATACAACAGTTCTGATGAAGTCTACCGCATAGTTGTTGTGTTCTTCAATGCCGGTGCCAATAGCCAGAATATTCGGATCGAAAATGATGTTTTCCGGGGCAAAGCCAACCTTGCTGGTGAGTATATCATAAGCCCTTTGGCAAACTTCAGTTCGTCTTTCAAAGGTGTCGGCCTGTCCTTTTTCATCAAAAGCCATGACCACCAAAGCAGCGCCATAATGCTTTACCCGTGTGGCCTGTTCAACAAAAGCAGCCTCTCCCTCTTTCAAACTAAGCGAGTTGACAATGGATTTTCCCTGTACACACTTAAGTCCGGCTTCAATAACCGACCATTTTGAGGAGTCGATCATCAGCGGAAGTTTGGCAATTTCGGGTTCTGCCATTAACAAATGCAGGAATCGGACCATGCACTTTTCAGCATCGAGCATGGCGTCGTCCATGCAAATATCAAGTATCTGTGCGCCTCCATCAACCTGATCGCGGGCTACTGAAAGTGCCTCTTCGAATTTCTCCTCCCGGATAAGCCGGGCAAACTTTGCTGAACCCGATACATTGGTCCGCTCGCCAATGTTCACGAAATTGCTTTCCCGGGTAATCATCAGGGGTTCCAATCCGCTTAAGGTGGTTATATGCCTGTTGGCCGGAACTTGTCTGGGCTGATAACCTGCCGCCAGTTTTGCGAAGGCCCTGATGTGGTCCGGTGTGGTTCCGCAACAGCCTCCTATTATATTCACATAGCCGTTTTCAAGGAAGCTTTTCAGTTGCAGGGCCATGATCTCCGGCGTATCGTCGTATCCACCGAACTGGTTTGGTAACCCTGCATTCGGGTGTGCGCTGATGAAAAAGGGCGCTTTTTCAGAAAGTTCGGCTACATAAGGCAACATCTCTTTGGCACCCAGGGCACAATTTACACCAATGCTTAAAGGATTTGCATGCGCAACAGAACAAAGAAATGCAGCAATGGTTTGTCCAGATAAGGTGCGACCGCTGGCATCAGTTATGGTGCCCGAAATCATCACAGGCAAGCGCTTACCACATTCCACGAAATGCTTTTCGCAGGCAAAAAGCACTGCTTTGGCATTCAGTGTATCGAAAATGGTTTCTACCAGCAGCAAATCCACGCCGCCATCACATAAGCCTTTGATTTGTGTTCCATACGCATCAACCAGGTCATCAAAAGTAACAGCCCTGAACCCGGGATCATTCACATCGGGCGACATAGACGCGGTTTTGTTGGTAGGGCCAATTGAGCCTGCAACATACCTGGGCTTGTCGGGGTTTTTCAGGGTAACTTCTTCGGCTGCGGATACCGCAATTTTTGCCGAAGCCAGATTCATTTCGTATACGAATTCCTCAAGATGGTAATCGGCCTGCGATATGGAAGTGGCACTGAAAGTATTTGTTTCAATGATGTCCGCTCCCGCATCCAGGTAATCCAGATGAATCTGGCGGATAATATCGGGCCTGGTCAATGAAAGCAAATCAATATTTCCTTTGAGATCATGGCTGAAAGCGGAAAAGCGGTTTCCCCTGTAATCGGCTTCGTTGAGTTGATACCTTTGAACCAGGCTACCCATGGCACCGTCCAGGATCAGAATACGATTATTTAACGATTGATATAGAGATAACTTATCCATATAAGGAAAATACGGGATTAGAATGAGCAGGCAAAGTTAGGGCAAAATGACTTCTAAAATGAACTATTTGAGAATGCTTTTAATTACATTCAGGTTCATTTCATTGAA
>JAFGOR010000054.1 GCA_016926375.1 Bacteroidales bacterium
ACGGGTTATTTTCTATTTCTACCGATATTTGGTTTCCCGCCGAAGCGGGACAGGCTCTAACGGAACCGTCCCGTAGGGACAATATATCGGTAGAAAGAAGATTAAGTAATAAAATAAAGTCCCGGATGGGACGGAATAGAGTTTAATCGGACAATAGTGATTCATTTTTAATTAACCTGGTTAAACCTTAATAAAAAAATGATGTTACTGTAATCAATACTATATCCTTTAAGTGTTAATTTTACTGCCGGACGAATAAAAACAATTGATGAATTGCTGATAGAATTATCGAAAGAGTTTTATTTTCATAATGCGCATACCTGCATTTCTCTTGTTGGTATCCGATATATGCTTTTTTATACAATGTTGTCAACAACTTACCTTTTAAAATCATACAAACCTCATTGGTCTGATGTATTTCAACTTTAGAAATGAAATATTTGCAGGAACAACAATCATCTGAACAATATAAGACACTCCCATGAAACGACGCACATTTATACAAACCGGTATGCTTTCGGCCATGGCCGGAACCATGTTTCCCCTTGCAGTGAATGCAGGTAAGCCCGCAGGTAAGTTCCGCGGAAAAACAAAGAACATTATTTTCATGGTAAGTGATGGCATGAGCCATGGCACTCTTAACATGGCCGATCTTTTTCTGCAACGTAAGGAACAAAGATCAAGCAACTGGATACGGTTGTACCGCGAAAACAAAGTTACCAGGGCCCTGATGGATACTTCTTCGGCGAACTCACTGGTAACTGATTCTGCTGCAGCCAGCTCGGCATGGGGCGGCGGTAAAAAGGTAAATAACGGATCGCTGAATGTAAATGCCGACGGATCATTCAATAAGCCCATCCTGCAACAGTTTAAGGAAGCCGGGAAAGCTGTTGGTTGTGTGACCACAGTGCCTATAACCCATGCCACGCCGGCCGGTTTTTGTGTAAATGTAAAGAGCCGCGACGACCAGGCTGCCATTGCATCGCTATACCTGCCGCTGAAGTTCGATGTGATGATGGGCGGAGGTTTTGAGTATTTCAGCGATTCCAAACGAAAAGACAGTAAAGACCTGTTCGAAGAATTTCGTAACCAGAGTTACCAGGTAGCGCTTACCAGTAGCGAAATGAAAAATACATCCCCAGGAAAACCACTACTGGGCGTTTTCTATGAAGACGGCCTTCCCTATTCGTTAGACCATTTATCGGATCCAATTCTTTCGGAAAAAGTACCCACCCTGGCAGCCATGACGCAAAAAGCCATTGAATTGATGAGCGCTAACCCCAACGGATTTGTACTGCAGGTAGAAGGTGGAAAAGTCGATTGGGCAGCCCATGCAAACGATGCCGCCGGGTTAATCTACGACCAGATTGCTTTTGATGATGCCATTAAAGTGGCTGTTGATTTCGCTGAAAAGGATAAGAACACATTGGTTATCATTACCACCGACCACGGTAATTCCAATCCCGGGTTAATAAAAAGCAAAAATGTTGACCAGAAGTTTGAAACTCTTTTAAAATTCAAGCAAACCAACGACTGGGTCCTTTATGGTATTAACAAAGATTTTTCAGTTAATCAGGTTATTGAACGCATTTACGAGGCCCAGCAAATAACCATAACAGAAATTGAGGCAATGAGCCTGCTTGAAGACTATACAAAACAGGACAACAGTGGAATTTATAACGCTTACAAACTCCCGTTCCGTAAGTTTGCACAAATTCAACAAAACTACACCTCCATAGGCTGGTCGGGTATGGATCACTCAGCCGATTTTGTTGAACTGGCCATGTTCGGTCCCGGAAGCGCAGCGCTTAAACCTTTTGTCAGCAACACAGAACTGCATTCGTTCATGCTTGAAGCAGCAAAATAGCCAAACTCCGGTGTTCAGTGATTTATCAATCCTGATAAGAACCATTATAACATACCCATGGATTGAAACAACCGGAGTTTTAACTCCCTGATGAAAGGATCATCCGTTTCGCGGTTTTCCACTGGCTGTTGCAAACGTATTTGTTCGAGCAGCTTTACCGGGGCCTGACTCATAACAACAATTTCGTGACCCATTAAAATTGCTTCATCTACATCGTGAGTTACGAAAACAACCGTTCGTCTGTCGCTTTTCCAGATGCGTGAGAAAGTCCTGATCAGGTTATATTTCAGTTTAACATCCAATCCTTTAAGCGGCTCATCCATTAAGATAATGTCGGATGGGTAAGCAAAAGCCCGGGCAATGGAAACCCGTTGCCGCATGCCGCCACTCAGCTTTGCGGGATAATAATCAGTAAAACCCTCGAGATCCACCAGCCGGATGAAGCGACCGGTGATCTTCTTTTTTTCTGCTTCAGGCAGATTCTGGTTGAGCACAAAGGCTATATTCTCTTCAACGGTTTTCCACGGGAGAAGGCGTGGATCCTGAAAAATGTAAGATATGGTTTTACTTTCGAAACCCGTAATTGATCCGCTATCGGGCTGCGTAATGCCACCAATCATGTTCAGTAATGTCGTCTTTCCGCATCCTGAGGGTCCCAGTATGCAGGTGATCTGCCCTACGGGAAATGTCAGGCTGAAATCCCTGAAAACGGTCATGTTTCCGAATGCCTTATGCAATCCTTTTATTTCAAGCTCCTTGCTCATTGTTTCCAGGGTGTAACTTGGTGCTCGGTAAACCGGATCAGCTTCTCAAAACCGTAACTGACAAGCACTGCCAGAACAGTCCATGCAATTACCGCCTCCACATTCAAAAAGGTTTGCGCCTCGTGCATGATGGTCCCAATTCCATATTTAGGCTGACTGAGCACTTCACCGATAATAATGGCGCGCCAACCGATTCCCATGGCACTTGAAGCCCCGCTGATTATGAAAGGCATGATGGCGGGTATATATACTTCCTGAATGATCCGTTTTCTGCCGGTTTTATAATAGACGGCCATTTCAACCAGGTCGCGGTCGATGCTGCCAATACCATCAATCACATTGGTGCAAATGAAAGGAAACATGGTAAGCATGGCAATGAAAACAGGTACAGTGCTGGCATGAAACCAGATAAGAGCCATCAATATCAGGGCAATCACCGGTATGGAGCGTATGGTAACCAATATGGGCTTCAGAAAGGCGTTGAACGGGGTACTTAATCCGGCCCAAATTCCAATACCCACCCCCAATATAAAGGA
>JAFGOR010000055.1 GCA_016926375.1 Bacteroidales bacterium
AAGAGCCAGAACCACGCTGACCTGGCAAAAAAGAAAATCATGTATTTCAATGAATTTATCCGAAACAGGTACCATTTGCAGCAGCCATTTAACGAGGAGGAGCAAATCCTCATTCTTTCGCGTAAATCGGGCGTGGAACAAGGGTTTATTAGCAAATTACTACAGGTTACTGGCAATTGGGAACAGAAAAATACGGTTGACCGTCATGAACTTTCGGAATTAAACATCATGATCGAAGAATTCTATAAAAAATGCAAATAAGAAATACTATGAATACGCCCTTAATTGACAACATTTCTGCTGATTTACAGTCGCTCCAGGCTAAGGTGGAACAAGTAAAACAAGAGTTATCCAAAGTAATTGTGGGGCAGGATGAAATGCTGGAGTTGCTTATTGTATCTATTCTGGCCAATGGCCACTGCCTGCTTGAAGGTGTTCCGGGAATTGCCAAAACACTTACGGCAAAAGCTTTATCAAAGATGATTTCAGCCCGGTTTTCCAGAATTCAGTTTACACCCGACCTGATGCCTTCGGACATTACCGGCACATCTGTTTTCAATGCAGGCAATGCCTCTTTTGATTTCAATCCCGGTCCTGTGTTTTCCAACATTGTGCTGATTGATGAAATCAACAGGGCTCCGGCAAAAACTCAATCAGCTCTTTTTGAAGTAATGGAAGAAAGGCAGGTTACCGTTGACGGAAAAACATATACCATGGAAAATCCTTTCCTGGTATTTGCCACCCAGAATCCCCTGGAACACGAGGGCACATACCGGTTACCGGAAGCACAACTGGACCGGTTCCTATTTAAAATACATGTGAAATACCCCTCAGTTGAAGAGGAGTTGAACATCATCAGGAAATCGCATGAACGGGCAGAACTGAATGCAATTGACAGCCTAAATGCTCAAATGACCATTGAGCAACTGACGGCATTCCAGAAGCTTGTAAGACTTGTGCATGCCGAAGAACCGCTGATGAAATACATAGCGGAGATTGTTAACAAAACAAGAAATCACCCGTCGTTATACCTGGGCGCGTCTCCAAGAGCATCAATAAATGCGCTGGCTGCAAGTAAAGCCTTTGCAGCTGTTAACGGAAGAGGCTTTGTGATACCTGAGGATATTCATGCCGTTCTGTATCCGATTTTAAATCACAGGATTTACCTGACTCCTGAAAAAGAACTGGAAGGTGAAACTGAAAAGCAAATCATATCCGACATCATTGCGTCTGTAGAGATTCCAAGATGAAAAGCACATACCGGATTTTCAGGGAAATTTTCCCCACCATGCGGCTCTATATGGCCGGTGCGTTGCTGGCACTTTTATTCACAGGAGGTTTCTTTCTCGATTCCTTATTCCTGGCGGGAAAGATCTTTTTGCTATTCATTGCCACCGCAACTCTGGCCGATTTTTACCTGCTTTTTCTCACCGGCAGGGAACTGATACAGGTTACCCGGGAAACACCCGAGAAATTTTCAAACGGCGACGATAACATCCTGTCGCTGTACATCAGGAACAACCACGCCTTCCCACTGAACGCAGAGATTATCGATGAGTTGCCGGTGCAATTCCAGGTCCGGAATTTTCAACTGCAGGTGAGCTTAAAGCCTGCTGAAGAAAAGCAAATGGAATACAAACTGAAGCCTACGCAGAGAGGCGATTACCAATTCGGAAAAACAAATGTGTATGTAACCAGCAGGATTGGTTTGATCAGCCGTAGATACTGCTTCAATAACGAACCGGTAACAATCCCTGTTTATCCTTCATTTCTGAATATCCGGAAATACGAATTCCTGGCTGTATCAAACCGCTTAACCGAGGCCGGTATTAAAAGGATTCGCAAAATAGGCCAGCACTCCGAATTTGATCAGATCAGGGAATATGTAAGGGGCGATGACATCCGCTCAGTTAACTGGAAGGCCACAGCAAAGAAAGCAAAGCTGATGAGCAACCAGTACCAGGAAGAACGGTCGCAGCAGGTATACAACCTGATTGATATGGGCCGGACCATGAAAATGCCCTTTCATGAAATGGCGCTTCTGGATTACGCCATCAACTCATCGCTGGTTTTGGCAAACACAGCTGTTTTCAAACACGACAAAACCGGGTTGATTACATTTAACACTGCTATTAATACGTTCATTAAAGCCGAGCGCAAAAACAACACCATTGCCCGGATGCTGGAGATTTTGTACAACCAGGATACGCAGTATGCCGAATCGAACTATGAATTATTGTATGTGGCCATCAAACGAATGATACCGCAACGAAGCCTCCTGATACTTTATACCAATTTTGAAACACTTGCCTCATTAACAAGGCAACTGCCCTGTTTCCAGAAAATCGTCCGAAACCACCTGCTACTTGTCGTTATCTTTGAAAACTCAGAAATTACCGAGTTTCGAAAAAAGGAGGCCAAAACCCTGGAGGAAATCTATACACAGACCATTGCCGAAAAATTCATCCACGACAAGAATCTTATTGTTAAAGCACTAAATAATCACGGGATCCTGTCGATTCTTACCCGTCCGCACGACCTGTCGGTGAACCTGATCAACAAATACCTGGAATTGAAAGACAGGCAGCTCATATAGTCAGTTGTTCGAAAAAAATTCAAAGAGCCTCAGTATAAAAAGAGCCAGCAGGCCTACCACTATAGCAATCCAGGATATTTTCCTAATGCGTGATATAAACGGTGTTTTATTAATATCATTTAGTATCTCCAGTAGCAACAATAAAGGAAGTAAGAAAACAAGCGGATTGAAAGCAAGGGCAGATTTGAATTCCAGATTGAACATCAGGTAGCAGGCCCTTGTCATTCCGCATAACGGACATTTTATGCCGGTGAGATTTCTAAAAATACATAAAGAATGATCATCGCTAAAAATCAGCCTCTCCGGGATAATGATCAATAACCCGATCAGCAGCAGCAGAATAGCATACTTAAGGAACCTGTTCATAATGAATTTTGCCTTATTTAATGAATGGTAATATACAAAGAATTCCTGATTCGGTAATTTTACAGCCTATATCCAAAGTCCAGAATTTTTAACTACAGCCCGCCTGCTACTGCCGCTGCTGCCACTGCTGATACTCGTCATACTTCGACAGGCTCAGTATGACAGCGCCAGTCACACTGAGCCTGTCGAAGTGTAACTTACTGCCTCTTGTCCCTGTCTTGGTTCTTGGTTCTTGGATCTTGATTCTTGGATCTTATTCCAGAAGGCAACCCATTAGGTATTTATCATTATTTTAACTACCTTGGCAATTGAATGCCAAACCCTTAACCCCTATCAGGATGAAATCATTCCTGACCCTTTGCATACTCGGTGCCTGTGTGTTTTTGGTTTCGTGCGACAAAAGAAAAGTTGCCAGAAATGAAGAACAGCAGACTGAATCCTTTTCAAAAGATACTGCAATGATTAACCGCACCAATTTGCAGGCAATTGAATTATTGAGGCAAAGGCAACTTGACAGCACGCTGGTAATCATTAACAGAAACCTGGAGCATTCTGTCCGCATCAATTATACCGAGGGTATCGGATTTGGATACTGGTATGCAGGAGTGGTTCAGTTTTACCAATACCGGTATGACACGGCATTATATCTGCACCAGAAAGCCTGTAAAATATATGAAGACGCAGGCAACAAGGAAAAGACGGGGGCTGTGCTTTACAGCATGATGTATGATTACAGCCTGAAAAATGAAATGATGCAGGTACTGGAATCAGGTGAAAAAGCCAGGAAATTGTTCGAAGAAACAGGGGATTATGAATGGGTTTATGATTGTGTGGAAGCGCTGATTTATGCCCATCGGCAGCTTCATCATACTAAAGAAGCTGACTCTCTGATAATTGAACTTGTTAACATAGCAGAGAAAACGGGTAACAAAAAGAGAATTGCCAACAGCTATTATAATCTGGGTAGTTACTACATTGATCAGGCCTATCTTAATCTGGCCATAGAAGCCTTCTATAAAGCACTTCGAATTGCTGAAGAATCGGGCGATTCAACAGAAATTGCCAATGCACTCGGCAGTGTTGGACTGGCTTATTTGCGCATGAAAGAATATAAAAATGCCATCAAGTATTATCTCAGGCAGGAAAAGATTCTTAAAAATCAGGTCAACCAGTATGAATTAAGTGTAACCTATTCCAACCTGGGTGAATCATATAATGCCCTGGGCGATTATACAACAGGGCTCAGCTATCATCTGAAGACGCTGGAGATGAGAAAAGCAATGAATTTTCAGATGGCAATAAGCAATTCGCTTCAGCATATCGGGCACACCTATTTATTAATGAAAGATAGTGCTGCCAAGGCACTGGAGTACATCAATCAATCTCTTGATATCGATGAAAAAATCGGAAATTTCAGTGGAATTGCAAAAAGCTACATGCTGGCTGGAAAGATTTATGTCAACATAAATAAGGAGTCGCAGGGCATCCAGTATCTGGAGAAAAGCATTGAACTGGCCCGGAAATATGAAGATCCTTATGTTACCAGAGAAGCTTCTGAAGCTTTGGTCGGTTTGTATACAGAAAAAAAGCATTTCGACAAAGCTTTTGCCAATCTGATCATAAATAATCAGGTTACGGACAGCCTTGAGAGTGGTGACAATGTAAAAAGAATCACCCAGCTGGAAATGCAACATGCTTTCAGACAAAAGCAAAATGAAATTGAGGTTACCCACCTGCAGGAAAAAATCAGGTATGAGTCAACCATTAAGAGGAACAGGCTGATCATGACGTTCTCGGTTTTGCTTATTTCCATAGTAGCGCTATTTGTTGTCTTTCTGTACCGCAGTTACCGGAAATCAAGAAAGGCCGAAAAAGAAAAGGAGGCACTACTCAAAGAAATGCACCACAGGGTAAAAAACAACCTCATGGTAATCAGCAGCCTGCTCAATCTTCAGTCGGGTTCAATAACGGATGATGTTACCCTTGCAGCAGTTAAGGAAAGTCAGGGTCGCGTAAAATCAATGGCATTAATTCATCAGCAATTATACCAATCAGAAAGGTTTAGCAGTATTGACTTCCCGAAATACCTTGAACAGCTGATGGCTTCACTACACAATGTATATGGAAAATCCGGCGAAAATATCCAATATGTCATCAGGGCTGAAGACATCAGGCTGGATATTGACACAGCCATTCCACTGGGACTTATTACCAATGAGCTGGCGACAAATGCCTATAAGTACGGGTTTACCGAAAACACCAGCGGGCTTATCGAGATTGACTTCAACAGGAACCCGGACAAAAAGATACTGCTCAGGATTTGTGATAATGGTAAGGGTTTTCCTGAAGGGTTTGACCTGGAGAACTCGCCAACCCTGGGATTAAAACTTGTCAAGTTGTTAACCAAACAGATTAAAGCAAGGCTGTATATAAACACCAGGCATGGCGCGGAATATAAAGTTGTTTTGGAGAATCACTTGTAATATAGTTTATTAATAACTAACTTTAGTAAGTTGGACTTTGGCTAACAGCTAATGGCTGCTCTTAACCACTTAATGATTAGCGCAATATGAGCAAAATCAAAACCCTCATTGTTGAAGACGAACTGATTATTGCTGAAGACATGAAAGGGATGCTTCGTGATTTGGAGCATGATGTAATTGGAATTGCAGGTGATTGTGATGAGGCTGAGGAAATTATTGCCCGTGACATTCCTGATTTGGTGCTCATTGACATTCATCTGCGCGGAGCAGATGATGGCATCACACTTGCCCAGTTTATCAGAAAGAAATACGATATTCCCATTGTTTTTATCACTTCCTTCTCAGATAAAAACACAGTTGAAAGGGCCAAACAGGTTATGCCCGAAGGATATCTGGTAAAGCCGTTTGAAAAGGCAGACCTGTATACATCAATTGAAATTGCCCTATGCAACTATACTAAGAAACAAAAACCCGAATCAATTAATCCCAGCGAAGAAGCAGACAACCTGGTTATTAAAGACTGCATCTTCATCCGAAAAGATTATATGCTTGTTAAAGTGAAATTTGAAGACCTGATCTGGATCCGTTCGGAAATGAACTACCTTGAATTGCATTGCAAGGAAAACAAGCACCTGATTCGTTCAACCCTCAAAGAATTCATTGACAAGCTTCCTCCGGCCTGTTTTATCCAGGTACACAGGTCGTATGCCATCAACTGCCATTATATCACGGCTATTGATCACAATAACGTCTGGCTTCAGGATGTGCAAATTCCCATTGGAAGATCATACCAGGAAATAATAAAAAAATCGCTTGGAATTGAGATTTAGAGAGGTTGTAGGTTTCATTAATCACGGCATGATTGTTGTATATCTATAATGTGATGCATTTGGTCACATTTATTTGTAAATCAAAAAATGTTGTTGAAAATTTGCATCAGATTAACCCGGTCTGTTAGTAAATAAAGAATTGTGAAAACCCTGTTACTGACAATTAGTTTGCTGATTTATAACCTGGTATTGTTCAGCCAGGATATGAAAAACACAACTTTTGCTGCAAATACCGTTCCGGATAGCATCATAAACCTTGCCATTGAACCCGGCGATCCGGTTATTTCTTCCTTAGCCAAAAAGGAATCTGCGGATAGGTTTGCCAATATGGCACCCGGTCTGCTGGTGTCTCCCATTCAAACTGCAGAAAGCCAGTCATTTGTTATTGATGCATATTCCATGCCATCAAGCTACATGCTTTATATTCAGGTTGAAGGAAATGGAACAACCGAACTCAGGTTTTCCCTTTTTGATAATACGGGTAAATTTATAAAGCAGCAAAAGCTGGGCGGTATCAACACGGAATTGTCCCTGGAAGGTTATCCTGCCGGTAAATACATCATTAAGATTGTTCATGCCATGAAAGACATGAAAACTTTTGAGGTGTACAAAAAGTAGCTTCGTTACAAGTCTGTTTTGCATCCATCCCTCAATTATCACCCTTCATCACAACACTTCGCCGTTCAACACAAATAGTTGTTTCCTGCAACCTTTATGTTGTATCTTTCTTTCAAAACCAAATAATTGAAGAAATGATGATGAAACAACCCACATCCACCTGCTTTGCAGGTTTTCAAATGTTGGCGGCACTTTCCGGGACTTCCGGTTTTGGCCGGACACCGGGCAGTTTCAGCTATCAGACAATCCTTAAAAGCGCCACAGGAAACCCAAAAGCCAATTCCCTTATTCATGTTCAGGTTTACATTATGAAGCACAGCCCGTCAGGTTCAGTAATATTCACTGAAATTCACCGGGGAATCACAAACGATATCGGTTTAATCCGGTTGAAAATAGGATCTGTAAACTGCGCAACATTTTCAACCATTGACTGGACCGATGGCCCTTATTATATCAAACTCGTAGTAAACGGAATGGAAACCAGAACACATCAATTGTGAAAAGACATATGACAACGCTGTTAAAACGGGGAGTAACTGAGAAAACCACCGTCGCTTTCCTGCCGGAGGATCCAGATAACCCAAGTCCAAAACCCTTATGTTGAAAGTTAATTGCCTAAGTTACCGGAAAACACGGGTTACTTCCCAACAGCGTTTAGGTTGAATAATTCGGTTTGTTTATATAATTTAGTTGACAATGAGTAATTTAAACAAAATCCTGGCCGGGTCAGCATGTTGCACCGGTAGTCATACATAATGAAAATAAGTTACAACAAAGAGGAGAGAAAAAGATGGTATTATAACCTGGGTCTGTTATTTACAATAATTGGTTTTTCCATCTTTCATTTATATGATATTCATATTTATCCGGAGATTACACTTAAAGTATTAATCCGGGGGTATTTTATTGGTTATTGCATTCTTTTACTGGTCGCCCTTAAATACACTCCAAACAGGTATCTTTCGGTATTTGATTTTCTGATCTTCATACCTGCCTGCCTTATTATAACCATTCAATGCTTTATCAGTGATGGTTATGAGAATGACAATTACACAGGATTTGTAATGATCATCTTCATTGCCTCTATGCTTTTTGAAATCAAAACCATCCGGTTTGCAATTCTTTTGATGATTACAACCAGCGCGCACTTCATTATTCTTAGCTACTACCCGGTATTTTCTGCTAAGGGCTTTTTTTCTCACCTGATTTATATTTCACTTGCAACTGTGATGGGCCTTATTATGAACTTACTGGTGAATCAGATGCGGGAAAGAGAGAATCAAAATCTGCAGGAAAAAGAAACCCTGCTCAGGGAAATCCACCACCGCGTTAAAAACAACCTGCAACTGATCGTCAGCCTGCTGAATCTTCAATCGAGTGCAGTGAATGATCCCGAAATAAGAACTGCTCTTATTGAAAGTCAGTACCGGATAAAATCAATGGCACTCATACATCAACTGCTGTACCAGTCAGATATGCTTTCGCGGGTTGATTTTTCAGCATACCTGAAACAACTGGCTCATTCATTGCAAAGCACCTATGTGCTGCCGGAAAAAAATATCAGGTGTAATGTAAACGCTGAGAATATTGAATTTGATATTGAAACAGCCATACCGCTTGGCCTAATAGCAAATGAACTGGTTTCAAATGCTTTTAAATATGCATTTACTCATTCCAATGAAGGAAGGATAGATATTTCAGTGATGAGAACAGCAGAAAACCAATATTTGATGGAGGTATCTGATAACGGAACCGGCTTGCCCGGAAACTACAACCTTGAAAAAGCCAAAACCCTGGGACATAAACTGGTAAATTTGCTTACCCGGCAAATTGAAGGCAAAATCTCATACGCAGTGAACAAAGACACATCATTCAGAATCAGTTTCAACAACCACACCAACGCAGATCGGAAAGATTATCTGTAGTCCTGCTTTAGCATTATTTTGAACATTATTCCAGGACTGATTAAATACGGGAGCACAGAGCCATATTGCATAGAAAGAATCCAACCGAATAGTTTTAATAAAATGCACAGTCTCCATCTCCATCCTGGAATTTCAGTTCTGTTATGAACCCGAAGTTTTTTGAGATCAAAAAAGGTTTCTTAATCTGCTTCCGGAAGATAAAAGGAATTCGCATTTTTTGAAGTGAACCTGCCAGGTTGTTATCAAAGGCAGTAACCATTGAAAGCTTATATTTTATCATATCATTTACCAACGCCCTGGCAATGGAATCATAACAATTGTCTTCGGCAAAAACATAAGGCACTGTCAGGCTATTGTTTCTTATGCAAAGCATTGTCAGTCCTTTTACTTCTCCATCCCTACCGGTGAATCGCAACAGCTTATAAAAAAACCTGGTGCTTACCGATGAAAAATAATACTTTTCACTCTCCGCATCTGGCTGTGCCTGTTGGATAACCCATGGATACTTCAGAATCCAATTCAGTTCATTCTTACCACGTTGGTTCCAATTGTCCCGGTTGTGATTTTCAATAAACACGGCCATTGCCTCATCAACTGTATCACACGCTTCAACATTCATATCAACCATCTGATATCCCCTAAATAAAACAAAACGTGAATCACTGACCAGATTTGAAAGAACATCAACAATTTTCAAAAGCAGGTATAACTTCTTATACAACTTTCGCTTTGGTGGTAATATTTCCGATAAATTGAAGCGCATATACCCCCTGAAACCCTTTTTATAGCTTGTTGGCAAGAACATGCGGGTTCTCTGGTATAGGCGTTCATGCCAGGGAACAAGATTGGTTATGAAAATCTTCTGATCCCATGCCCTTATCACCCTTAGAAAGAGATTTGCTGCAATATTATTTGATTTATATGCTTTATCACTCCAGAAGCAGGTTAACCAACCAACTTTTTGGATTTCATCCTGGTTCTTCAGGTAGTCAGGTAAGACACCGAGGTATCCAACAACCTGCTCTTTATCAAACTGTACTATTAGTAATATATCATCATCAGAAGCCCTGGGATTATTAATCTGTGAAATGGCTCTGTGTCTGCTTATGGGAAGTTTCTTAAGGCGAGTGAAATGTTCACTATTAATGAAATCAAGAAGTTCATGTTTATTATATGACCTGGTTTCCATTTCAGCTCCTTTTAATTGTATTCTTATTGAATATTGCCTTTAAAACATAATACAAATATTCACCCCCGATGATTTCCCTGGAATTGAAGGAACCTGTTTCCATTGGAATTCTTTGTATGTTCCGTTTAAATTCATCTTTCTTCATTCCTGCGCATCCGAATGTAAGATCAGCCAGATTATTTGTAAACAGGTGATCAAACAATGTTTTTGAGATGTTATGATCTGTAAAAGGAAATGAAAACAGTCTGAAACCAGTGTCATATCTTTGAACAACCTCATTAATGCTTGTAACCGTTTGCCTTATCTGCTCCGCGTCAGAGATTTCAGAATACATCGGGTGATCTATTCCGTGAGCGCCAAAAGTAAAACCTTGAGCGATAAGAGACTTTATTTGCAATTCAGCGAGATAGGGTTGGTGCTCATCAAGGTAATTAAAGAAATTCACTTCCAATACTTTGGCAATTTCATCAATCAGGTTCCGGTGCATGTATCGGATGCCAAGGAGAAATCTGCCTTTTTCATCAAATGTCATTTTATGATGCATGATCATTTCAGCTATTTTCTTTCGGCAGCCATCAGGGAGTGGTTTTTGTCTGATTCTTTCTACCAGAACGCTTGCCTTATATCTGAAAAAAAGATCCTTGTTATCAATGAAGCCTGTATTGAGAAAACATGTTGCAGGAATTCCTTTTCGCAAAAGAATGGGGGCTACCACGTCATGAAACTCTCTTAGCCCATCATCGAAGGTTAGCACAAAGCCTCTTCGTGATTTGCTGCCATGCAACAACTCATTTATTGATACTGGTTCGTAATTTTTACACAGGTAATCCAGATCCGCTTCAAATTCTTTGCTTGTTTTGGGTTTATAAAGATGCTTGATATGCAATACATCATGATCAGCAACAAGATGATAGAAAGGATATATCAGCTTTTGACCTGTTATTCTGATAAAAAAATCCAATGGTAAAAAGCCAACCAGCTGTGCAGATTTATAGAAGAAGTATTTTGGTGTCACAGAGCAAGATAATAATCATTAAGTAACCTGAATCAAATCAAACCTATCTGACAAAGGCAACTAAATTACAAATTTTCGTTGTCTATACCTGAATAAGCTTTGAATACGTTTATATAATGAATCAAAAGATTTATTTATGTTTGCTTATCTGTCTCAAAAATTCCCTGAATGCAGAAGCTAATCATATGGCACAAAATTGAACAAAGAAAGTACCTGCTTTTAGCTATTGCAGTGGCTGTTGGTTTCTTTATTGCTAAATTACCTTACCTTCATTTGCCTTTCTTTTGGGATGAAGCCTGGGTATATGGACCGGCTGTGCGACTGATGGCAAATACGAACCTTTCGTTAATGCCAGATGCATTGCCGGTAGGGTTATCCAGGGGGCACCCCTTGCTTTTTCATTTTTTAAATGCGGCATGGATTCGGATATTTGGCGATTCACTGGAAATCATACATTTGTTTAACCTATTAATAGCCTGCATATTAGCCTTTGCTATTTATTTGTTTGGCAAAAATTTCTTTTCAGAAAAAATCGGCTTTGCCTCAGCTTTTATCTTTTGCCTGCAACCGGTATTTCTTGCACAAAGCACACTTGTTCTGCCTGAAACCATGCTGGCTCTATTTTCTCTGGTTGCCCTATATGGCTACCTTAGAAACAATTATATAACCTACTTCATCTTTGCATCAGCTGCCGTATTGACAAAAGAAACAGGTATAGCAGTAATTCTTGCATGTGAAATACTAACACTAATCAATGAATTCAAAGATGCCAAAGCCAGTTTCAGAAGGTTCATTCTGAAGATTATAAAGATGGCCCTGCCGGTAATACCTTTGATGGTGTTTCTGATTATTCAGTACTTCACTCATGGCTGGTTCCTGTTTTCTGAGCATGTTGATTTCGTAAGTTTCGATATTTCAACTATTTATAAGAAACTGATCAAAGGTTACCTGACCTTCGGGTTTATTGTGCAGGGCAGAAATCTGCTGTTTTATTTCGCTTTGATGGCTGTTGCCTGGATGATCTATCAAAAAAAAGAGTTGGAAAACAAACATGCGATTATAGCCCTTGTGGTGTTTATTATGGTGTATTCCTTCATAGGTGCGGTAAACTTCCTGACAAAAAGGTACATGCTGAGTATCATACCACCTATTATTTTATTGTCAAGTGGTATTATATTTCAGGTATTTAAAAACCGTTATGTTTTACCGGTTATGCTTGTCATCTATTCGGTTACACAGGCGAAATACATCAATCAGAAAACCAATTGCGACCATAATCTGGGATTCGTAAATATTTTAATAGCTGATCAGTGCATGATTAACTATTGCCTGGAAAACAACCTGAAAGATGAAAAATTTGCCGTGTATTTCATTGGTAATGTCATCATGACCACACCATACTCCGGATTTGTTGAGGGAGACGAAGTATTTAACAACATATGTGCAAATCCGGAAGAGGCTGAGTACTATATCATCACAAACTACGATACCAATGAGCAATATACTGCATACCGGAATGATGAGCGATTGGTGCTGCTCAAGCAATTTCAGTACGGTGATGCAAGGACTGAGCTTTACAAGAAGAAACCCAATTATCTTGATAATTAATATCATATGTTGCTGAAGTTTTTCAACCGGATCATCCTGATCGCCTTATTCCCATTTGCCATGCAGGCTCAGGACTTTGAGGTAATATTTGATGATGCACCTCCTGCATCCGTGAAAAATGAAAAAATCACTGATCGGTCGGAACAACAGCAACAGAATGCCACTTCGGTTGAAACGGCAACCTCTTATAACGAAAAGCAGAGCAGCAAAGCAGATACCATCCGGTTATCCATTGTTGAAAAGGCCAGGGAATATATAGGTGTAAATTACCGTTACGGTCATTCCGATGAACAAGGCTTTGATTGTTCGGGTTATGTCAGGTTTGTTTATTCAAAATTCGGCTTCACCCTCCCCCATTCTTCATCAGAACAATACAAGCAAAGCCGGCACATTAAAAATCGCAAAGCCCTGCCCGGTGATCTGGTATTTTTTCAGACCCGCGGAAAACCAATAGGTCATGTGGGCATTTACCTGGGTGACAATTCATTTATTCATGCCCCCAGCCGCGGCAAACAGGTTTGCATTGAGTCGCTTGACAGCGCCTATTATAAAAGCCGGTTGGCTGGTTTTGGTACGTTTTTGAAGTGATGCAATATTATGGCTGAAACTGTAAAAACCAATGCCGCACGCATTCTTGATTCCAGGGGGATTTCCTACGAACTGATTGCTTATGAAGTTGACGAAACGGATTTGAGTGCCGGATCTGTTGCAGCAAAACTTGGCCAGGATGTGGACCAGGTTTTCAAAACACTGGTACTCCGGGGCGACAAAACAGGGATCTTTGTATGTATAGTACCCGGAAGTGCGGAACTCGACCTGAAAAAGGCCGCACGGGCTTCCGGCAATAAAAGCGCTGTTATGGTCCATATGAAAGAGATCCTTGAACTTACCGGTTACATTCGGGGAGGGTGTTCGCCGGTGGGAATGAAGAAAGCATACCCCTCGTATATTGATGAAACCTGTGAATTGTTTGATCTGATATATGTAAGTGCCGGCGTGAGAGGCCTGCAGTTTAAAATCCGACCTGATGACCTGATAGCGGTAACTTCATGTATTGTGTGTGAATTGATCTGATCAGCATTTTTTGACTTTTTTTCTATTAAAACTTGTTCAAAAGTTGACTTATTATTTTACCTCGATCTGAATGGATTCAGGGCCGACTGGGACGCAACTGATGGAATATTCGTTGCTTTTTGGCAACATAGGCCTGGTAATAATTCTGGGCATCATCATGTATTTCTCACGGAAAATCGACTGGTATTCACCTGAAAAAACCAACCCGGATAACGCCTGATGGCAAACTACAGGAAAATATTATCTTTGAAGAAAGAGTATACCATATGGCACATGAAATGAAAAATTTCAGCATGCAGGCAAGGTTCAGGAGCTTTTCCTATGCTTTTAAAGGGTTGATACATGTACTCAAAGCCGAGCACAACATGTGGATCCACCTTTCGGCGACCCTCGCAGTAATTGTTCTTGGCGCTATATTAAAAATCAGCCGCTTCGACTGG
>JAFGOR010000056.1 GCA_016926375.1 Bacteroidales bacterium
AAATTGCTGGTTTTGCCTGAACCAGTTGCGGTAGGCTTTGGCGAGATCGACATAGTTTCCTTTCATAAATGACAGGCGAAAGGTATAATCGTGTTGCCATGCAGATAAAGTCCGTGTCCAGGCGGGTGCTGCCGTACGATTGGCAACAAGGGCACATGAATCCTCAAAACCTTTATCAAAGATTCCAATCCAGGCCGCATCGTCTTTCTGTCCGCCAATCCAGCGCATGTTCAGGCGGGTATATAAAGGATACAGGTATCTTGTGAAAATGCTTCCGCTCTCTTTGTTTCGGATGATCCGTCCGACTCCCATTGGAAGGATAATGGCATCCGATTGAATGGGAGGGGGGAACACAAGGCTTGGAACAGAATCAGAGATATCATAGATCCTGTAGACCAGCCAGTTTCCATCCAGTTTCAAAATGCATTTGAACCGGCCAATGATCCGGTTTTGCGGAGCCGTCAGGGTAAACTCTACAGCGTCTCCTGCATTTTCACCGGTAAAACGGCCCGGGTACTGATCGTGCTGGCTCCGGCCATTTCGCATCCAGACTTGTCCTTCCTCGATCTCACTTTTGTCCTGAATAGCTACTGGTACCATATCCCATAGCATGCCTGAAGCTTTGTCAAGAATACTGGCACTGGCATCACTGTTCAGTGTAAAACGGATATATTCATTTTCCAGTTCCTTCAGTTTTTGAACAGATTCACCGGGAGATAATCGTTCATACTGGTCAGTGATCATGAGCCCGCTGTTTCCGATAAGTAAAGATGCCCCAAGAGCAGAGCTGTTTTTTAAGAATGATCGTCTTTTCATTCGAAAATATTTAATTACAAAAACTTACTGGCAGATTTATGTTCAGGGCGTGCCGGCTTTCTGAATGCTCAGGGCAACCATACTTTCATGATATTTTCGCCTCTGTTTGACCACTTATAATATGGTATGGCTCTGAACTTTACGGTTTCATTATTCATCTCATAATCTCCTCCAAGAACATAGGTGCCACCTAATAAATCAGGTATATATTCCCTTTCGATTGTAAGCTTATCTGATATTGAAACAAATTTAATGTTCTTATTATCAATTTTTTCCAGACAATATACTACCGGTCCAAACATTAAGGCAACTTTACCTTTATTTTCTTCTACCTTTTCATTGGCAATAACCCGGCGTGCTGACATCGGCAATGTCAAAATCAATTCATCGCCGTTTTCCCATGTCCGGGATATATTTGCATATCCATTTTCATTGACTATTTCAATTGATTTACCGTTCAACGATAGTGCTGGCATTTCATCAGATCTGTCTGAAAACGAATAAAGATCTGTGGGTACAACTTTATTGGTTGACCAACCGGGTATTCTGATCAATAAATTCATTTCAGCAGGTTTATCCGTTTCAAACCGCAAATTGATTTTCCCATTCCATGGGTAATCAGTCTGTTGGATGATCTTTATATTTCTTTTGCCGATGGTTATCTCTGCCTCGCTGTCAATAAACAGATTGACAAAAAGCATATCGTTTTTCACAGCATATATATACCCCGGAATTTTCAGGATATACCTCGCAAGATGACCCGGACAGCATGCACATGGGAACCATTCTTTCCGTGTTGCCCTTGGTTCATTGAACATGAAATGCCTGTCGGGAAGATCAAAACCAAGATTGAACTTATACCTACCGTCAGATTCAAGAGGGCATGGATAAAAGTATGAATTACCTTCCAGCGAAAATCCTGCCAGCAAATTGTTGTACATGGTGAGTTCGAGAACATCAAAATATTTCGCTTCCTGTTGCAGTCTGAACATTCTTGTATTCCACATAGAAAAAGAAATGGCCGCACATGTTTCACAATAGGCGGTAAGGCTGGGAAGATCATAGGCCGCTCCGAATCCCTCATTCTCATGTTTTGAACCTATGCCTCCCGTGATATACATTTTCTTTCCGGCCACATCATCCCAGAGAATATTCAATGCATCGATATATGCTTTATCGTGATTATGGAAAGCGATATCAGCTGCCGCGGAATATAAATAGGTTGCACGGGGAGCTTGTCCTACAGCTTCTTTCTGTTCGATA
This sequence comes from Bacteroidales bacterium, assembly GCA_016926375.1. Taxonomy (GTDB): domain Bacteria; phylum Bacteroidota; class Bacteroidia; order Bacteroidales; family UBA10428; genus UBA5072. Next base: position 2,080 of record JAFGOR010000056.1, read on the forward strand.
AACGGCATATGATCCTGGTAAAAGGGGCCATATAATTTCCTTTTACTGCTGTCTCCCCTTGCTTCAACGAAAAACCTGGCCAGATCAAAATGCTGTTTTTCACCTGTAAACTCATACAGCTTTACCAGGGCCAGTTCAATCAGCTCATGGCCATCCACGTCATAACATTTACCCTGATCTTTACCAAAAGTATTGTTCAGATGACCAGCGCTTTTTAAGGCCACATTTAGCAGATCATCTTTTCCTGTGGCAATTTTATGTGCAATTGCAGCATCATACAACTCGCCCAGACAATATATTTCAAGACTCCCCTTAAGGTCTTTATACCTGCCCTGGTCCCCTGTTCCGGAAGGCTGGTGCCTCATCGCTCCGGTTATATTTGAATTAAGATAACCGTCGGGTTCCTGTGCTTTCGCAATAATTGAGATAATGCTATCAAGTCTGGCATCAAGACGGTCGTCCCATTTCACCATCAGCGAATAGCATGCTGCTCCGATGGCCTTGTACAGGTGTTCATCACTGAACCACATTCCGGTATGTGTTCCTTCAATTATTCCTGCGGCAATCTCCAGGTTTCTGACAGCTCCGCTTTTGTAACATTTATCAAGAAGATCATGAACAGTGATATCATTCACCAGGTCCATTTTGGATTTCCAGAATCCGTCATTTACCCGGATGCCTGATAAACCGATATATTCAAATCCTTTGTCATTATAACCGTCTGGTTTACATGAAAACAGCAATAAAAGGAAAAGGATCGCACGTGAAAAAGTTTTCATAATTTTCTATTTTTTTAATACATGCTTGTTTTGGCAGACTATGAGCTTATGAGTGATCAGCTTTTATACAATATTCCCAGCATGCTATAGATTTTCAGTTCAGGAACCATGATCTCAAGGATATCATTCTTAACATTGAATTCCAATTTCGTTTTGTCTGGCAAAAAAACGACATGTTCTGGTTTCTTATGATTCATCCTAACTGTAACCCGGATGTCCTGAACGGGTACATTAGGCAGTTGCTGCTGGAAGTTTAGCATATGCAGGATAATCCTTTTCTTGTCATGCTGTTCGAACATGGTAATTTCTACCGGTTTAGGTGCATCCGTTTCAAAGAACAAAGGCCTTGAAGTCAGCATTTTTAACAGCCGCACTAATACTTCGCGTTGTGTTGAATATTCCCATATTTCGAGCGGTCCGGCTGAGTACATTACTTTACCCTTGCCAAACCGATTCAATACTATCGAAGGGTATTGTGTGTCGATTCCGGGTGGATCCGACAGGATGCTGGCATATTTTCTTCCAGCCGGATCGGTATAGGGCAAAGTAATGTATGCCAGTGCTTCTGCTGTTCCCTTAAGTCGGGTGATAACCTGGGTATCATTCAATGTCGATGGATACTCCTCTTTAAAAGGCAGGAATAGTTCCTTATAATTATCTGCCGGTCTGACATAGGTTACAACTTCATTCGTCTCTCCGATATAATCAACTCCGAATAAATCTGACAACCCGAAATTACCTGGGTGCTGGCCTTCAGTCGTCAGCAAAGACGTATATTTGCTTGCATACACGCTGCCACCATGTTCAACATAATCCCGTATGGCAGAAACCTCCTGTTGCGACAGCATAGCCACATTCGGCAGGATCACCACCTGGTACTTCCCGAGTTCATCCAGGTCTTTCCGGGTGATGACACCAAACGGGAAATGATTATCCTTTAGAATCCGAGCCATGGCAATTGAAGCCGGCAAGTGGTCTGTTGGACCTCCAGAAACAGGCCAGTCTCCCAGAAGTTCCTTGCGTGATGAAGGTTCAAAACGGTTGGGCACTTCGGAATCGAAGCTTCTGTAAATGGCAAAATCCCAGAGAAATTCGCCTCCTGCATAGGGTTCATATTTTTTAATATCGGCAAAGACTTTTCCTCCTCTTACATAATTATCCCGGTTAAGCGTTCCTTCAGGATCAAAGGCTTCCAGAAAGGTCATCACACCATCGTTCATAAATGCATCAAAAGCCCGGCAGCGCAGATCTTCCTCAGTCCGCGTGACTATGGTCTCCTTCATCCATGGATACCCCCATCCCATAAGGTGTTCCCAGGGTTTTATTCGGCTCATACCATAAAACAACTTGTTGATGTATGACTGGGTTGGCCAGTCGGCATAAGTGTCAGCTGATAGCCAGTCGGTTGCCCGTGCAAGTTCATTGGAGGCTCCCAGACGCCAGCTTCCCCAGGCGAACTGACCGGACTGGTGGGCAACCGTCACTCCCGGCTTTAACTTTTTCATAACATCCGTCATCTGGTTGCCAAATTCTGCCAGCCAGGCCTGCCTTTTTCTCTGGAACTGCACCCACACAGGATCGAGCCAGTCAATTTTTTCAGGTATGTCACCCCCTGTTTCTTCACGATATCTTTTACGGCAAGATTCACAATAGCATACTGTGGGCCACCATGTCATATCGAGCCAGGCCCCTTCGAAATCATAACTCCGGCTGATCTCTTCCAGCTGGGACATGGCAAATTCCCTGTATCCTTTGCTGTTGGGACATAAAGTGCCGGCATGCCGGTTACCCACACCTATGGCGTGCTGGTAATTGCCTTCCACATCCACCGTTCTTGCTTCCGGATGGGTATCCCAGTACCATTCCGTATAAAGCAGACAATAATACATGATGATATCAATGTGACTGGCATGACACAGATCAATGATCTCCCTCATGAAATCCCTTTTTTCAAAAGCACTGTGAACTTTACCCACCTTGCTGGGATAATGAGCCAGTCCTGTATGGGGAAGAAACATTAATGCAACGGCGGTTACATTTTCGAGTAACAGATTATCCAGGATCAACTGTGGATCAAACTTCGAAAAAAAAGCCGGATCCCAGTCGGGAATATGCATGTCAAAGAAGTGTCTTCGGTACGATCTCCGGTACCATTTTTGTTCTGGAGCATCACCTGCACTCCAATCCGGTTCAGTAATTGATTTACCCGATAATAATCCGTCAAAACGAATTCCGATTATACCGGCAGCACCTAGTGCGGCAAGTTTTTTTAAAAAATCACGTCTTAATTCTGGCATTTCGTATTAATTTAATACTGTTATTGATTCCTGGTTATTTTAAGAACACCCCCTCCTCCCGTTATTTTATATGGTTTAAATACTTTTTCCCCGCCGGCATGTTTGAAATGCTCTGCATTCTCAAATTTACCGGTAAGGATATTTGTCCACCATGAATGATATTTTCCTTTTGGCAGCTCAAAAACTGGTGCAATTTCTCCATCACCTTTAAAAAAGGCAGCATAGTAATTACCGGGCCATGAGATCATTCTTACTTCCGGATTGAGACAGGATATGGTATCGCGAAACATTTTTTCAAGCGGCATGGCATCCATGAACTTTTGGAGAATAGCCAGCTGATACTTAACTTCCGGATCGCCGGATCCGATATACCATCCGGGAAATACAGGATCGAAAGTCCCATCCTCATAACCGTTGTGATGAAAGGTATAGTCCAGGTTGCCATACAGACCACCACCCGACATCAGGTAATACCATCCGTCTGTAAGGTATTGCGGATCCATTTTGTCTGTTGTCAGCCCTGTTTCATTAAACGTGAGAATTTTATCTGTCCGGTAATAATTCAGATCAAGTGATCTGGCCGGAGTATCATAATGCACATTAAGGATATCCAGATCTTTATAATAGGTATCCAGGTCGGATTGCTTAACGAGATGACCTTCATTCGTAATGTCAACTCCAATCAGATGTTTCTTTGGAAAGCTTGATTCCTCATCCCTGATCCAGGCAGCTACCAGTTCTACAAACGCTTTTGTCTCTTCAAGCATCTCTATTCCCGACCATTCCTGCTCTTTTCCATCAGGGCCTGCCGAATTATATAACCATGGCTCATTTGAAACATTCCAGAAAAAATGATTGTATGGATTTAATTCCTGAACCATCTTCCTCACATACACCTCCTGGTATTTCATCATTTTGCTGTCAGGTCGTATTTCGAGATAACCCTGCGATCCAACCTGCTCCGTATAATTTATATTATTTACAGGATTTAAAGGCATTATATCCCATGATGGACCGACAAAAAAAAGCATTGCTTCAATGGTCACATCGTTTTCTTTAGCCGTTTTAAACAGGTCATGCAACCTTGTAAAATATTCCGGATCCCATTTGTCGAGGTCGAATTTATTACCACCACGGGCAAATCCTGGTTCATTGCTTCGTGCCCATGGACAGATGAATTTGCCGGGAACCACCTCAAGGGTACTGATCCCCTTAAGTATTCCACCGAAATCATCCGGCCCCAGGAGGTAATCGCCCAGGAAGAGGCGGGTATTTTCAAGACCTGCTTTTTTCAGGGTCCTCAGATAAGTTACGTAATCGAATTCTTTGTTTACCAGCGCCCCATAATGCTCTCCCGATGCAACAAATACTTTTGCTTTTCCTTTCCACAGGAATACGTGAGAATTATCCGGGTGTTGTGTAATCGGTCCGGAATCAGCCGGTTGTTTTATTTTTCCCGGAGAACAAGCGAAGATGATAATGGCTGAAATTAATGACGATAAAAACAGGTTTTTCATTATACACAATGGTTAACAGGACAGATTTTTTAAGTGCTATAATGATCTGATCATTATCACGCCATGAGCTTTTAAAAACTGGTTGAATTCCCTTCAGATAATAATTCACCTTGAGTATTTCAGATCCGTATTCAACTGTTAATTAATTTTCCTTTTTAAACGGTTATAACCCACAATATCATCCTGCAGGGATTTTACCTGTGAACCGGTCAGTATATCAATTCTTATCTCATTTTCAAATACCTGACCGGGCTGAAGAATTTCTTCGTATTCGACTGATCTGTCAATATTTCCATCATGATCCAGCGGGCTGGATCCTATCTCAATACCCTGCCCGTCCCAGTTTTTTGTAAGGACCGGGAGGTTATTATCAGTGAAAGTAAATTCATCCGAATTTGCTCCGCCATTGCAGAACCAGGTCTGGAAATATGGAGATGGCGGAAAACTAAGT
>JAFGOR010000057.1 GCA_016926375.1 Bacteroidales bacterium
AAAGAAGGAGAGGCTGTTCTTGTATTGGCAGATCACTACCCTGATAATCCCGAAAAACTGGAAGATTCATTTTTTCAGCTTATAGAAGAAAAACAGCTGAGGGCATACATTGAGTTCCCCTCACATCTCCCTGACATTAGTGTTGAAGGTATTGAAAAGGGGAAAGCCGAACGTGCGGTTGTGAATTCAAATTTTTTTGGAGGCTTTCCTGATAGCCTGGCTATTTTGGGTATAAACGGACTTCATTACCTTAAGATGGATGTAAAAAACAGTCCATTGCATCTGGTTGCCGCAAGAGTTGCGGGGTTCGATTCGGCTATTTTCGGACTGCCCGAAACAATACATCCTTTGTTGTTTGAGTTGAAAGGCCTTCCGGTTTTGGTTGCAACCGCCAGTCTCAGCCGTTTTTTATCGGGACGTTATGCTCCTTCCGGAGAGTGGGAAGCAGTATGGCGAAATGTACTGGAATACCTTTTACCGGGTGCCTGTATTGAGGAGCTTAAGTGGAACCCGGTTGTTGAGCCTACATATTTTAAGTATGATACACTTCCGGATAATGTGCAACAGATAAGTTACACCAGGGGCATTGAATGGTACAAAAATGCCAGGATGCTGATTCCGTCGTCTTATAAAGATACTCTGAGCAATTTGGTGGATGTGGGAATTCAGCGTCTGGAGTGGAACGCGTCAATTCCAGTGGGAGATGGTTCGGACGGGGTGTTCGAATGTCTTTGTTCTGATATAGATGAAAAAGGGAATCAATCTATTGGAATTATGCAGCGGGGTGATTGCATCAGCGAAACAGCCATGGCTTTTGCTACAGTAGGCAGAATACAAAACAACAAGGAGTATCTGAAAACAGCACAAAATTTACTTGACTATTACCTCCTGAATTCCCCCGCTACCCGGAATGAATATGGCGATCCGGAGCATGGAGCCTATGGTTTGATTCCCTGGGGAATAAGCAACTATGCCTGGTATAAGGCCAGTTACGGTGATGATAATGCCCGTTTTTTAATGGCCGCACTGATAACTGCTGCTTTCACAGAAAACGGCCATTGGGATGAAATTCTTTTGAAATCGCTGCTGGCTTTGTTACGTACAACAGGAAGAAACGGTTTTAGGGGAAGCCGGATTGATTTAGACGAATTCGAAAAAAATGGCTGGCAATATTACTTTAATCGTGAAATTACCAACCTGTCACCTCATTTTGAATGCTATCTGTGGGCCTGCTACCTGTGGGCATATGACAAAACTGGCGATGCTCTTTTTCTGAAAAGGGCACAGAACGGCATTCATACTATGATGGATAATTATCCTGACAATTGGCATTGGACAAACGGATTGGCCCAGGAACGCGCACGCATGATTTTACCATTGGCCTGGTTGGTAAGGGTAAGCGATACTCGTGAAAACCGGGAGATGCTATTTGCTGTGGTAACCGACTTTTTGAAATTGCAGGACGAATGCGGAGCCATCCGTGAAGAGCTGGGAGACATTGCACAGGGTAAATATCCGCCACCTCAGTCAAACGAAGAATACGGAATAACAGAAGCTTCATTAATTGCCCAAAACGGCGACCCTGTAAGCGACCTGCTTTACACAACCAACTTTGCATTTCTGGGGTTACATGAAGCGTTTTATGCCACAAACGATCCGGATATAAAAGAGGCAAACGATAAATTAGCTGAGTTTCTTTGTCGCATTCAGGTAAAATCAGAAAGCCACCCGGAAGTTGATGGTGGATGGATGAGAGCTTTTGACTACAAGCGGTTCGGGTATTGGGGTTCCAATGCCGATCATGGATGGGGAGCCTGGGCTATCGAAACGGGGTGGACACAGGGGTGGATTACAACAGTCATGGCATTGCGCGACCTCGACAGCTCTGTGTGGGATGTAACTAAAGATTCCCAAATTGATACTCATTATAAATCGCTTAGAAAGGAAATGTTGCCGGGAATGATAAAGTAAAAACCCTTATGTATGAATACATCAGGTAAACCCAGTATGAAAAGAAATGCGTTCTTCATTTTAATTGTCTGTTTTGTAGCTTCTTTAGGTGGTATCCTTTTTGGATTCGATACAGCAGTTATATCAGGGACGTTTAATTTTGTCGAACACTATTTTGTTCTTAATAAAGTAGAAGTTGGCTGGTTTGTCAGTTCGGCGATTATTGGTGCAGTAATAGGATCCATATCCGGTGGAACCATTAGCGACAAATATGGACGAAAGCCTGTGCTCATTCTTGCTGCTCTCCTGTTTTTAATCTCTGCGCTGGGTTCAACAGTGCCCAATACCTTTTTCTTCTTAATTTGTGCAAGGGTTGTCGGAGGTATTGGTGTTGGCATTATTTCGGTATTGGCTCCCTTATATATATCAGAGTTTTCTCCCCGTCATATAAGAGGGCGGTTGGTTGCATTATATCAGTTGTCGATTGTAATAGGGATATTGCTGGCATATTTTTCAAACTGGTTATTGCTGAACTTTTCTGCTCATCATCAGGAATTATTTAGCAGCAATGGGTTATTTCATAAAATATTTGTCTCGGAAGTCTGGCGTGGAATGTTTGGTGCCGAGATATTTCCATCCGGGCTTTTTGTTGCCCTTTTAATTTTTATACCCGAAAGCCCGAGATGGTTAATCAAAAACCGGCAGTCTCAGAAAGGCTATTTGCTGCTGGTCCGGATCAATGGAGAACAAATTGCTGAAAACGAATTGGCTGAAATAGAAAAAACAGTATCACGGGTCAAAGGGAAAATCAGTGAGCTTTTCAGACCGGGGTTACGTTTGGCTTTAATTGTTGGAATTGGACTTTCTGTTTTCGGACAGTTTACAGGTGTTAATATAGTCATTTACTATGGCCCTTCAATCCTGGCGGATGCAGGGTTTAGCCTGAACAACTCTTTACAATTTCAGGTTGCTATTGGAATAATAAATCTGCTTTTTACAATTATTGCTCTGTGGAAGATTGACAGCTGGGGCCGGCGCCCGCTGTTAATATGGGGTATGGCTGGAGTATGCCTTTCATTAACCATCATTGCCTTTCTATTTAACCTGCAGAATGTATCCGGAATCTGGATTGTAATTATGTTGTGTATTTACATCGCGTGCCTGGCTTTATCCATCAATGCTGTTATCTGGGTGTTAATAAGCGAAATTTTCCCAAACAGGATCAGAGGTCTGGCAATGTCAATTGCGACTTTTACAAACTGGGGGGCAAATTTCCTTACAGCCTTTATTTTCCCCTGGTATATTGATAAGATGGGAATGAATATTGGTTTTTTTTCATTCGCACTAATCTGCCTGGTGGCGACACTGTTTTTTTACAGATATATCCCGGAAACAAAAGGGGAAAGCCTGGAAGAGATAGAAACTTTCTGGCTAAAGTGAATTTCAGATTAACAGAATTCCGAAAACAATCAGTTGTATTCCCTCTCCAGTGCAGTTATGCCTGAAAAGCATCACGGCGCCTGTGGGGCGCCGTGATTATATTCATTTCAATGTAAGGAGCCCCCGGGAATGTTATTCACACTTCAGGTTGGTGCGCTGAGCCTTTGCGGCATCGGCGAAGGCGCCGTAGAGGGCATTTTTAAATGATGCGCATGCTGCCGAGGTATCTCCCTGACCGAGCTGTGCAACGGCCAGCTGATAGTAGAACATGGCCTTGGCTTCAGCGTCACCGGTCTCCAGATCGAGGCCCTTCTGTGCATAGGCGGCTCCCTCAGTGAAGTTGTTCTGCTTGTTGTAGACGTCAGCGAAGAAATAGAACAGGGTCTTGTCGTCGCCGTACTTTGCCGCCCTGTTCAGGAGCGCCAGCGCTTCGTCAAGCTGGCTGGCACTGTTTGCCTTTGAGCCGGCTGCACGAAAGTACTCCAGTGCCGAACCTTTGGCCTGGGTAATCTTGTCAGCATCTTTCTCCGGATCGAGCTTGGAGAGGAACAGGTCAATAGCCTCCTCGAAAGCGTCAACACTATCCTGATTCCTGAAGATCAGCGCCTTGTTATAGATTGAGGCTATATGATCGGGATTAAGTGTCAGGACACTGTCAAATGCCAG
>JAFGOR010000058.1 GCA_016926375.1 Bacteroidales bacterium
ATTTGGTAATGTTGTTCAGGTAAGCGCCCAGGTGCAGGTTACCAAAGGATCTACGCATCATTACTCGGTTGCGCCTATTCAGGATGGCGCCATTTACAATTACCACTGGCTTGTAACTCCGGGTGGAACCTCATCCGATTTAAGTGCTAAAGATTCTTCCAGTAATATTCTGTGGGATGGAGCAACAGGTGAGTATACAATTTCTGTTTATCCCACAAAACCCGGATCAGCTTGTGCGGGTAATGTCCAAACGCTTGTTGTTGAAGTTTCCGATATGCATATTGCTTGGTCAGAAGCCGGCACAGCAGAATGCTCCAGAACCCGGCACCAATCGGGTGATTTTAATATAACTGCAAATTATACCGGAATATTAGGTGTGTGGAGCTTTGAATACACCATCGATGGTGGGGCTGAACAAACAGTAAATGTAACAAACGGGAACTATGCAATCATCAGTATCGACGGTTTTACACATACTTCTGGCTCAAACCCGGAGATTCATACGATTCGAATTTCTTCAGTCACCTCTCGGGATAACTGCACCGTAAATTATACCGGAACCGAGACTGATGCGGCAGCACGTTTGTATACTGTTGTTGTTGACCCGCCACCCAACATCTATCTGGGTGCGGATACCATGTTGTGCGAGCACAACGAATTGATACTCAGTACAGGAGTTATTAACGGAACGTACCTATGGAGCAACGGAGAAAATTCTCCCACTATCATTGCCCATGAGCGTGATGGTCAGATATGGGTTAGGGTAACGGATTCAAAAGGATGTATTGGAACCGATACCATACAGATCCTGGATTGTATTAACCAACTGAATTTGATTATTCCAAATGCATTTACCCCTAATGGTGATGGTTATAATGATTATTTCCAGATCACTGGCTTTGAAAATTACCCGAACATTTCAGTGAGAATATACAACACTTTTGGATCACAGGTTTTTCAATCTGATCACGGATATGCTCAGCCGTGGGATGGTACGCAAAACGGAAAGAAGTTGCCAGTGAACGCCTATTACTATGTAATTGATCCTGGCAATGGCTCAAAAGCAATTGTAGGGAGCATAACACTTATCAGATAAATTTTATAAGTATCCAATGGTTAACAATATTAAAAATATAAAAGGTATAGTACTTTTTCATTTGATCATTGGATGCGGTATGTTGTTTTGCTCTCCCAATACTTATGCACAACAGGTACCCTTTTACAGTCAATACAGTTTTAGTCCCTTTGTATTAAACCCGGCCGCTGCCGGTGCCGATGGATATACAACCATTATTCTTTCGCACAGAAATCAATGGCTTGGAATTGAGGGGGCTCCTAAAGCTTATTCTGCAAGTGTTCAAACCAGGGTTATGAAACGCAGCCATATTTTTAATAAGTCGTATGTTAAACGTAGGAATAAAGGCGTTTTTCACAGCGGAAGGGTAGGTTTTGGTCTCACAGCCTACAATTATCGTGCAGGACAAATTGATCAAACAGCCGCACAGTTGGCATACGCTTATCATATCGACCTCAGAAACAAAGCTCAACTATCCATGGGTTTATCTCTGGGTTTCTTAAAGTATAATTGTGATCCAAATAATTTGAGGCTAATTGACAACGTTGATGACCCTATATTAAACAGTAAGATATCTTTGAATATTCCGGATGTCAATTTTGGCATATTTTATATCGATCAAAAGAAATATATTGGGCTTTCAGCATTACAATTATTGCAGGCATCACTCAATTTTGGCCTCTATGCCGGTGAAAACTTGCAGATTAACAGGCAGTACTATTTGGTTGGAGGGTATAATTTCAATGTAAACAGGCAAGATATACTGGAGTCTTCATTTTATCTGAAAGCATCCGAACAATTAGATGTGCAATTAGATGTTTCCTTAAAATATATTTATAACAAGAAATTCTGGATTGGTTTAGGCTTTAGGACCGGTATGACTTTTATTGGCACTACCGGAGTATGCATCAATAGATTCTATTTTAGCTATGCTTATGACTATAGCCCCAGGGGATTATTGAATTATTCTTATGGCTCTCATGAAGTGATGCTAGCCCTGAAATTAGGCGACAATGTGAGGCGTTACCGATATCTTGACAGGTATTAATGATAAAAGAAACTCCCTGCTCAGGTCAGTTTTAATACTACCCAAGTCTGGCAACCCGATAATCTTTTTCATAACTTAGTAAGCGGAACTATAGCTATCGGTAAAGCCATTTCTGAAATTTTTAGCATTAGCTCGCATATAAAAACAAGTGATCAGATGAAAACACATGATAGATATGGTATTTGGCGACTTCCAACCCTGATCTTTTTGTTGTTATATTTCTTTATCAACCTATGTTCAGCACAATACCAACAACTTGTTTTTGAGCATATCACAACACGCGAAGGATTGTCGCAATCAACGGTTAACCATATTTTGCAGGATCGGCATGGATTTCTTTGGTTTGCCACCAATGATGGTCTGAATAAATATGATGGATACTCCTTTTCGGTATACAGGAATAACAAAAAAGACAGGACTAGTCTCAGCAGTAATGATATAACCTTTATTATGGAAGATAACAAGGGCTATATTTGGATAGTTAACGGCAGCAGGACAGGACTAGACCGTTTTGACCCTGAAAGCGAAACATTCGAAAATTTCTCCCATGATCCTTCTGATCCGGAAAGCCTCAGCAGCAATAGGATATATCAAATATCGCAAGATAGTAAAGGCAATATCTGGATTTGTGCAGAAAACGCCCTAAACCTTTTTGTTCCGCCTGAAGAAAATGGAAATAAAAAAGCCCGGTTTGAGAAATTCAGTTATTCCGGATCATCTGCACCTATTACCTGGGTATTTGAAAGCAGTAAAAAGCAGTTATTGCTGTTTTCAGAGTATTTATACTATTTCGATCCGTTGAAAAAAGAAATAACTGGTTCAGGTATCAGTCTTGGTGGAAATTATATAAGATCTGTTATTGAAGATGACAAAGCCGGTATTTTTATTGGCACTACCTATGATGGGATCATTAAACTGGAGTATGATGAAGTAGCCGGAACCTACAGGAAAGTGGATCCCGGGAAAATTAATGTGACTCCTGAAAACCGGAATTATCTGTTACGCGATCACAATAATCATATCTGGATTGGAACTGAATTGAAGGGTTTGTATCGTTATAAACCGGAAACTGATATACTTGAGCATTTTGAGCCGGATGAATTAGATAATTCTACTATTAACGATAATACCGTATTCTCATTATACGAAGACAATACGGGGGTATTGTGGATTGGAACCTTCAGTTACGGAGTGGAAAAAATTGATTTCTACCGAAAGCAATTCAGTCACTTCAGGAAAATACCCTATAAAAAGAATTCACTGGGTGGCGATGTAATCTCTTCTATTCACGGTCTTAACCCAAATGAACTATGGGTAGGCCTGGAAATAGGAGGGGGCATTAACCGGATTATTTTCTCTGATAATCAGGAGCCGAAATTCATTCGCTATTTAAATGATCCAAAAGATCCGAATACAATTGGCGGAAACAGTACCCTATGTCTTGTTCATCGTAAAAACGGTGAGGTTTGGGTTGGTAGTGGAGGCGGAGTAATTTCAAGAATCAGGCCTGAACCTGCATTTTCAGGGCGAAAACCCGTTATCAAAAATTACCGGTTTGATAGATGGACTTTTGCAATTTATGAAGACAGCGATGGTATTTTATGGGGTGGTACCTGGGAGGCGGGATTGTGGCGATATAATGACAAGTTGGATGAGTTCGACTTTTTTGTTCCTGATGCAACCAATAATTACAGCATTGGCGACGATATCATATGGTCGATAGGAGAAGATCTACACAAGAATATATGGATAGGAGGCCATGGCAATGGAATAAGTGTTCTAACCGCTGATGAGAAGAGAAAGCCTGCTCCGAAATTCATAGTTTTTCGTAATGAAAAGAATAATCCCAAAAGCATTAGCAGCAATACCATTAATGCCTTCTGTCAGGCACGCGACAGCTCTTTTTGGATTGGTACTGCAGGGGGACTGAACAAAATAGTTAACCGCGGTGAAATTACAGGAACTTTTGAAGATTTTCCGGATATCGCTTTTGATACCTACCATACATTACATGGACTGCCATCCGAAGGAGTTGTAGGTGTTGTAGAAGCCAAGGACGGCTTTATCTGGCTAAGTTCATCAAATGGAATCTCGAAATTGGATCCTCAAACCGGAGAATTCGTGAACTATAATGTAAATCATGGGTTGCAAAGTAATGAATTTTGGCACAATGCTTACTTTATAAATACTGATGGCATGATATTCTTTGGGGGTCAAAACGGATTCAATGCCTTTTATCCGGATAAGATAGTGCCAAATCCGTTTTTACCCCGGGTTGTAATAACCGAATTAATGTTATTCAATAAGCCTGTTCATGTTGGAGATACCGTGAACCATCAGGTCGTTCTCAAAGAGCCGATCCATGTAACCAAAGAGATTGCACTTTCCTATAAAAACAATATCCTTACATTTCATTTTGCCGGGCTACATTTCGCACAACCTTCCCTGAATAAGTATGCCTATTACCTCGAAGGATTTGAAGATGACTGGAATTTTGTAGGCAATAAAAGAGAAGCAAATTATACTAACCTCAATCCGGGTGAATATACTTTTAGGGTAAAGGCCTCAAACAATGATGGGATATGGAACGAAAACGGAATTACATTGCGCATCATCATCCGGCCTCCCTGGTGGAAAACTTTGGTATTTAGAATATTCTTATTGTTGTTCATTTTGGGCACTGCTTTGGGCTTCTACTATTACAGAATCAATCTGTTAAAAAAACAGAAAAGAAATCTTGAAGATCTGGTAAAAACGCGCACCAGGGAAGTTGAAGAAAAAAACGCTGAGTTGATGCTGCAGGCAGAAGAATTAAATGAATCAAATGCTGTTTTAGAAGAGCGTCAGCAGTTGATTGAAGAACAGTCTGAAGAACTTTTAGCACAGAATGACTATCTTCAGATAGCCAATGATCAATCATTGAAAGAACAGGCGATGATTAAACAGCAGGCTGAAGACCTGGAAGAAACAAACCGGAAATTAACAGTGTTGAATGCAACAAAAGACAAACTTTTTTCAATCATTGCCCACGATTTAAAGAATCCTTTCAGTTCAATCCTGAGTTTCTCTGAAATTCTGCTGAAAAAATTCACGGATTTGACAGAAGACAAAAAGTTGAAATTTATCAATGCCATTTTTGACTCTTCACAAAAAATATATGACCTGCTTGAGAATCTGTTGCAATGGGCCAGAACACAAACCGGCAATATTCAGCATAAACCCGAAGCGTTTAATTTGGTCGAAGTAATTGATGCCAATGTTGATTTGGTTAAAGACATGATGGAGGAAAAACAGATTTCCTTTACTTTGAACTCAAAGGAAAATATCTTTGTGTTTGCAGATCGCAACATGATCAACACAGTTATCCGGAATTTACTCGGTAATGCCATTAAATATACGGAGAAAGGGACCCTGTCAGTTGACGTTACCATAAACAGGAATTTTGCAGAGATAAATGTAACAGATTCAGGGGCAGGTATTTCAGAATCAAAAATGGCTGCGCTATTCGAAATTGACCAGGAAAAATCTACTGCAGGAACAAGAAATGAAAAAGGGAGCGGGCTTGGATTATTAATTTGTAAGGAATTTGTTCAAAAGAACGGAGGTGAGATAACTGTAAAAAGTGTTGTTGGACAGGGAGCTACATTTACCTTCACAGTACCCTTGAAGCCGTGATTATACCTGGTAAATCAGTATTCGGTGTTCCTGGCCGGCAGGCAGGCTTCGTACGCTGCACTCTGCACTCCGAACCTGCCTGGCCGGCAGACAGGCTCCGAACCTGCCTGGCCGGCAGACAGGCTCCGAACTTCTTCTTCTAATACCTGTTAAGCCATCTGTATCTTCTGGCATTGTCACCAAACTTAATGGCAGCCATAATTTCATGTGAACCAAAAGTGCGGGCACCTATGGCATTAAAGGTATAATCGAAAGAATAACCAAAATAAACCTTATCTACACGCAACCCACCCATGATAATAACAGAGGAGCCCTTACCATTCATTGTTTCCTCGGCAATGCTGTAACCTCCGCCAGTGCGGTATGATATTCCGGCCCAATAATTTTCTTTAAAATAGGTTTTAATATTGACGTCAATCTGGGCTATGAACTTCTCAGTTGTTTTAAACAAAAGGGAAGGTTCCATCAAAATATCCTGGCTCACTTCAAACCGGTAGCCTGCGGTTGCAAAGTAATGTCGTACCATACGAAAGCCCGGTCCTTCATTGTCAGCACCCATCTTTAAAGGAGTCTGGAATAATTGCATGGCAGATAATCCGGCATACAAATTCCGGTCGGTATAGTAAACACCAAAGTTGGCATCGGGTATGAAAGCTGATTTCTCTGTCTGGTACATCAATACATCACCTTCATCTAAAAGTTTGATTTTATCTTCATTAATGCGAAACTGGTAACCGGTAAGCGAAACGCCGAATGAAAGCTGAGACCTGTCCATAGGTATATGATAAGTGTAAGTTCCCTGGATGCCGGTGCGACTAAAAGCTCCGGCCATATCGGTGAATGCATAACCTCCATAACCCACGCGACCACTGCGCGACATCACTCTTTTCCGTTTGCGGATAGAGGCAGAACGTGAAATATAGCTGTTTTTCAGCAAACGGGTCTGGTAACTCACGGCATAGGTTCCGGGAGCATCCTTAAGCCCTACCCATTGTTCCCGGGCGGTTATATTAACTGCTGTGTAACCTTCATGGCCGGCAACTGCAGGGTTCAGCAGGAAACCGTTCATCATGTACTGGCTGTATACAGGTAATTGCTGGGCTTCAGAAATAAAGGGGGATATTGTAAGGGTGAAGGCGATAAGGGTTATAACCCTTGTGTAAAATTTCATCATGTAATTTCCGTTTTGTTTACCTGATTATACTGAAAACAAGCGTCAAGGTTATGGTTGTTTGACATCAATTTGCACATTGATTTAGATCAATGGTAGTCTTATATGCCTTCTCCCCTCCTGCAAAGCAACAAATGTATAAAATTAACTTATTGTATATGTTTTTTGACAAAATTGCCTAACCCTGTGATGAATGTTTTCATTGATGAAATATCACGCTTATTGCCTTTTCTTCCGACCTTTTTAAATGTTAATTTGTTAACTTATATGAAATGAGTTGAACCTTTCGTAAATTTATTATGTCGTTACCATAAAGTCAGGCTGCCAGAATAATACCAGATATTTCAAAAAATGAAATCAATAAGCAACAACAAATTCCGGTATCGCATGATCATGCTTGCTTCAGGAGCTGCTATCATGGTGCTGATTGCTGCAATCTTTCATTTCAGACATCAAAAACAATTCATCCGGGTTGAAAGCCACAATCAATTGCAGGCCATATCCGAATTGAAAATCAACCAGCTTACCCAATGGTATAAAGAAAGGCTCTCAGAAGCCTGGTTCTTTTCGTCAAACGTACCCTACAATTTGTATATTGAAGATATCATTCATACAAATAAAGATTCTGAGTCTGACTTCAGGGAAGCTTTATTGCATATCATGAGTGGACAACGTTACGAAAATATCCTGTTGTTGTCAGCAGATGGAACGTTGATATTCAGTACCGTTGAGGATGAGCATTATGCTGTTGGCGGTGCAACGCAAATACATACAGATAAAGCCCGGCAAACCCGCGGTATTGTTGTAACCGATTTTTATTTCTGTAAAGAACATCAACAGGTTCATATTGATTTTGTAGCCCCTGCATTTGACAAGAAAAACAACCTGATCGCATTTCTGGTTTTCAGGGTGAACCCCAACGAATACCTTTTCCCCCTAATCAGAAACTGGCCCCTGCCATCTGAAAGTGCTGAAACCTACATAGTGCGAAAAGACGGTGACAGCGTTACTTTTCTGAGCCGGTTGAGGCACATACAAATGGATCCGCTGAAAATGAAACTGTCTCTTAACATGCCCACCGTGACAGCAGTGCGTGCAATAAAAGGTGATGACGGGATAATGGAAGGAATTGATTACAGGGGAGAACCGGTACTGGCTGATATCCGAAAAGTGCCTGATACTCCATGGTTTATGATTTCCGAAATTGATCAAAGGGAGATATACAGTGCATTGTATAAACACGCGATAGACCTTGCCATAATTATTCTAATCAGTATTTCAATGATCGGATTCATCACTGCCTGGATTTATCATTACCGTCAGAGAAATATCTATAAGGAATTATATACCAAGCAGGCTTTGTTGAATTTCAGGGAAGAAGAGTTGCGATCTACGCTTTATAGTATCGGAGAGGGTGTTATTACCACTGATAATAACGGTTGTATAGAAAATCTCAATCCGGCTGCAGCCATCATGACCGGATGGAGTGAAAATGCAGCGCGGTTTAAAAAGGTTGAGGAAGTGGTCAAAATCATTCATGAAGATAGACGTGAGCTTTTGGAGAATCCTGTTGATCAGGTCTTACGCGAGAGAAGGGTGGTGGAACTGACAGATAACGCAGTACTTATTAACTGGGAAAACAAAGAAATCCCTGTTGCCTACAATGCTGCTCCTATCAAAGACCAAAAGGGAAAAGTGCTTGGCGTGGTATTGGTCATCAGTAACCAGACTGAGCAGCGGATGCGTCAGAAGGCTCTTGAGGAAAGCGAGGAGAAATACCGCCGTATTGCCGAGAATATAACGGATATAGTGTGGACTTCAGATCTTAGTTTCAGAACAACCTATGTTAGCCCTTCCGTTGAACGACTGCTGGGAGAATCACCCGAAGAGCACATGAAACGATCTATGGAAGATAAGTTTCCCCCAGAGTCACTTCGGAAGATTGAAAAAGCTTTCTCTGAAGAAATGGAAAAGGAAAAGGATCCTGCTAGCAGACCCGATCGCGCCAGAATGCTTGAGGTGGAGCATTACCGGGCCGACGGCAGTTTGATTTGGGTTGGGATGAATGTGTCTTATACACGCGACAGCAAAGGAAATATTACAGGTTTTCTTGGAGTTACACGCGACATCAGTGAATGGAGGCAGGCTGAAGAAGCCCTGCGCATTAGCGAGGAAAAAATGAGAACCTTATATACGGTGGCGCCAACCGGTATTGGCATGCTTATGGATGGTAAACTGGTTGAGGTGAACCCGCTTGTTTGTGAAATATCCGGCTATGCTGTGGAAGAGTTGCTTGGTGAGCCAATGAGCAAATTGTGTCCGGGTAACGACGAATGCGCACTGGCGGAGATTGAAAAGGATAATCAGGTTTTACTGACAGGAAAGGGGGAAAGGGATGTGCGATGGAAGAAAAAAGACGGCACCTTTATTGATGTCAGCCTTTCCTGGTTACCCATTGACCCGGAACATTCTTCGGCAGGGGTCATTTTTACTGTCCGGGATGTTTCGGAACAGAAAAGCATTGAGGAAAAATTGAGAACCAGTGATCTGATTTTCAATCATTCCATGGATATGCTGACAATTTCAGGGTTTGATGGCTATTTCAAAGTGCTTAACCCTGCATGGGAAAGAACACTCGGATGGACACAGGAAGAGCTCAAAGCAGTACCTTTTATGGAATTTTTGCATCCCGATGATGTTTCCATAACCGTTCAAACACACCAGGAATTGTTGAACGAGAAAGACGTATTTCAGTTTGAAAACCGTTACCGATGCAAGGACGGAACCTATAAGTGGCTGGCCTGGAATTCTTTTTGCCTCAGGAATGAAGAGATAGTATTCAGTGTCACCAGAGACATTACAGAAAAAAAGCTGACAGAACAGGAACTCAGGTCAAGTTTTGACCTGATCAAAATGGCCGGTGAAAGTGCCCGGTTTGGCGGATGGCAGGTAGATCTGGCCGCCAACCGGGTTATCTGGTCTGATGTGGTTGCTGAAATACATGAGGAAAAGCCCGGATTCTCTCCCACGCCAGAAGAGGGTATTAATTATTATGCGCCTGAATGGAGGAACAGGATATTGGAAGTCTACAATCGTTGTTTAACAGATGGTGTCTCGTTTGATGAAGAAATGGAAATCATTACTTCACAGGGAGCACGTAAATGGGTAAGGGCGATTGGCAAACCCATATATGATAGTAGCTGTATAATAACCGGTCTGAACGGATCATTCCAGGATATTCAGAAAATCAAGTCTGCTGAAGTAAAGGCAGAAGAAAGCCAGCTGGTTTTATCGCGCCTGATTGGCAACTTGTCGGGAATTGCTTATAGGTGCCAGTACACACCTGAATGGACTATGGAATACATCAGCCAGGGATGTATGAGCATAACGGGATACAGTGATCAGGATTTTTATTTGAAAAAAATAACTTGGGGAGATATCATGCTGGAGCAGGATCGTGAAAGAGTATGGTTAGAAGTTTCAGATAAACTCCTTAAGCAGGTGCCTTTTGAAATTGAATACCGGATCAGACACCGCAATGGTTCGATAAGATGGCTCTGGGATAAGGAGTGTGGTGTTTATGGAAAGAATGGAGAGGTTATTGCGCTTGAGGGTTTTATTACCGATGTAACTGAACGCAGGGAAACTGAGGATGCCCTTAATGAAATCATGAAAAACTACCGAGAGCTCATCGATGGTATGAACGAAACTATTTGGGTAATTGACTTTGATGGAACGCTGCTGGATGTAAACCGAACGGCTATCAATATATTGGGATATCCCAAGGAGGAATTACTGAAAATAGGATTAACAGGAATTGACAACTCGCTGACCCGGGAAGCAATTGCCGCGTTGGCCGGAAGCATGCCCGAGGCCGAGTTGCAGATTTTTGAAACTTCACATCGTACAAAAGACGGGAGGGTATTTCCGGTTGAAATTTACTCAAGTTTGGTCACCTACCAGGGACGAAAGGCCATACTGAGCATTGCCCGTGATATTACCCAGCGAAAACAAATCATTCAGGATCTCATTTATGCCAAGGAAAAAGCCGAGGAAAGCGACCGGCTGAAGACTGCATTTCTGGCCAACGTAAGCCACGAAATCAGAACGCCAATGAATGGTATCCTGGGCTTTTTGGAGTTGCTTAAAAAACCAAACCTTACCGAAGAAAAGAAAGATAAATTCATAGAAGTAGTCAATCAAAGTGGTGAACGGTTGCTTGAAACCATCAATAAAATAGTGGAAGTATCAAAAATTGAATCAGGCCAGGTTGATATTTCCTTTGTTGAGGTAGATGTTGCGGAAATCATGACCTATCACTACGATTTTTTTCTGGAACAAGCTGCCGGCAAGGGGCTCGACTTTATACTCAACATGGATGCCGTTTCGGACTTAAAAATCATGGCGGACCGGTTTAAACTCGATGGTGTTTTTACCAACCTGATTAACAATGCCATTAAATTTACTCCAAAGGGGTATATTGAATTTGGGGCCTATCAGGATAAAGGTGACCTGGTTTTTTATGTGAAAGATACCGGGTTGGGAATACCTGAAAACAAGCAGGATGCAATTTTTGAGCGGTTTGTACAGGCTGATCTGAGTCTGACGCGGCCATATGAGGGTTCCGGGCTGGGACTTTCCATTGTAAAAGCCTATGCTGAACTAATCGGTGGCTCTGTGCGGGTTGAATCAAAGCCGGGAGAGGGTAGTACGTTTTATGTTACCATTCCATTAATGGTTTCAAAAGAGCCCGATTTGGAAGCTGCTATTCAGAATCTGCCGGAAATAGCAGTAAACAACAGGGTCAAAATTCTGATTGCTGAAGATGATGAAGTCAGCATCAGCTACCTGAAAACCATTTTGGAAGGAGATTGGAATGAGCTTATAGCGTGCACAAATGGAATAAGCACTGTGGAAACGGTCCGCAGTCAACCCGACATATCCATTGTTTTAATGGACATCAGAATGCCAGATATGAGCGGTATTGAAGCAACAAAAGAAATAAGGAAATTTAACAGAACTATTCCCATTATTGCACAAACAGCCAATGCTTTGTTAAATGACAAAAATGAAGCCATTCAGGCTGGTTGCAATGAATATCTGACCAAGCCTTTGAATCGTGTAAAATTGCTGGAATTGATATCGAAATATACCATGCAAAACAAAAAATAAACAAATCACTACCTGATTACATTCACATACCCGGTCATGGGTTTCACATGAGGAATTTTCAGGTCAATTACGAAATAGTAAGCATCCATGGGCAATTCAACGCCCGACATGGAAGTGCCATTCCAGTAATTGTTTGAGATATCGTCTGTACGATACACCAGCCTTCCCCAGCGGTCGTATATCTCAAGCACTGCATCAGGGAATAGTTCAATATGCGGAATTTCCCACACGTCATTTACACCGTCATCATTTCCGGGAGTTATGGTATTGGGCATGTCCCTGAAAAGCATGGTGGCATCGCAAACGTTCAGAACAAGGGTATCTGATCCGCGGCACCCGTTTTCATCGGTTACAGTAACCCAAATTGCTTCCGGTTCTGTGCGATCGCCGTCAACTGAAATGGGATTAAAGATATCACCGGTTGACCATTCATAATTGGCAAAGAATCCGGCATTCAGCAGCATGGTTTCGGTTCCGCAAAGGGTGGTGTCTCTTCCCAGGTAAACAACCGGAAGCGGATTCACAGTAAGGAATGCTGAGTCGGTATCGGAACAAAGGTCGTCTATTCCGGTAATCCTTACCCAAACGTTTCCTTCAGTGCCGGTTGAAAAGGTGTTGCCTGTGCTTCCGTCGGGCCACAGGTAGGTAACCCCGGAGCCATAGGTTGTAGTGGCGTCAAAGGTGAAGATATCGTTGAGGCAGACCTCCTGGTTGTCTCCGATGTTGGCAACAGGTCCGTTCACCGGAACAGATGCGCCAACGGGTTCACCATAACAGCTAAACTCAGTTCGTTCCACCACGGTAATACTGTGAACACCCTGTTCACGATCCCAGCGTATGAGAACCGAATCATTCCGGTTATCAACGATGGTACCCCCCACCACCTCCCATATGAATACCGAATTAGGGTACCCGGTAACGCCGTAAGCCTCCACTGAGCCGGCACAGGCAAAGGGTAAACTTTGCCCGTGCGTTGGCATCAAGGAGCTTATGAAAAGCAAGAGGGTTAATATAACTGATCGCGTAAACAAGTCCTGTGGCAGATACTGTGGTTTATAATCTCTCCATCCGGCTGCAAATCCTGCAGCTCATCAAATCAAGTTGTTGCAATTCGCCAGGCATTGCTGTCTGTAAAGAATTAGCAATCAAATTCAAACCAGGCAGGCATTCATTTAAGAACTATGCTGTGAATGCCTGTCCCTGGTCAGGTATAATTAGTCGGCCCAGGTATTGTTGATGTGATAGATAGGACCGGTAACAGGAGTCGGATGAACGGTTACAGTAAGTACTTCACCAATTGCGTTGTAGGTAAATGCAGCTGCACTGGCAGTACTACCACCCAGCGTAATGAAATCACCAAAGCGCAGAGCACGATCATTGATGCTGGTAAGCTCATAGGTATACACTGTGGTCTGGTTGTTGATACAAGTGAAACCACCGGCTATGGAGGTAATGTCATATGCACCGGCTGCTGTGGCTGTTTTATCAGGAGCAGCAGTAGTATATTCTTCAGCCAGAGCGGCTAAAGCAGTTTTATCTGTGTCATAGAAATCATCATCATTTCCGGCACCATCCAGTGTTTTGATCTCAAGATTCCATACCAGCCAGTAGTTCTGCCAGCCATCGGAAATGGTAGCATTAACAGCAGCAGGTAAACCGGCACCGCCTTCGCATGCTTCGTAGGTCAGCGTACCGCCCAAGGTGGCGTCAGGTGTAGCGTGAACAGTTACGTCAATGTCCTGGCCGCCATCGTCGCACTGGCCCCATGCTAAAGGTGATCTTTCAGCCACGTTAACAGTGAATGTACTACCTGCGCTACCTGCGTCAGCTGAAATTGTTGTATAGTTATCTTCCCGATCGTTAGCCAAAACCAATGTTAGTCCGGCAGGAACAGTCCAGCGCCATGTGAAACCGGCAGTAAGGGTATAATCTTCAGTTGCCGGATCATAATTGGGGTGGTAATACGCATCGGGCATGGCAAATAAAGGTATGGTAGTACCTTCAATCATATGGGCATCGGAAGTATTGTCAGCCCAGTTGGTAGCAAAATTGGCTCCGTCACCGGGTACATTGGTTCCCTGTGCCCAGGCACCGCCTACAAACAAACAAGCAACTGCAACAGTTGCCAACACTTTTTGAGTAATCCTCTTTTTCATAGTTCCAAATTTTAATTTATACGTAATTCAATTTTTAGTCTGATCAACAGATGTTTTATTGTTCCTTATATGTATCAATGCATTAAAATGTTACAGTATAATATGAATTTATGTAATATTTTACATATATGCCATATTTTCCCGGACTAAAGTACACCGGGCTTCCACGAGTTTTATCACCTGTATTGCATTTCATTCTCATGTGTTGATTCTTAATATTCAATAGTTTATCAATCATTCCAGAGGTTGTTGATGTGATGTTGCGGACCGGTTACCGGTGCCCTGTATACCCGAACGGTCAGTTCGGTTGGTGAGGCAGCGTCACAACCATTGGCATCAGTATAGTTTACATCCACCGTATGATCTTCATAATCGCCGGTAATGGTTCCCCAGGTTACTTCAATCTGGTTTGTTGTGCCCCCGGTAAAGGTGCCATTGGAAACGTTCCAGGTATAACCGCTGATACCTCCGCCGCTGTCGGTTGTATAGGTCATTACTGCACCAGGGCAGACTTCCGGTGAACCAGACAATGAGGGAACAGGAAGGGCATGAACCGTAATGGTAAATGAATTGTCATGACTTACACAGCCTGTTGTACTGTTTCTCACCGAAAGTGTGGCATTGTAGGTGTTGACTGAAGCAGCAACAGGAACAACCAGTGTAAGCGGACTGCTACCAAGTGCGGCATTAGCTATGTCTGCAAATCCCTGTGTTTCAGCACCAGCTTCGTAATTAATGCTGTATTGGTTGGGTGAGTTTGCTGTGCCCGTGTAAATCAGTTCCGCGCTTGCGGCACCGTGACAGGCTTCTGCTGTTGCCGGATCCAGTGTAATGGTTGGCAATGGATTTACTGTTATGTCAACGGTACGCGGATCACTGGTGCCGCAGGTATTGGTAGCCGTAACCGACAAAGTACCGCTGGTAGCTGCTGCATCAAAATCAATGGTCACCGAGTTACCAGTTCCGTTAATGGTAATTCCTGTCCCTCCTGTATAAGTCCATGTATAAGTTACTGACGGGTCGTTAGGAACCGTATAGGCAATGCCGCTTTGTTCCCGGCAAACATTTGATGAACTGCTCGTGAAATTCTCAGGTTGTTCTGCCAGTAGCGGGAATGAGATTACCACATCGTCTGATGAAATACAGGTCCCGTTGGTGATGGTCCATCGCAAGGTATAGGTGCTGCCATTGGTGCCGTTGAAATCACTCAGCGAATCGGTTGGAGTTATCACCGTGCCTCCAGTACCGCTGACAATTGACCACAAGCCGGTTCCTATATAAGGTCCGTTGGCATCGAGGGTGGCACCGGTTGCCCCGCAAAGCGACTGGTTGCTGCCAGCATTTGCAACAGTAGGTACAGCATATGCAGTAACGGCAGTAACGTCAACAGCGCCTGTACGTATAGTTCCTGCCGGGTTATTGTAGGTGAACCCTGTGAGTTGGTAGGTTCCGCCAGCGCTAAGGGTGGGTACAACAGCAGGGAAGGATGAAACCGTTAAGGGTGTTTGTGCTGTGCCATTTAGCGTATAGCTGATGGTATAATCGGCGTAAATGGTGTAAGCAGCCGACAACAACACCGGTATGCCGGCATCACCGCATATGGGGCTTGAATTATCGAGCCTGATGCGCGGTTTTGTCTGGTTTATACATGATAAGGTATATTTACCTGCTGCTCCCGTAGTAAGGTTAATTTTCGATGTGGTTTCAGCGTTTCCGTTGTAATTGTTACCCGTTTGCGTTGAGGCAAGTTCTACCCAATATGCATTGCCATCGTCAAATTCCGCTACACGCATATCGCCAATGCCAAATTCGGTCATCAACGGGGTGAGATTGCTCGACGGTGTCCATCGGATATTGACAATGGCCCTGCCACCGCCTGGTGTGCTAACATTCCAGTATTCGTCTTCGTTAATCGCAGTGAGATCTCCCGAAAGGCCTGTCAGACTGTGCGGGTTAATATATTCCACTGTCCAGTACTTGGTACCGGTTTCGGTGTACCTGAGCGATAAATGATTTCCCTGCGATGAGGCATTGCCCACGGGGAAACGGAAGTAATCATTGGCCTGGTCCAGTTTCTTTACCA
>JAFGOR010000059.1 GCA_016926375.1 Bacteroidales bacterium
AAAGCTAAATTTGTTTTGAAATGTCAGCAGGTGATTTTTTTGCTTATGGTTCTATTCCTGTCCTCTACCCCATCGTTCAGCCAATCCGCCTATCGCGGAGCTGGCAATCCGTATCTGCCACTTTGGGAGCATCTGCCCGACGGAGAGCCGCGTGTTTTTGAGGACCCCGATAATCCAGGTAAATACCGCATTTATATCATCGGTTCGCATGATGTCAGATTTGGCAGCTATTGCGGACCCGACATCAGGGTATGGTCGGCACCTGTGGAAGATCTCACCAGCTGGCGCGATGAAGGCCCGGTTTTTACATATCCAATTAATGGACAGTGGGATGTAATGTACGCTCCCGACCTGGTTGAGGTGAAAAGAAAAGACGGTACCAGGGAATACTATCTGTACCCGCACAGTCGTGGCCGGAACAGGGAAGCCATGGTAACCAAGGGAAACCGCCCGACTGGCCCCTTCACACCTGTAAATCTGAATGACAACGGAACAGAAACTCTTCCGGGAAGCATCCTGGGATTCGATCCGGCAGTGTATATTGATTACATCACCGATCCTAAAGATCCGGATTATGAAACCGGTTTCAGAGCATACGGCTTCTGGGGATTCCAACGCTCGTCAGCGGGGCAGATGGACCAGAAAACCATGTATTCACTCAGACCGGGAACCGAAGCCATCGGTTATTTTATTCCTGCCAGTTCCAGGTACGGTGTAGTCAGAGACCCTCAGGGAACAACATATCCTGCCCTCTATCCGGGTGAGGACCTGGGTTCGTTCAACTTTTTCGAAGCTGCATCCATTCGCAAAATTGGCAATAAGTATGTATGGGTTTACAGCGGATACTCAGGCCCTGAATATGGATTGGGCAGTACGAATTCGGCATTGCGGTACGCCTACGGCGACTCTCCGCTGGGTCCCTGGAAAAGCGGCGGTGTTCTTGTTGATTCGCGCGGACCGGTGCTTAATCAGGATGGTACCGCGCTGCAAACCGGGTATTCCGGACACAACACCCACGGAAGCATCCAGTTGATTAACGACCAATGGTATGTGTTCTATCACAGGGCTCCAAGAGGATTCGGATACGCCCGCCAACCCATGGTAGCACCTGTTGCGATTAAATGGGATGAAAAGCCTGTGGCAGAAGGAGGAAAAGTTGTAATCCGGGGATACGATCCGTATGCAGCTGATAATATATGGACAGCAAAAGACAGTCAGGGCAAGGAATATACCGGAGCTGAAGTAACTTCGGAAGGTTTCCACATTTACGGCCTTGATCCCTATCAGTACTACTCTGCCGGATATGCATGCTACCTTTCAAACACCGGCAGTCAGACGGATTCGTGGGATATATGGGACAACAACATGCCCGTTGCCCAAGTTAAAAATGGAGATATCATTGGTTACAAATATTTTGGCTTTGGCGGGCTCGAAAAAGACACCAAAGGCCTAAAGGCCTTCGAAGGTGTTGATCCGAAAAACAAAACGGAGTTTAATCTTTTCCATATTCCGAATACAAAGAACGATTTTAAAATAAGTGTTTGGTTAGACGGTCCGTGGGACAATGCCACCTGGAAAGGCAAAAGAATCGGTGAGATATTCATACCTGCCAATTCTGCCCAGGAAATTACAAAATCCACCATCATTGTTTCCCCGTTTGTTGATGAGCTTGATGGGAAACATGCCATTTTCCTGGTTGCCCAGGGTGTTGATTCGGAAGATTTTTGCGATCTGATCGGGCTGGGATTCAGCTCAAAAAAGAAGAAAATCGTTCGGCCGGTTGCGCCCACAGTTGCTATACAGGTTAACGGGGTGGCCATAGATGTGCCGCATACTCCTGTGAGGTCAACCAATGCCAATGGTATTGTCGGTTATGATCTTTATGAAACCACATATAAGGTTCCCGCTGATATTACCGGGACACCCTCAATATCGGCCTCTGCAAGCAATCCGGATGTGAAAATTGCCATCACCCAGGCAGCATCCAAAACCGGAATGGCTGTGGTTAAATTTGATTACAAAGGAGTGGTCAAGACCTATAACGTAGTGTTTGTTTCGGAATAATTCTTTGTTTGTTTATTTAGTTCGGTATTAGTTCGGCACAGGCTGTGCCTTGCCGAACCTTGCCTCTACCGGAATCCTATCAAAAAAAAAGACAAGGCCGTGGCCTTGTCTCTTCAGGAAATGAGGGTTTATTGATCCCTAAAATTTATATACATTGTCCTCAATAAGCTTGTCGGCAATTCTTCTGCGGGCCGCCTTCACGTTTACACAGTCAACAGCAGTGAGCGCATTAACAGCCTTCAGCAATGCTTCTGCCTCGTTAGCAGAAGCATAAGAACAAATGGCATCAGCAGCTTCCTTTTTAAGAATACCAGCAGCATCGTATAGGTAAACGTCAACCATATCGCGATAAACAGCGGCAGCAGCAGCACCTTTCATTCCTTCAATCTTCTGAACCCTCAATGCGAGCGACTCAGCCACATAAGTTTCCATCATCATCTCTGCAAGGTTATTCAACACTTCCTGCTCTTCTACCAGCTTTTTGGCAAAAGCCTGGTTGGCACCATGCATCACCAGCATAATAGCTTTCTTGAAATTACTGATGTATCTGGTTTTTGAGGCATAATAATCTTCACCAGCTTTTTTCCCGTCGGTTATGGAGGCCAGTGACTGATACAACTCATCAGCTTTTGCAAATAAGGCAAAATCACCTTTCATGGCCCGCTTCATGGCAGTATCCACCACCAGCAGGCGGTTGATTTCATTGGTGCCTTCAAAAATACGATTGATTCGGGAATCGCGGAACCCTTTTTCCACTTGCAGTTCAGCAGAGTATCCCATACCGCCGTGAATCTGAAGTGTTTCGTCAATCACATAATCAAGCACTTCCGAGCCATAAACCTTAAGAATGGCAGCCTCCACTGCATAATGACTGATTCCGTCAATTGATGCACGTCCCTTGTCGCATCCCTCGGTTTTATATTTGTCAATCAAATCGTCTACATCTTTGCTCACCCTGTATGTTGCCGATTCAGCAGCAAAGGTGCGGATTACCTGTTCGGCCAGTTTGTATTTGATGGCTCCGAATGTAGAAATCAGCACGCCAAACTGCTTGCGCTCGTTGGCATATTTAACCGAATCGGTAATGGCCTTCTTGGCTGCACCAAGTACGTTACCACCCAGTTTGATGCGGCCCATATGCAGTATGCTGAGCGCTATTCTGAAACCCTCACCACGTTTGCCCAGCAGGTTTTCAACCGGAACTTTCACGTCGTTATAGAAAATCTGGCAGGTTGATGATCCCTTAATGCCCATCTTGTGCTCATCGGGACTGATCACTACTCCGGGGTAAGCCGATTCAACAATGAAAGCACTCAACACGCGATCGTTGTCAATTTTGGCAAACACCGTTTGCACATCGGCAAAACCGGCGTTGGTGATCCACATTTTCTGACCGTTCAGAATGTAATGCTTGCCGTCTTCCGATAGTTTGGCATTGGTCTTGCCGGCATTGGCATCGCTTCCGGCACCGGGCTCAGTAAGACAGTATGCGCCAAGCAGCTCACCTGTAGCCAGTTTGGTAACATAGCGCTGACGCTGATCTTCATTTCCGTAATAAAGTATGGGCAAGGTGCCTATTCCGCAATGGGCCATAAAGGCAACTGAAAAAGAATAACCGGCGCCAATGGTTTCAGCGGCAAGCATCTGGGTTACAAACGACTGTCCGAATCCGTTATATTCTTCGGGCACCGAAACCCCCATCAGTCCGAGTTCACCTGATTTCTTAAGCATGCTTTTCATCAACTCCCGATCCTGCTTATCCACCTTATCCACGTTGGGATACACCTCGCTGTTCAAAAAATCCTGGCAGGTTTGGGCAATCATGCGTTGTTCTTCGTTGAACTCCTCCGGAATAAAAACATCTTTCGAATCCGTATTCTCTACAAGAAATTCACCGCTTTTCAGTACTTTTCTGTCCATGTTTATTGTATTGAGTTTATAATTGTACAACGTAAAGACGCAAAATTTTGTGTCTTTACTACAAATCGAGATCCATCGCAATCAGTTCGGCGATGTCGTAATTTTTAATTTCTTCTTCCTTGTTCTTATATTTTAATCCGTCGGTTATCATAGTCATGCAAAACGGGCAGGATGTGGCAATTACAGAGGCACCTGTTTCCAGTGCGTCTTCAATGCGTTCAATAAATACTTCCTTGTTGCCTTTCTCGGCCTCTTTGAACATCTGGGCGCCCCCTGCCCCACAGCATAAGGCAAAGCTTTTGTTCCGTTTCATTTCAGTAATGCTTCCTGCAACAGACCGGATCACAGCACGTGGCTCATCATAAACATGATTCGCCCTGCCCAGGTAACAGGGATCATGGTAAGTGACCTTATCAGTCAGCTTTTTATTGGGTTTCATTTTGCCTTCATGAATGAGTGTGGCCAATAACTGTGTGTAATGGATTACCTCATAATTACCGCCCAGGTCGGGGTATTCATTTTTGAAAATATTGAAGCAATGCGGGCAGATGGTTATAATCTTTTGTACTTCATACATTTTAAAAACCTCAATGTTCTGAAGTGCCTGCATCTGGTACAGCATTTCGTTTCCGGCACGCCTGGCGGGATCGCCTGTACAGGTTTCCTCCTTGCCCAAAACAGCATAACTCATGTTCAGGTGCGTGAGTATCTTGGTGAATGCCCGGGCTACTTTTTTATAACGGTCGTCAAAGGCGCCTGCACAGCCTACCCAGAAAAGGTATTCAGGTTTCTCTCCCCGGGCAAACAGGTCGGCCATTACGGGTATTTCGATTTTTCGGGTTTCCATAGTATAATGTCTTCTGGTCTGCTAAGTCTTTTGCTCTTGGTTCCTGGTTCCTGATGCTTGGTTTAATTCTTAATTTTCATCTCCAAGTCCTTCGCCCACAGCAATCTGTCTTCGGGTGAAAACTGCCAGGGAGCGCCATTGTTCTCAATGTTACTGAAAACCGCCTTGAGCTCACCCGGGGCAGATGCTTCTTCCATTACCAGGTACCGGCGCATATCCACAATAATTGAAGGATGGTTGATGTTAATGGGACATTCCATAGCACAGGCATTGCAGGTAGTGCAAGCCCACAATTCTTCTTCTGTAATATAATCCCGCAGCAGCGATTTGTTATCGGCATATTCTTTCCCGTTCTTCACCAGTCCCGGCCCTTTTTCCTTCATGCGTGCTCTTACATCCATGATCACCTTGCGGGGCGACAGGAGTTTACCGGTAATGTTGGCAGGACAAACGGAGGTGCAACGTCCGCATTGGGTACACGACAATGAATCGAAGTAATTTTTCCACGAAACGTCTTCAATATCCTTCACACCAAAACGTTCCACCGGAGCGTCAGCAGGAGCAGCAGCATAGACTGTATCGGGATTCATCATCAGCCTTACCTCTCGGGTTACACTATCCATATTGGTCAGCTTGCCCAGCGGTTCCAACCGCGACAAAAATACGTTGGGAACCGACATGAATACATGAAAGTGCTTTGAATAGGGAAGCATGTTGGCAAATATAAATATCAGCAGGATGTGAGCCCACCAGCAAACCTCGTGCAGCGTGTGCAATGATGTTGCCTGCATGCCGGTAAACAGGGAAGCAAGCATGTTGCTCACCGGAAAAACGCCTTTTATGGTTTCACCGGCAACCTGTTGATGGGCCACGTAAAAGGTATTCATCCCCTGCAGCGATACCATTAATAAAAAGATCATGGTCAGGGCTATGTTGGCATCAATGTGGGTTGAACGGCCCATTTCGATACCCTCGAAGCGCCGGATGTGAAAGAAAAGCCTGCGACTCAGGAAAACAAGGATGGAAAGTCCAACCACCAGGGCAAAAACGTCGCCGGTGGCAATAATCACATCATACAGAACACCCAGGAAACTGAGCACGCGCTCGGTTCCGGTGAGTCCGTCAATGACCATTTCCACACTGCCGATGAGGATCACGCAAAATCCCCAGAAAACAAGGGCATGCAGCAAACCAATTACCGGCCTGCGGAAGATCTTGGTTTGTCCGAAGGCCACGTTCATCATGACCCCGAACCTTTTACCCAAATCCCTAACGGGAAAGGTTTTCCGGGTGAATCTGAAGAAGCTGAGGATGCGGTTGACCGTATAGGCAAATACGCCCAGTGTCAGCAACAGAGCAGCAGCAAAGACCACTTGTTTTACCATCGTCGGGTTTTCTTATGTTTGGTTAATAGTTTTTTGTAAGCTTTACTTGCTCTTGATTTCCTTAACCGCTTCAACCAGTTTGGGCAGCACTTTTTGTGCATCGCCAACGATACCATACTGGGCAGCTTCAAAAACGGGAGCATCCTTATCGGTATTCACCGCAACAATATACTTGGATGAGCTCACACCAGCCAGGTGTTGCGTAGCGCCCGATATGCCAATGGCAAAATACAGGTTCGGAGCAATGATTTTGCCTGTTTGGCCGGTATGTTCCTCATGACCGCGCCATCCTTCATCAGAAACAGGACGTGAACATGCGGTGGCAGCGCCAAGCAGATCAGCGAGTTCAACCAGCGGAGCCCAGTTATCGGGGGATTTCATACCGCGTCCACCGGATACAACAATATCAGCATCGGTAAGCAACACCTTGCCGCTTTGTTTCTGAACTTCCTGCACATGGGTCTTCACCATCGATTTGTCAACCTGAACGGTCTCATTTTCAATGGATGCACTGGCATTTTTTTCAATGAGCTCAAATGAATTCTGTGCCAGGGTGATGATTCTGATGTCCGTTTTTATCTGCAGTTTGGCAAAAGCATTACCGGAATAGGCCCTTTTATATACAACAAAAGGACTTGTGCTCAGTGGAAGTTTGCTTACACCTGAACCAATACCGGCCTTCAGGTTAACCGATAATCGGGGTGCCAGCGCCTTACCCGTATTGTTATTGGCTAGTAAAATTACAGTGGCACCTTCCTTACGGGCAAAATCAGCAATTACCTTGGTAAATACCTGGTTATCCAGTTTATCCAGACCTTCTCCCTGGGCATTGATGATTTTGTTCACACCGTAATTTCCCAGTTTTTCCAGTTCACCGGCTTCGGTTTTGCCTATTGAAAGTGCTACGGAATTGGTATTGAGCATTTCGGCAACTTTGGATGCGTAGGATGCCAATTCAAACGACAATTTTTTGAATTTACCGTCCCAGTTTTCAGTATATACTAATACAGCCATGATTTCTTATTGTTTGCAATGGTTAATAAAGAATTAAAGGACCTTGGCTTCGTTCTGAAGCATATCAATCAGTTGCTTCGGATTCTCAGCATCAATGAATTTGCAGGCGGCACGGGGCTGCGGCATTTCGTAACCGGCAACCTCGGTAAGGGTATCAACGGCCAAAGGTTCCAACACCTTAATGGGTTTGGTACGGGCCATCATAATACCACGCATAGCTGCAATTCTGGGTTCTTTAGCTATACCCTTCTGTACAACAACCACAACTGGAGTGGGTACCAGCACAGTCTCCTTGCCCCCGTCAATTTCCCGGTTAATAACCACCTGTCCGTTTTCAATCTTCAGGTTCGATACGGCAGAAACCGAAGGAAAATTCAGCAGTTCTGACAACATGCCGCCAACTGTTGAGCCGTTGTGATCACTCGATTCAATTCCGCACATGATCATGTCGAACTGCTCAGTTTTAACCACTTCAGCCAGCTGTGAGGCAACATAATAGGCGTCAGCCGGTTCGGCATTCACCCTGATGGCGTCATCTGCGCCAATAGCCAGCGCTTTCCGTATGGTAGGTTCGGCCGATGCCGGTCCAACATGTGCAACGGTAACCGATTTGACTCCGGTTGAGGCATCATCCTTTAATTCCAGTGCGCGGGTAAGCGACAACTCATCCCACGGATTAATAACCCATTGAATACCACTTGCGTCAAGCTTTTTGAAATCGTCAACAAATCTAACCCTGGTGGTTGTGTCGGGCACATTACTGATGCATACAAGTATTTTCATGCAAACCAATTTTTTAATTATACGAACGAAAGTCTCTGTATCACACTCTTTATAAAGCACTTACCCTACAAAAAGCGGCAATTTTTCAATTTTTCAGGCCTACAAATATAAAATAAAATAGAAACATACAACCGGTGACCGGCTTATTTGTAATTCATACGGATTGGCAGGCGTCATCCGACCATTATCCCAAATACACGACAGCTTACGGTTAACTTATCCCGGTTGGTCAAAAATCAAAAACACCAAATGAAATATTCTTTACCTTTGTTTTCGTAATACAAGGATGATGAAGGCATTAATTCAAAGAACAATTGATCTGCTCAAGAAAAAGGTAAAGGAAAACCTGGAAACCATTAACCGCAACCAGGCTTTGCTAAATGAATTGCTCAAACAGCCGGTATCGGCCGAGAGAACCTACCACGTTGATAAGAACTATGCCACTAACAAAGCCCTGCTTTCTGAGAACAATGATTACATCAGCCTGCAGCTTACACTGGTTAACTTCATCGAAAAATACAAGGATCACCTTACTGAAAAAACAGAAATAAATACGCATCCTGAAGAAGACACCCTGTCTTTTCTTGATGACGAAGAATTATTTGATCTCACCGTTCAGGGTAAGATAGGCTTTGAAAATAACCATCCCAAATTCAGGGATGAGATTTTCTTCAACAGGCTGCTATCGTATTATGCTTCAAAAGAAGCTTATGAAAAATGCAATGCCCTGCTGAGTCTTAAGAAGAGCAGGCAGTAGCAGTAGCAGTGGCAGCAGCAGCAGCAGCACAGGCGGGTATTCCTTAGATATAATTCACCACTACTTTTTTTAGCAGTTTCTCTTCGAGTAATTGGGCAATCCGGTTTACCACGGTTCGCCTGATTTCCAGTTCCACAGGCAAATGGGGATCCTGGTGTGCAATGTTAATACGGGTGCCGATAATGATTTTGATGGCATCGCTTTCCAGAATGAGTTTGACAATCTCGTCCGCTGGTCCCCTTCCCAGCTTTGTATTGGCCGGATTATAAGCCTTGAGAATTTTTTCAACCTTGTTCAGTGTAAGAATTCCTTCGGTAAACAGGTCAATGCCCTCCATAACATTAATGGGTGGCAGTTCAGGATCCTCAAACTTAAATACATCTTCAATCTTCAGATCCAACTCACGCGATACAATATCACCTGTTGTTGCCCCCATCACTATTTTTTTTCCTTTAAAACCACTCACCTCAGCAGCAAGTCGGGAATCCTCCTCCTTGTTGTAGGGGGGGCCTGTGCAAATCAGCAGCTCCCTGGGTTCCCTGAAGTAAATGACGCCACAGGTGGTATCATCTTTCGACTGGAATCCGTCGTTTCGGTAGGCCATGCTGAGTATTTTGGCTGCCAGGTTTCGGGCCGAAATCTGCGGGTACTGCTTAATCATGTCAATGGCATACCGGGCGGCATTGTCTACACCCCAGCCAAATGGAAATCTGGGTGTTCCCAGTCCCGATTGTGCAACTCCGTCGGTAAAAAAAACGATCCGGTCACCCTTTACCGGGGTAAAGGTGCATACCCTGATTTTCTTGGAACAATTGGTATCGGCACTGGTTTCAATATAACGGGCATCAGTGGGCTTAAACACCTTGCGGTCGCGTATGATTAAACATTCCGGGTTTTCATATTCCAACAGTGTCACTTTGCTGCTTTGTTCAATATCTACAATGGTAAAGGTGGAATAGTTCATCTTGCGCTCGCTGCATTCGGGCAAGGTTTTCATGATGATCTGGGCAGTTTTTTCCGGTGCCTTGTGCTCCTTGGTAAAATTCATTGCCATGGTGGCAGTCAGCGTGGCCAGTATGCTTGCTTTAACGCCATGTCCCATTCCATCTGATAATACCACCACAATGCGGTTTTCTTCCTTGATTTTACCCGACAGGAAAATATCACCGCAGATCCGCTGACCTTCATAACTTTTCTGCTGGTAATCCACTTCTACAAAGAAATCCTCACCCATGGCCCGTCATTTCATTTCTTTTTAATTTCCCCCTTATAGAATTCAATAATGGAATTCAACATTCGTTCGATGTCGGTAGCGCCTTCTCCCAGCAGGAAGCCAATCTTCTGAACCATTTCCAGATTCCGGTCGATCACATCCGTAATCCGGAAGATTACTTCAGCACGCTGAACCTCCGGAGCCCTCATGTCTCGAATGATTCCGCCTGCCACCTTGCCTTTTACAATAGGAAATATGGACACGTTAATCAGGTTGTCGCCAATCCGGATATCCCTGTTTTCAATGGTTTCATTTTCAGTCAGCACATACGAAAACAGCGTAATCACGTTGGCGGGCAACAGCCGGTTCAGGTCGGCGCCCACCAAACCGGGGATGACCTCATTGATTTGTTCGGCTTCATCTCCGAGTATGGAGGTGAAAGTAGCATTTGCTTTTACTATTTTAAGTACATGATCCACAATAACCACACCCGACCTTAACTTCTCCAACATGGCATTGGTCAGCTCCGAAGCTTGAACGGCGGTTTCCTTCTCCACGATGGTTTTCTGCTCCGATTCCTTAAGCGATTTTCTGGTCTGGGCCAGTTTTTCATTGAGATCGTGTATTGACTGTTCATACGCCTGGGTGTTTTTCATGGCATAGGAGATGCACAACTCGGGAATGGTAAGCCCGTTGGCAATGTCGATGGCAAAATCCCTGCAGCTCTCATAGCCGCATTCCAGGCATCCCAGGGCATCCTCTTCCGATTTACCCAGGTCGGCAAGAATCTTTTTTATTTTATCTGCAGTTGGTACTGGTAACCGCTGGTCGTTTATAACAAAAGATCTCGACAAATCCAGTTCCAGAAACCGTTGCAGATCATCATACCATTCCACCCTAAAGAAGTTCTGCAGCCTTTTGTTGGCATATTTGATAACCTGGTGTTCTTTATACCAGCGGTTCCCCCGCTTGGTAGTTCCGGGTCCTTCCAAACCGTTACCGAATGTAATGCAAAAATGCCGCTGGATGGTTTTGATCTTTTCATCGAATTCCCTGACGGCGTCAACCATGTTCTTTTTTCCCTCAACGATCACCATACTGGCCGAAAGCAGGTTTTCATCCATATCTGCTGCCTGGGCAAAGCCGTTGCGCAACGGGTATAACGAGCCCTTATAACTCAGCGGACTATCAAAGTCAGAAAACTCCAGGTTAGATTCATCAATATTATAGTCCGCAAATAGCTGGCGCAATTCCTTAAAAGTAAGAACCACATCAACCTTTGCATCTCCTTCAATCCGGAGTGCCTCATTTTTGCTGGCAATTTCAGGTCCAATGTAAATCACCTTCACATCCTTCCCGTATACTGTTCTGACCACTTTGGCCATAGCCAGCATGGGACTAATCAAAGGAGCCAGGTTGCCAACCAGGTTGGGGTGGTATTTCTCCACGTAATTCACCACAATAGGATCAATTGATGTGATGTAATACCTTCCCTTGAAATCATTAAGAAGGCTCAGATACCGGTAGGCCATCAGGTCAACTGCAAACGATTCTTCATTTACATAGCTCACACCCAGCGCTTTGATCATGGTAACAAACTTCCTGTGGTCCGAAATATCATCGAATTCCGATGAGATGCTGGGCGACAGAATTGCCGCAATTTTTTCGCCTGACGCAAACAGGGCCTTGGCATCGTCAATTGAGCTGCGGTATTGAATGGCTCCCGGATGGCAAACCAGAACACATTCTCCGCACCCAATGCACCGGTCATTGTTCACTTCGGGGTAACCACCTGCAATTTGCAAACGGATGGCCTTAACAGGACACGATCTGACACAGGCATAACACCTGATGCATTTTCCGGGATCCAGGTTGATCAATGGTTCCAATGCGCTTCCTCCTTATTTTAACAAATCCTGCAAAGCTTCAGCCAATATATGATGGATGTTATCCTCACTGACCTCGTTATATACCTTGCCGCCAATTTTAACGTTCGGACCGATATGACATTCACCAAAGCAATGGTCTCCCTTAAAGGCAACCTTGTCTGTAAGGCCATGCTGGGTAATGTAGCGCTGAATAATTTTCAACAGGCTTTTATTTCCCCTGGCAAAACAGGAACTTCCAAGGCAAATGACAATTTCGCGCCGGTGATTCATTGATTACGATGAATAGTGTTGTAAAGATAAAAAAGATTAACTGCAGTCCAACTAACATTATGAACATGTTCATTTGTTATTTTTTGTATTTTAGCTTTCACAACATCCCGAAAATTATGAAGTATCTCCCTGAAAAAACCATTGAGCGCCTGAGTGAATACCGAAGAACCCTGTTCCGTTGCCTCGATGAGGGCAAAACGCATATATTCTCGCACGAACTGGCAGGCATGCATAACATCACAGCAGTGCAGGTAAGGCGCGACATCATGTTCATCGGATATACCAGCCAGGGCAGAAAAGGATACGACATCCGGGAACTTATCGACGTGATTGCCGGTATTATGGACCCCACGGATATCATGAACCTGGGCGTAGTGGGCTATGGCAACCTGGGTAAAGCCATCTCTGCTTACCTGGTCAATAAACGCCCCAAACTAAAAATCGTTGCGGCATTCGACATCGATCCCAAAAAAATCGGATCCTCATCTTCCGTGGTGGAGTGTTTTTCGCTGGAACGGTTACGGGAAATCATCAATTCCCGTAACATCAATCTGGCATTGCTCACTGTTCCGGCTGATGCAGCCCAGCAAATGGCCAAGGCGCTGGTAGCTTCGGGTATCAGGGGAATCCTGAATTTCACCACTGTGAACCTCAGTGTTCCCGGTGACATTTACCTTGAGGAATACGACATGGTTACATCGCTTGAAAAGGTGGCCTATTTTGTCAAGACAGGGCAGGTCTGAAGGAGAGGGGAACACCTCACCCTAGTCCTCTCCTAAAGGAGAGGGAACACCTCACCCTAACCCTCTCCTGAAGGAGAGGGAATTGGAATCTAAAACCAGTTTTTCTTGCGGAACAGGAATACGCCAAAGACCGACGCGACCAGCGAAATAAACAGCACGATGACGAAACCCCAGGGATTGTTCTCCAGGTTGTTCGGCACGTTCATGCCATATAAACTGGCAATAAAGGTGGGGATCATCAGGATGATGGTGATCAGGGCCAGCTGTTTCATCACCACATTCAGATTGTTCGAAATCACGCTGGCAAAGGCATCCATCATGCCGCTCTGGATGTCGCTGTAAATATTGGCCATTTCAGTGGCCTGGCGGTATTCAATGATGATATCCTCAACCAAATCTTCATCCAGGTCGAGCGATTTCACAAATTTATGGTTGCGGAGTTTGGCCAACAGAATGTCATTTGATTTCAAAGAAGTCATGAAATATACAAGGCATTTCTCCATCCGGAGCATTTTGTGCAACTCCTCGTTTTTGGTTGATTTTTCGAGGTCTCTTTCAATATCGCCAACCTGGATGTTGATCAGCTTCAGGTAGTGCATATAAAGGTTGGCCACCTGCAGGAAGATCTGCATCACAAAATTGGTTTTGTTGTTGAAATCGAGTTTTTTGTTGCGGATCAGCGAGGGGATCAACTCATTTTTGCTCTGGCAGATGGTGATGATCAGGTGATTTGAAATGAGAATTCCCAGCGGAACGGTGGTGTAAGGTATGCCATTATGGCTGCTGGCAATGGGTATACGCATGATGATGGTGAACCAGGAATCATCCAGGTCAAGACGGGCGCGCTCATCCACGTCGAGTATGTCGGTGAGCACTTCGGCAGGAACTTTGAGTTTCCCCGTCAGCAGGTTGATTTCTTCTTCAGTGGGGTGGGTAACGGAAATCCAGGAATTTTTCCGGAAAGTATCGAGGGCAGTAATGCCATTATCAAATGTCCAATAGGTAATCATAGTGACCTCCCTGTATTATACCGGCGGCAGTCACCATAATGACCTGTCGCAGGTTAAATTAATAGATACTTACAATATGGGCACGCGTGATAGTCGTCCATAATAATTTTTATTTTCGGCTGCAAAGTAAATAAAAATCAGTGGCGGTGTTATCGCAAAGCGGTGTTTTTTTTCACCGTTAATGAAATTTAACGGACTTGCCGGGAATAGCCGGGGGTTCGTTTTGTTCTATATGCGTCGAGGCTTCGACAGGGTTGGTGGGACACCGGGGACCATCGCGACAATGCCCCCAAAGTCCCACAACTCCTTTTAAATGCTTGCGGGTAATAATACACTTATTAACTTTGAAATATTCGTATATGGGTTAAAAATGATATAATGTACATCACATACAAAAAACTTTTTGAAATCCTCAACTCCAGGTTTGACGAAAAAGAGGCCAAATTGCTGATTGAATATATTGAAAGCAAAGTGGAATTTGTTCCTGACTATCAGGAAAAGTCGGCTGATTCGGCTAATCATGTCGATATAATGGTAGCCAGCTTATCCAAAAAGATTGATCATGCTAAGCTTTCGGTTATGATATGGTTCCTGGTTTCCATTTCTTCTTTGGCTTTTCTATTCAGATATCTTTAAACCCACCCACCCGCATACCATACAAAAGCACTTGATTCGCAAACCAAAGAACAATTTTTTATGGACTATCTGCCGCCATACTGTTGATCTGCGTTGAATTCGCCGGTTCGTGCGTGTGGTGGATCTTTCTAAGTGGTTTAACACACCAGTTGAAAACCAGGCTTAACAAAAAAGTGCTGAAGAAAATTAACCTGGTTTCCGGAATGATCCTGTTGCTTTTTGCTTTATTTATTGTGGTTGATATGGTAAGGGACTATAGTTAAGAAGTATTAATCATTTTTTGACTGAATTCATTATTGAAGGTGCGCGGAGAAGAAAAATTCCGTTTCTACTGCTTCCGCCCATACAGGGCTTGATTTCTACGCGCTCCAAACACACAGGGCGATGCCCTGTGCTATTGCTTCTGCGCTTTCAGCGCTATTGGAATATAGGTTTGTCCATTTTGCCAAGGTTTCGCAAAACTTTTACAAAAAAAGTAAATCAATAGTCACTTTGTTTCCTTCTTTGTGTTATGAATAAGAATCCAACATACGAACAACCATTTGAGTTATTAATTGATTTTTTTGGACAACAAACACAAAAGGTGTAATTTGCAATCAATACTGTCCGGGTAAAATTTATTGTATCTTTTGAATGTCTGGTCATATTGCGTCCTTACGGGACTTTAAACGCTAAACGGGTTATTTTCTATTTCTACCGATATTTGGTTTCCCGCCGAAGCGGGACAGGCTCTAACGGAACCGTCCCGTAGGGACAA
>JAFGOR010000060.1 GCA_016926375.1 Bacteroidales bacterium
CCGAATGATTCCCGGTACAGTTTTTTCCAGCTTTTGGCAGTCCATGTTGGGTAATGAACGCCATTGGTAACATAGCCTATATGCAGTTCTTCAGGCAGGTATCCGGGCCAGAGTTTTGAAAACATCTGTTGCGTAACCGATCCGTGCAACAGGCTCACACCGTTCACTTCTTGCGACAGATGGGCGGCCAGGAAGCTCATGTTGAATTTTTCGTGGATGGCGTTGTTGTCGCTCCTGCCCATAGCCATCAGCTTGGTCCAGCTAATCTTGAGCCGGTCGGGGTAATGCCCGATATACTTCCGAAGCAGGTCTTCGTCAAATTCATCATGACCTGCAGGCACAGGTGTATGCGTGGTAAACAGGGTTGAACTTCTCACAATTTCTCTGGCCTCGGAATACGAAAGGTTCATCTGTTGAATGTATTTCCGCATCCTTTCCAGTCCGATGAAGGCACTATGTCCTTCATTGCTGTGAAAGAGGTCGAACTTGAGACCCATCAGATCCAGTGCGCGGATACCTCCTATGCCCAGCAACAATTCCTGCTTCAGCCGGTTTTCAATATTTCCGCCATACAGATTGTGTGTAATGCTTCTGTCTTCCTCAAGGTTATCAATAAAATCAGTATCAAGCAGGTAAACCTTGACTCTTCCCACATTCACTTCCCATATCCGGGCGTGCAGGTGTCTTCCGGGCAATATGATTGATATGGTCTGGAAGTTGCCTTTGTCGTCCTTCACTGGTTTAAGCGGCAATTTTGAAAAGTGCTGGAAATCATAAATCGACTGCTGTTCACCGCGGGTGGTAATCATTTGGCTGAAATAGCCGTATCGGTAGAGCAATCCCACGCCCGTGATGTTTGTTTTCTGATCGCTTGCCTCTTTCAAATAGTCACCTGCAAGAATACCAAGACCTCCTGAGTAAATCTTCAATGAAGTGTGAAAGCCGTATTCCATGCTGAAATAGGCAATTTTCGGTGTGTTGCCGGCAGGTTGTTCCGCCATGTAATTCCGGAAACGTTCATAAACCCGGCTGAGTTTATCTGTGTATTTTTTGTCGCGGCTCAATTCAATCAGCTGGTGATAATTTACCTGTTCAAAAAGAATGGCCGGATTCTGATCGCATTTCTGCCAAATTTCAGGATCAATAACTTCAAATAATTCCTGTGCTTCATCATCCCAGGTCCACCACATATTCTCGGAAAGCAAACCCAGTTGTTGCAGCGATTCCGGAAGTTTTGACTTGACTATTATTTTTTTCCATACCGGATTAACTTCAGCCAGGGGAACATATTCCGGAACAGCTTCGCTGGGTCTTTCTTCGATTTTTACAAATTTATCAATCCGTTTGGCAACCTGTTGCAGGGCAATATCATAGGTTTGCATGTAATACTCAATGAGGCTGCTCCACAAAACCTGCTTTGATACATTTAAAGCATTTTCGCGTTCTGCCTGCATTTCCGACAAAGACAGGTTGCATTTTTTCTCCACTGAAGCTACTAAACTGCTAACTACATCTGTGTCGTTGTCATCCGAACGTTCAATCACGTCTATGCAACCTGCAGCATCGGGATGGTTATTGTTAACCCACAACCCGAAACCGGCCAGTGTGGTGGTAACCGTGGGTACCGAGAAGGCAATGCTTTCGAGCGGCGTATAACCCCAGGGTTCATAATACGATGCAAAAACGGTAAGGTCAAGTCCTATGAGCAGGTTATAATAAGGCGTATCAAAAACGCCATCGTTTCCGTTCAGGTATGAGGGAACAAACAGCACCTTGACTTTATCTCCGGGATTGTTATTCAACCCGGCAGTCTTTATCCGGTTCAGAATGGGGTCCCACTCCGCATCATGCAGGTTATGGGTAAGATATTTGGAACCGAAGGCCATGTCATTATCAGATTTATCTGATTTCAGATCTTTCCGCGGGCCATAATGGTTGGCCGGGATCAGCAGGAAAGCAATAATGGGCCTGTTTATTTTGTCTGAGCGGTTAAGCTCTCCCAGTGAATCGATAAAAAGGTCGATGCCCTTGTTTCGGAACTCATACCGGCCGCTGGTAGCAATCAGGAAAACATCGTCGCCGAATTGCTGGTTAAACATGGATTCGGCCACATCGAGGAGTTTTTTCCGCCCGCTTTTTCTCATATTGTCAAACTGGGAACCGCTTGGCACGAAGGTGTCTTCAAAACCATTAGGGGTAACCCGGGTAACTTCTTTCTGCAAAAACTGGCGGCATTCTTTGGCGGTTATTTCGCTCACTGTGGTAAAGGCATCAGCCTGCTGAGCAGCCAGTTTTTCTGCTGATTGCTTGGACATGATGTTGAACTCCCTGGCTACTTCTTCACCATTATACGAGGTCAGATTCTTATACAGCGGCCTGTTATTTCCTGCAAGTGATCTGCCCACTGCTGTGGCATGTGTGGTGAATACCGTTCCAACCTGCGGAAGCCGGTCCTTCAGGTAGAGAATGCCGGTACCTGTCATCCATTCGTGAAAATGTGCAATGATGCGATCATAGGTGTTCAGGTTAAATTTGATGAAACTCTCAATAACCCTTCCGGCTGCATATCCAAACAATGCCGGTTCCACATAATCCCATTGTCCGTTCAGAGAATCAAGCCTGTATTTGTCCCAGAGTTCGAAGAATATCTTATCTTTTTCCTGAAAATAGCTGGAAAAGTTGATTGTTATGGCCAGCGGGAACCCGTTAATATTCCACCGGCCTATTCTGATCTTCAGTCCTTCGGATTCAGCCTGTTTTTTCCAGGCGCTGAAAAGATGGGGGT
This sequence comes from Bacteroidales bacterium, assembly GCA_016926375.1. Lineage (GTDB taxonomy): Bacteria > Bacteroidota > Bacteroidia > Bacteroidales > UBA10428 > UBA5072. The sequence goes on from JAFGOR010000060.1 coordinate 2,786, forward strand.
CCTCAAGAAATTCAGGATTATCATCAGTTTCATCCTTAATCAGATCGGGGCCGATCAGGATGAGGTTGTTCTGAATTTCGTTCACCATGGTAAGTGATTTGGTAGCAATCACTGTGTGAATGCCTCCAACCTTATTGCATACTTCCCAGCTTACTTCAAAAAGATAATCCGGAGTCAACCTGTTTTCATTCATAAGTAATTCATTAATATAACAATCAGAATTATTCTGCTCCGTTAACAAGGAGCGCTAAACTACTAAAACCATTTACTTTTTGCCTGATTTTGATGCCCGGGTTTTTGATTTAACTTTTGTGGCAGTTGAGCTTTCGGCTTTTTGTTTGGCAGAAACAGTCTTTGATTTTGTTACACCTGCCCTGGGTTTAGAAGGAACTGCCCTGGGTTTGCCTGAAGTGCCTTTTATCTTTGTTACAGATTTGACCTTTTTGGGTGTGGTACTCTTTTGGGGCTTTTTAGCCGGAGCTTTTACCGGTTTTTTCGTTGCCGATACTTTTTCCCCGGCAATGGTTACAATTTTCGATTTTGATGATTTGAGCCTTTTCAGTTCAACCTCATACTTCCGGATGAGTTCATCTTTTTCGGCAATCACCTGGGCCAAACCGGCAGCTTCTTGCTGGTTAATGATTTCCGGCACCATGGAATTAACCCTTATGGTGAAGTCGCTCAATACATTCATGTAGTTGATATAGGCATCATAGGGTGTTTCGTAAGGATTAAAGTAGGCCTGTGCTGCTCCGGCTGTGAAAAATTTGGTCGACATAAAATAAAAGTGGTCGCTGGCCTGCAGGTATTTCCAGTCCTTCTGAATCTTTTCATCATCACATCGGCGCACTTTATCAGTAAGTGAGTACAAGCGGTTAAAAGCATCCACCTGCAATTCATTACCCAGCCAGGCAGTTAAATCGCGTTCCTCATCTGCCCATGAAATGGGATAAGGCACGCTTATGGTAGAAATAGGAAGCAGCTTTTCAGCAATCTCAACAGGTGTGCTGAAAGAGAAGTTGGTGTTTTTGTAAACAACACCCGGCAAAGCTTTCAGGAACTCAAAAATGCCCGATTCCATCCACTGATGTTCACCAAATGTTTCATAATCAATAAAAAGATTGACGGTTTCCTCTTTTTTATCCAGCTTCTTGAGCCATCCGGCAAATTTTTCTGCAGTAAGCGGAAATTCAGACCATCCCTTGTTGGAAAACCTGAAGGAAATGTCATCGCTGATGCGGAAATTACGCAGCAAAACTTTCAAGCGGGGAGTGACGGAGTTGCAGTACATGTAATTCGGACTTTTCCAGCCGAGAACATGTTTCGGGCCTTCCGAAAGCATAGCCGAAAATCCCATTTCTGCCACATCAGCTCCAATTCTGTCGGAATAAATCAACTCGGTATTCCTGAAAACCTTTGGATCCTGATTGAACAACTTTCTGATTTTCTGCCTGTGTTCTTCCACCTGCCTGACGAATTCATCCTTGTTTTTCAGGGAAGCCAGCGAATGAGAATAAGTTTCAGCAAGAAACTCAACAGAGCCGGTTTTTGCAAGCTTCTGAAAGCTTTCAATGACTTCGGGTGTGTAGAGCTCCATCTGGTCCAGGGCAATTCCGGATATGGAAAAAGCAACTTTAAACTGCGTTCCAAATTCCTTAATTATTTGCCCGATAACCATATTTGCCTGCAGGTAGCTTCTTTCAGCAACCCGGGAAATAATGGATTCATTCAGGTAATCATCATAGTAATAATGATCATTACCAATATTAAAAAACCGGTAACGTTTCAGTCTGAATGGCTGGTGAATTTGGAAATACAGGCAAATCGTTCTCATGCTCTTTTAAGATAAAGGTTTCATAATCAGTTTAACAGGGATTGGTAAATTTCTTTTACTTTTTCCGCAGCGTGTTCCCATTTGAGGTTGTCAACTTCAACGCGGGCATGCTTTTTGAACATGGAGGGCAGGCCGTCATATTTTAAAATTCCGTAAATGGCATCGGCCATGGCATGCGTGTCCCAGAAATCAACCTTGATTGCATGATGCAGAATTTCAGACACTCCTGACTGCCGTGAAATGATGACCGGAACATTCGATTGCATGGCTTCCAGCGGAGAAATGCCAAACGGTTCAGAAATGGAAGGCATCACATACACATCACTGAGCGAAAACATGTTGTGCACATCATCGCCCTTGAGAAAGCCTGTAAAATGAAACCGGTCGCCTATTTTCAGCGAAGCAACACGCCAGATCATCCTGTGCAGCATATCGCCGCTGCCGGCCATCACAAACCTGACATTCTTCATTTTCTGCAATACCAGGTTGGCTGCCTCAATGAAATATTCAGGACCTTTTTGAAGGGTTACCCGTCCGAGGAATGTCACAATTTTGCCATCAATGCTGCGTTCCATCTTCTGAAGCCCGCCGGTAGCCAAAGGTTCAACAGCATTATGAACTGTTAATACCTTATCGGGATTGATTCCGTATTTTTCTATAATGATATTCCGTGTCAGATTGCTCACGGCAATTACTTTATCAGCAGCTTCCATACCGGCTTTTTCTATATCATATACGCCCGGGTTGACATTTCCGCCGCTGCGGTCAAAATCAGTGGCATGCACATGAACTACCAGGGGCTTACCCGAGACCAGTTTGGCCGCTATGCCTGCAGGGTATGCCAGCCAGTCATGCGCATGGATGACGTCGAAACGGTTCTTGTAAGCTATTATTGAAGCTATTACCGCGTAATTGGCAATTTCCTGAAACAGATCCTGACCATAGCCTCCCGAGAATTTCAGTTTTCCTGAAAAGGTTGACTGGATAAGGTATTTTGATTTTTCCCGGATTTCTTCTGACATTTTCATGTACTCTTCAGGAGAGGAATAAGGCCTTAATGCAGAACCCACTTCGATGAATTTCATTTTCTGAAAGAATGAGGAGTAGTCGATAATCTTATCGCTCACTACTATTTCTCCGGCATCAATAATATTCACGTTGCTGGTATCTTCATCGCCGTATGCTTTGGGAACTACAAACAGAATATCATGAACGCCCACACTGTGCAAGCCCTTGGTTAAACCATAACAGGCCGTACCAAGTCCACCCGATATATGAGGCGGGAATTCCCATCCAAACATCAATACACGCATATTTTCAATTGGGGGTTAAGATTTATTGCTTATTATTTTTTGTTTTGAGTCATCAATTCATACCGTTGTATCATTCTCAACAGGGCAGCCACACTCCAGGCCTGGGAAATAGCTCCGCGTGCCCTGTGTGGCGGATCTCCGTCAAAAATTTCGGGGATTGTACCGATGCCCAGCTCAGTCATAACCGGCTCGAAACCGTTTATCAGCCGTTCCAGAAAACCCAATCCGCTTTCTTTGTGAAGATTCATGTACCCTTCGCAGAAATGTTCCAGAAGCCACGGCCACACTGTCCCCTGGTGATAGGCGAGGTCGCGCTGTTCCTGTGTTCCCTTATAAATGCCCTTATAGTTTTCATTGGTGGGAGAAAGTGTTCTTAATCCTCTGGGAGTCAGTAGGTCTCTTTCAATAACCGAAAGAACGGCTTTCTTCATTTCAGCAGTGAGCATGGAGTATTCCATGGAAACGGCAATCACCTGGTTGGGCCTTATTGACCAGTCGGTTAACTTATAATCAACGACATCAGCAAGGTATCCTTTTTTGCTGTCCCAAAAAACAGCCAGAAACGATTCATGTATTTTTGGTGGCAGGCTTTCCCATTCAGCAAGGAATTCTTCGTCCTTTGCCCTCCTGGCTAAATCGAGACTAAACATAATGGCATTGTACCAGAGTGCATTTATCTCAACGGGGAATCCAATCCGCGGGGTTACTGGTTTGCCATGAACCACGGCATCCATCCAGGTAAGTGCCTTTCCCGGCTCCCCTGCATAGATCAGGCCGTTTTCCTGCATTTTGATGCTGAAGGAGGTGCCATCGCGATATGCTTTGAGAATGGATTTGATGGCTTTACCATAGGACCTCCAGATGGCCGTATAAGATTTGACTGCCCTGGTATATTGCTGCAATGCCCAGAAAAACCAAAGCGGTGCATCAACGGAATTGAATGCCGGATTGTCTTCATGGCCCATGTTGGGGAACAGTCCGTTTTTTAATTTGGCCACCTGGGTATCCAATACATCTTTACAGGTTGCCGTATCTCCAATGGCCAAAGAAAGGCCGGGCAACGCGATAAAAGTATCCCTGCCCCAGCAGCCAAACCAGGGGAAACCCGCTATGATTTCAGTTTTCCCGCCACGCTTGATAAAAAACTGTTGGGCAGAATTAATCAGACAGTTTTTAAAGCTGTCGCGCGGTGTTCTTTTGGCCAGTTCGGTTGAATATTTTCTCTTCAACTGGTCGGGGTTGGCTTTGGCAGTACCAGCCGAAACTACAATGACATCACCTTTTTTTGCCCCCAGTTCAAAATAACCAGGCACCAGCAGGTCTTCCTTGTAATCATAACCCCGGCGCAATTCCTTGTTGTATTCGATATCGTAATACCAGTCAGGGGCAGGTACATATTCGGCTTCCTTTGAGAACTGAACATGAAGGTAAGGATATCCGTCGTACAACCTGAATTTAGCGCCATTGGGTATGGTTATGCCCCGGGTATTGGCATAAAGGTTGGCTTTACTGAGTTGGTGCATGTTTCTGAAAGCAAGGAAGGGCCTGAACCGGAGTTTTACCGGCACATCAGACTCCATGATGGTGTACCTGATCAGAATTTGTTCTTCCTTTTCAACCAGTAACATTTCTTTGAGCATAACCACACCTCCCACGCGGTATACAATGGTAGGCGTGGGGTCCATGGTAAAGTCACGTACGTATTTATGACCTCGCGGACTGTAAATATCACCCTGGTATTTATGTATTCCCAGGTTAAACTCATTCTCCCTTTCAATTATGGTTTCATCAAAGGATGAA
>JAFGOR010000061.1 GCA_016926375.1 Bacteroidales bacterium
GTTCCATAGCCTTCGATCCTGCCTGAAGGAAGTTCCACATTTTCGCGGTTCAGCGCGTCTCTCACATCCATGGGAGTCAATCCATATCCCGCCAGTTTCAGGGGATCAATAAGCAATTTTATGGCATATCTTTTTTCCCCGTATATCCGGATCTCACTTACACCGGGTATCGTCTGCAGGCGTTCTTTGAAGAAATTATTCGCTATTTCTGACAGTTCCAGCAGGTTGCGTTTATTACTCTGCAGAGAAAGTATAAACACCGGGCTGGCGTCTGCATCGGATTTTACCACTCTTGGCGGATCCACATCCGGCGGCAGATTGCGGATGGCACGTGAAACACGGTCACGAACATCATTTGACGCCGCTTCCATATCGGTGCCGACTTCAAATTCGACACTGATATTACTGGATCCGTCACGGGAGGAGGAACTTAAAGTCCTGATCCCTGCAATACCGTTGATACTTTCTTCAAGGGGTTCAGTAATCTGGCTTTCAATGACCTCCGCGTTGGCACCGGGATAAGACGTGCTAACAGTCACTACAGGTGCGTCCACGTTGGGATATTCACGGACACCAAGGAACGTATATCCAATTACACCGAAAAGAACTATTGTTATTGATACGACCGTTGCCAGAACAGGCCGGTTTATAAAAATTGCTGAAAAATTCATGGCTTTTTGCTCCCAATCTTTATTGAACTGATGTGGCAGTCTCCGTTAAAGATGTTTTTATTACTACCGGGGTTCCATTGGAAATCTGCAGGAGGCCTGTTGTGATCAGACTGTCACCTGCCGAAAGTCCCGATGTGATCTGGACATCCGTTGAAGTCCGCAAACCTGTCTCCACAGGAACAGATAATGCTTTTCCATTGCGGTAAACAAAAACCTTCGTGCCCTCTAACTCAGTCAGGAGAGCTTCGGAGGGAATGGTTAAAGCATCCGGTATCCTTTCAATAATGATACTGATTCTCGCATATGTGCCCGGCATCAGTAATGAACCCGGGTTGGGACTGCGTGCCCTGACTTTTATGGTCCGCGTCTGGGGATCAATTCCTGATTCAACCGCGTAAACCATTCCATCAGAGGAACGATCTATATTCTCTACAGTAAAAGTAAGATGCATCCCTTTTTTAACAGTCAGACTGTATTTTTCAGGAACGGAGAATTCAATTTTTATCGGATCTACCTGCTGAAGAGTGGAAACGAGTGTGTTGGATGGTATATAACTACCCGGGCTGACATACCGTAATCCAATTTTACCGGATAAAGGTGCATGAATTTCAGTTTTAGCTATCTGGGCTTTCAGAAGCTGCTTTTCAGCCTGAATAGCTGTCAGCTCATGCAGTGCAACATCATATTCTTCCTGGCTTACTGCCTTCATTTCAAGAAGTTTTCTGCTGCGGTACTCTTCCTGTTCTGCAAGTTTCTCCTGGGCTTCTACCTTGAGCAGCTGAGCCTGCAGCTCACTGTCATTGATTTTTAGCAGGAGGTCTCCATTGCTGACCTGGGATCCTTCTTCAAAATAAATGCCGGTGACCCGTCCGGAAACCTCGCTCCTGAGTTCCACCCTTTCATTTGCCAGGATAGATCCGGTAGTGTAAAATTCATTGATCAACAGCCGGGGTTCAATAATTTTAATATCCACGGTCACCGCACTAAACCTTCTCCCTGTATCAGTCTGCTTGGATTTATTATGAGAACATCCTGCCATAATCATCGACAGGCAAATAATCGGTAAATACAAGTTTTTCATATTATGGATTTGGTGTTTCAGACATTCCGAGAAATCAGCATATTATTTTGAAATGATAATAACCGGTAAAAATAGCATTTTAATTTTGTGAAAATCTATAATCATCCTGAGATATTTACATGTAATTTCCAGTAGTCGATATTAATATTTCCAGGATTCGTTGAGCTTCACGGATAAAAAAGATCACATAATAAAATTACCAGAATGGTTATGATTAACTAAATTAATATTAGATCATTTTTTGAATCAAAGGTTTAATGTTATAAAAAGTAATTTGCAGGCTTTTCTAAGTCTTTTCTTCCCATTATTCCAACATTCCATCATTCCGGAAGCCTGGGACAATCCACAAATAATTCATTAAGGAAAAACTTTCCGGATAAAACTTAATATATTAATACTATTGGTATATTTAGGCTTCGATTTTACAGATTTCTAATACATAAACAATTCATTATGAGCGAAAAATTCTCAATCAGTCCCAGCGGTGAAAAATTTCCGTTGCCAAAACCTGAAGATTACAAAACTGAATTCGAAAGTCTTAAAAAACGTGTGAATCAGGAACGTAAAAAGAATCGTGAGATAGTTGTGGTTATGGGGGTTGGTTTTGTCGGAGCAGTCATGGCAGCCATTGTTGCCGACACGGTAGATAAAAAAGGAAATCCGACAAAATTCGTGATCGGGATGCAGCGTCCCAGTGCACGCAGTTATTGGAAGATACCGTTGCTCAATCGTGGAGTATCTCCGGTAAAAGCAGAAGATCCGGAAGTAGATCCAATGATCGAGCGTTGTGTAAAAAAGAAAAAAACCTTAATTGCTACCTATACATATGATGTATTAAAACTGGCCGATGTGGTTGTGGTGGATGTGCAATGTGATTACCTGAAAGAGAGCCTGGGTAATGTCCGTACCGGCCGGACCGATATGGCGGCACTGGAAGCATCCCTGGGTGTGATTGCTGAGCATATTCCGCCTGATGCGCTGGTGCTGATTGAAACTACGGTGGCTCCCGGAACGACTGAACAGGTTGCCTATCCGATCATGAAAAAAGCATTCAAAAAACGCGGTATCAAATCGGATCCGTTACTGGCACACAGTTATGAGAGGGTGATGCCCGGGCGCCATTATGTGGCAAGTATAAGGGATTTCTGGAGGGTATGCAGCGGGATAAACGAAAAGGCTAAAAAACGGGTGGTTAAATTTTTAAACGAAGTACTGAATACTGAAAAGTTCCCCCTGACAGTTATGGACAGGCCGATCGAATCCGAAACGGCTAAAATAGTTGAAAACAGTTACCGGGCCACCATTCTTGCATTTCTGGATGAATGGAGTTTATATGCGGAACGCAATGGAGTGGATCTGGTCAAGGTGATCAAGGCAATAAAGGTACGGCCCACACACAGTAACATCATTTTCCCCGGCCCTGGAATTGGCGGTTATTGCCTGCCGAAAGACGGGGGACTGGGTGTCTGGGCTTACAAGCATATTCTTGGTTTTGAGGATAATATTTTTAAAATAACACCACTTGCCATAAACATCAATGATACGCGTGGATTGCATGTCGGACAACTGGTGCGGGATGCATTGCGAAACATGGGACAGCCCATTGCAGCAGCAGATGTTCTTGTACTCGGTGCAGCATATCGGGAGGATGTTGGTGATACCCGCTACAGCGGTTCAGAAATCATAGTCCGTAAACTAGCTGAAATGGGTGCTGAGATCAGGGTGCATGATCCCTATGTGGAACATTGGTGGGAATTTGAACAACAGGACACATACCCCGGGGTAGGGCAGAGCAAGGCGCGGTTTTTCCGGAACCAGGAAAGACTTAAAGAAATACATATTGAACAGGATTTAAATAAAGCTCTTAAAGGGGCAGAAGCAGTTGTGTTTGCCGTTCCACATGAAGCTTACCTGAAACTTGATCCGGACAAAATTGTTAAAACCATCGGTCAGCCTGCTGCCATTATTGATTGCTTTGGAATATTATCAGATGATAAGATCCGCCGGTATTTTCAGCTGGGCTGTGAGGTGAAAGGCCTGGGCCGCGGGCATATCCAGCGTATTAAAGACGA
>JAFGOR010000007.1 GCA_016926375.1 Bacteroidales bacterium
GTGCTGTTAATGAAAATAATGCCATCCACGTAGGTTCCCGGAAGGTATTTCAGATATTTTCGGATTACCGGATTGGGATTCGAAAACTGTTCCCTTTCAAAATAAGAGTCGTGCCACCATACCAGGACTTTGGGCCAGATGATATTTTGTTTTCTGAGCGATTCGAAATAATAGCCCAATCCGACCGCCGTGATGAAGTTGTATGGATGGGAAGTATTGTGGGCAATGATGATGTCAATACTGTTTTTCTGAACAAAATCGGCAATGATGTCCCTTGCGATCAGTGCATTTTCGTGAATCAGTTTATCAAGTGTTTCATCGGCCTGATCATTGAACTTGCTGGTGATCAACTTGTGCATTTCACTCTTGTGCCAGAATACTTCGTTGGTTTGGGCATTAAACCGGGGAGAGGAATGGGCGGCCAGGAAATAAATATTACCCAGCTGAATACCAAGTCCTTTTACCATGGCATTCACTGACTGGTCAATCACAATGGATACCCCGTCATTTTTACCGATCAGTGAATGGATGATTCCGTAATTGAGGTGAGATATGTCCATTATACAATAATTTTAAGCACCTGGCGCAAATCGGTAATGATAAAATCAGGAGTAATGCTCTTCAGTTCAGTTCTGTCATCGCGCATTCTTAAGGATTTCATATCTCCTGCAAAAAGCACTGTTTTTAACCCGGCAAGATGTGCCGGGTATACGTCGCGAAACATGTCATTGCCAACGAAAAGAATCTCGTCGGGGTAAATACCATATTTCTTGTGGCAACTAACTTTCAGCATTTCAAAAAGATAGGAATCGGGTTTGGACCTCTTGAACTGATATGAAAAGATAGTCAGTTCTTCATCAAACGGGGGCACCAACTCCGATTCGGAAACGGACCCGTTCATGAAGTAATTGAGAATAACCGGCGTATAGAACTGTGCGTTAGAGACAATACCCAAAGGCATTTGCCTTTCGGCCAGATGCGTGATTACCTCGCGCATGCCGGGCATCGGGTAAATCCGGTTGCTTAACACTTCAAAAACAAAGGTAAAGCATTTAATGCAGAGCGATCCGTTAACAATCAGGTTATTTTTGTTGCTGTGGTCAACGATAATCCGCTCCCAGACGGAGAGGATGTCTATTTCAGGATAGGGCTTGTCTTCTGCTTTATCTCTCTGGTGAACAAGGGCTACCTCTCTTTTAAATGATTCTAGCATTTCTGAAAGAACATCAACGGATTCCGGATTGCGGCGGGTAAGCACAATCCCGGCAGCATCCAGGGCAGTTTTCATGTTTGCTGTTGTGATTACTGATTCTTCAATGTCACCGGAGTCAGAGATCATCAGGGTACCGTATACATCAAAAACACATGCCCTGATTGAGGCATCCGGCTGAAAACAGGGCTTCAACTGCGTGGGTACAGGCTTCATTTCAGGTGTTTCACCGAGAAACTTTCCTATATATTCCAAGTAATTCTTTTCCATATGCTTCAATCGAATAACTATCTGAAATAACCTGCCGGTTTTCCCTAATGATGTTTTCCGCGACATCACTGAGGAATGAGGTAAGAAATGGATTTTGGCCAATCATTGCTTCTCTCTCCGGATTCTCCTGCATCGCCAATTGAATGATGTAAGCCTGTTCTTCACGTTGCACATCCTTGAAATCAACGACTTCACCGGCAGATTTCACAAAGATGTGGTCATACAACCTGGGGAATACAACTCCCTGTTTGGTGAGATCTGCTGTAATGCAGGAGAGTCCTCTTCCGATTACCGGTGTACCGGTGAGCCAGGGTTCCAGGTATGCCATACCAAATCCTTCCCGGATGCTTGTTGTTATGCAAAAATCGGAAATATTCATTAATTCTTCATGATTAACCTGCTCCCCGGCCTCAAAAACGACCTTCAATCCGTTGTTATTGCAAAAAGCCTTCCAGAATTCATATTGCGGCAGTTCCTGTGGGTTTTTCGGGGGCAGTGTAACAACAAACTCAGCTGTATCCCGAAACAGGGCGGCAAGTAATATGAATTCACCCGGATTCTTGCGTTCTATAAGACGCACCGGGTAGGTACATATCTTCTTTGTGGGGCTGATATTCAGTTTTTTACAGATCATATTCCTGCTTTCAGCCTGGTATGTGGCATAGGGTGCAGTTTGAATCACAACCGGGTTGGGTAATAAATGCACGCGGGAGGCATCAATTCCTGTATTCAGAATCCGTGTGTAATCACATGAATTCAGAACCACAAAATGACAGTTTGGAAAATCGGGATACATGACCTTGCCGAGTGATATCCCTGAGTATATAGGAACGGTATTATTCAGCAATGAAAGGTTGTTCATGCGGTCTTCTGCAAAGTCGTGACAATGGTAAACAACAGGAACGCCTTGTGAGGCAAGCGCGTAAGCCGAATAGGTAACAGCCGGATTTTTCCCCAGCGTGGGGTTGTGAAAATGGAACACCGGGTTGCCCGTCCGATGAAACCTGAAGAAGTCCATAATCGAATTGACGTTTTGGGAAAATTCGTTCTGATCGGTGGTGGCTGAATACCCGAGTAGCGGTTCAACCAGGGCAGTAACGTCATGAGCAACCAGCGGTTGATTTGCCCCTCCGCAAAGTACCTGCACATTAGTTTCAGGTGAAATGCTCTTAATACCGGCAATCTGCGATTCAATTACCCGGGTAACCCCACCCGGGTTGAGATGATAATGTATGATGCTGACTTCCATGAATGAGCGGAATTAGATAACGTGCTATGCTGTGGTTGAAATTTTTATCCTCCTAAATTTAATTAATAAACGCTGAAAGTAAACCATTCCTCAATATGATTTGTTTATAGTTTATATGATCTGTAATTTTACATACCCTATTTAATGCAGATACTATTTTCGGATGTCGTGACGTTTTTAACAGACCTAATATCCTAAACCACTCCTACCCATGCATCGTATTAAAATTAATAAATTATTGTTTCTCAGCATATTTACCTTTTCGCTGCTATTTCCATCCGGAATTCTTGCCGGTGATTCTTCAAATTCCTTACAAAAAAGCAGGGTTGTCCTGAATCCGGTATACAAAGTAAAAAGAATGTCGAATGGAACAGTAATTGTGAGCACCACAGAAAAAGACGGAACAATCGTGAAGCACGAATTCAGGGAGTTGTATGCTGACCTGGTTATGGCTGCCTACCGCAAACAGCATCTGACAACAATTGTGAATAATTTGTCAAAGAAGTATTACTTATCGGAAGATGATTGCCGGCGTGAAGTAAAGCATGCACTCAACGAACTGACTGAATGGAAGATTGTTGTGCGTGCCGATAAAACGCCCTGATCATTGTGCTTCAGCTGCGGCTTTCATCAATTGTAGCATATAACGTGAACCGGCTGCAGGCTTCGTTTAAAGGAAAGAATTCATAGCCGATTTTATTTCCCGTAATTTTTACTATTTCTATCAGCCCCAAGCCGGCTCCACCGGTATTGGTAAATTCACCGTTGGTAATAGTATCCTTGTACAAATCTTTAATTTCCTGTTTATTCATCGAATTCAGGTGATCGAGTTTTTTCCGGAGCAGCGGCAATGCACTGTTATGCAATACATTTGAAGAACATAATTTGAATGCATGTTCTTCTCTGGTGATGGACAAGGTAGAAATATAATCGTGCTCATTGTAAACTATGCCTGTTGGTTTCCAGCTATGTTTCATGATGTTTTCAAGTGCCTCGATCATTACAAGCAAAATTCTTTTGTAAGTACCTATCTGAATACCCAGGGCGTGAACCTGACTTTTCAGCGTATGAATCAGCTCACCAATAGTTTCATACTGAATTATGCCGCTATAGTCAATAACAGTGCTATTTTTCAACAGGTCAATGAGGTTAGTTTCTTAAAGTTAAGTTATTTTTAATTCATTATATGATAAAACGTATATCAACCGCTCAGGGTTACGGGGTGCATCGCAATTCAGTCATTTCCATAACCGACATCCTCCTGCAACAGGTTCTTTTGTGAAGCAGCCACTGCCAGTGAATCGCAGCGCTCGTTTTCAGGAATAGCTGCATGTCCCTTTATCCATACGAATCTTACCTGGTGTTTTCTGAAAACCTGAAGGAACCGGCGCCACAGATCGGGATTTTTTTTTCCTGCAAAGCCTTTTTTTTCCCATGCAAATACCCATTTCTTCTCAACGGCATCAGCAACATATTTAGAATCGGTATAAATGGTCACCAGGCAATTTTCGCTTTTAAGTGCTTCAAGGCCGGAGATCACGGCCAGCAGTTCCATTCGGTTATTGGTGGTATGGCGAAAGCCCTCCGACAATTCTTTCCGGTGCTTTCCCGACAGGAGCACAACGCCAAATCCACCGGGACCAGGATTTCCGCTTGCCGCTCCGTCTGTGTATATAGTTACCTTATGTTGCATTGGGGAGCGAAATTCCCGTATTTGACAGAAACAGGCGAATGGCAATTGCCAACAGGATGATGCCAAATACCTTTGTGAGAATCAGTATTCCGGTTGGCCCCAGGATGCGCTCTACCAGCCGTGTAGCCCTGAGTACAAGATAAACGAAAAGCATATTCAGGCTTAGCGCAATAAAAATGGTCCACAGGCTGTAGGCAGCCTTGAGCGAAATAATGGTGGTCATGCTTCCTGCTCCTGCAATAAGCGGAAAGGCCAGGGGAAATATAGAGGAGTGTTTCAGTGATTCATACTTGAAGAACTCTATTCCCAGAACCATCTCCAGCCCCAGAAATAAGAGCACAAAGGAGCCCGCAATGGCAAATGAATTGACATCAACACCAAACAGCTTCAGAAAAGGCTCTCCGACAAATAGAAATAGAAGCAGAATTGCATAGGCAACAAGCGAGGCTTTTCCTGCTTCTATTTCACCCGATCTACGCTTTAATTCAAGAATATAGGGAATGGAACCGGTGATGTCAATCACGGCAAAGAGCACCATAAAAACAGATAAGACATCCAATATTCTGATTTCCATATGGTAAAATTAAGACCTCTGAATTAAAAAAAGCTTACCGGATTATTTTCATTTCGTTCACCAGGTGGGTAGCTCCTGCGAATTTGTCCATAATAAATAATACATACCTGATATCCACACAGATACAACGCTGCAACTGGGGCTCAAACACAATGTCTCCGCTCATTGCCTCCCAGTTACCGTCGAATGCAAGCCCGATCAGGTTGCCGTCACCGTCGATTACTGGGCTTCCTGAGTTGCCGCCGGTGATGTCGTTGTCGGTTATAAAGCAAACCGGCATGGTTCCGTTGACGCCGTATGGTCCGTAATCCTTTTTCCGGTAGAGCTCACTTAGTTTTTCGGGAACCACAAATTCCCAGTTATCCGGATCTTCTTTTTCCATGATACCCTGGAGTGTGGTGTAATAATCATAGTGAACGGCATCGCGGGCAACATAATCCCTGACTTTTCCGTAAGTCAGACGCATGGTGGAGTTGGCATCGGGGTAAAAATTGCGGTTTGCATACATTTCTTTCAATCCCGCAATATAAAGCCGGTGGCCCCTGTCATAAACAACATCATAGGCAGCTTCAGAATAATAAACATTTCTGTAAACCTCAATAATTGAAATAGCTGCTTTCAGTGCCGGGTCATTTTCCAAAATCTTCAGCGACGGCTTTCGGACAAAATTTTCAAACTTTTTAGGGTCAGCAAAGATGGTCCTGGAAAAAAGATCTTCTGCATAAGCGTCTAAGTTACCTTTGTATTTGCTGTTGATTTGTGAATAAAAGCCGGGGTGATACGCTGCAGGCACCTGGTCGCGGTATAGCTTCAGCATAGCAGGGACCACCTTCCTGTCGGTTGCCACGCTGTATTCTTTGTAGAAATCCTCCCATCTGGCATGCAGCATTCGGGCCAGGGAATCGGCAAGAGCCCTGTTGTCCGGATCATTTTTTAATGCATTGTATAAACCATATGACCTGTATGCGAAACCGATAATTTCGGAACCCGAAAGGAAACACTCATTTACATACTGAATGACATGTGTATAAGATGAGCGTTTTTCAACTGCCTCCCGGATGAAGTTAAGTGCATCACCATATTTGCCCTTGCGTAGGGTATCGGCATTCACCCAATTTGTAAATTCCGCTTCTTCCTGTTGCTTTTTAGCCAAAATGCCGAGGCGTTTTAATCCCAGGTTTTGTCCGATAGAGTATTTCCAGTAATTGGAGGATGATGCAAATTTTGAAGCATACTGAATATTCACCTTTTCATTGGCACGCATATCCCGTTGAAGTATCTCCTGCTTTTGGCCACGGATTTCAATCCGGTTTTTATTGGTAATTGTCGTGAGTTCCTGAATTTCCCAGGAGGTCATATAGCGGTTTGTTCTTCCCGGGTAACCCATAACCATGGCAAAGTCATCCATTTTCCGATCTTTAAGTGAAACCGGAAGGAAGTGTTTCGGCTTCAGCGGAACATTATCTTTACTGTATTCTGCGGGTTTGCCATCGGGGCTGCTGTAAACCCTGAACACACTGAAATCACCGGTATGGCGCGGCCAAACCCAATTGTCAGTATCGTAACCGAATTTGCCTATGGAAGAAGGGGGCGCACCCACAAGCCTTACATCGGTGAAAACTTCGTAAACCAGCAGGTAGTAATTATTCCCGCCAAAAAAGGATCTTACCCTGGCTTCGTAATGTGTTCCTGTAACAGCTGCAGCAGCAATGGAGTCCATCCGCGGCGCTGTAAGGGATATCCGGATATCTTCCGGAACTGTATCTGCAATACCCGACAATACAATATTGGTAACGTCTTCAATCCTTACCAGGAAAGTGGCTCTCAACTGAGGGTTAGGAAGCTCTTCCTCATATTTACCGGCCCAGAATCCGTCGGCCAGGTAATTGTGTTCTGTGCTGCTGTGATTCTGAATGGCATCGTAACCACAATGATGGTTGGTGAGCAGCAAACCGTTTTCAGAAACAATTTCGCCGGTACAACCGCCGCCAAAAATAACAATGGCGTCTTTCAGGCTGCTGTTGTTGATGCTGTATATATCTTCAGCGGTGAGTTTTAATCCCATGGTATGCATGGTATCAATATTCAGCTTTTCGATCAGCGGCAACAGCCACATTCCTTCATCGGCTTTCAGGCCTGTGTTCAGCAATAACAAAACACCCAGTGTCCAAATTCTCATCTCTTTCATAAATAAATCTTCAATTTAATCTTATATACATTTTAAAAATTGCATTCAAGCTGTTGATTCAGCAGCGAAAAACTTCTCCGGTGATACGCTGAAATCCCGTATCTGGCAATTGCTTCGCGATGCCGGACAGTCGGGTACCCTTTATTCCGATCCCAGGCATAACACCCAAACTCCTTATGAAGCCGGAGCATATACTCATCACGCCAGGTTTTTGCAAGTACAGAGGCCGCTGCAATCGAGGCATAAATTCCATCGCCTTTCACAATGCAAGTATAGGGAATATTTCGGAATGGGAAGAAACGGTTTCCGTCGACCAGGATATGAGCAGGGCAAACGGACAACTGGTCCAATGCCTGATGCATAGCCAGTATGGAAGCCCGCAGGATATTCAGCTCATCTATTTTCAGGTTATCCACCTGCGCTACTGCCCAGGCAATTGCATGTTTTTCTATTTCAGTCCTCAGTTTTTCCCTGATCCGGGAAGTAAGCTTCTTGGAATCGTTCAGTAGGGGATGATGATAGTCCTCCGGCAGGATTACCGAAGCTGCAAAAACAGGTCCGGCAAGACATCCGCGTCCGGCTTCATCACATCCTGCTTCAGGCATCCCCGGTGTATGAAAACTTTTAAGCAAGCGCATAATAACGGATTGTGCTTTCAGTATTTGCAAATACTTTCTACTTTTGTAAAGAAAACAATTTTCGACAGCTTTGAAAAGGAAATTTGTCACAAATCTTGCCCTTCTTTTATTACTGAATCTGCTGATTAAGCCCATCTACGCATTTGGTATTGATGTGGGTGTACAAAATGCAGTTGGCGCAAGCGAATACGGCAATTACTTTATTCTGCTCAACTTTTCCATTATTTTTCAGATACTGCTCGACCTGGGGATTGAGAACTTCAGCCGGCGTGAAATTGCCAGGCACAGCCAGCTGCTTAATAAATACTTTTCCAATATTCTTCCGCTGAAGCTGCTACTCGGGGTGCTTTACTTTCTGATATGTTCTGCCGCAGGATATTTCATGGGCTGGCAGGCACATGAATTCAAAATTCTGCTTGTGCTTATGTTTAATCAGTTCCTGGCAAGCTTTATCCTGTATCTGAGAGCAAATTTAGGAGGAATGCACCTTTTCGGAGCTGATAGTATTGTGTCGGTGATTGACCGGTTTGTGGTTATCGTAATTTGCGGATTCCTGTTACTGGATCCGGTTACCCGAAGTGCATTCCGGATTGAATGGCTTGTTTTCTCACAAACTGCTGCTTACCTGATAGGTGCCAGTTTTGCCTTTTCACTGGTTTTTTCAAAAACCGACACGGTCAGGTTCCGTTTTAATCTCAGGTATTATAAAATTATATTGCTGAAAACCATGCCTTATGCCATGCTTATTCTGCTCATGGCCATTTACCTCAGAATTGATTCGGTTATGCTCGGAAAGTTGCTGGATGATGGTAAGATACAGGCCGGAATATATGCACAAAGTTTCAGGGTTATTGAGATACTGTCCAATTACGGATACCTTTTCACTGTGATTTTGCTTCCTGTATTCTCCAAAATGATCAAACAGGGCGAATCGGTAGAACACCTCACCCGTTTGTCGCTTACCCTGCTGATAGTGCCGGCCATTATGATCACCTTCGGATGCATTAGTTTTCGGCTGGAAATCATGGACGCCCTTTATCAGGAACATATTCAGAGGTCATCTCAGATTTTGGGGATCCATGCTTTCAGTTTCCTGGGAATTTGCATCACCTATATTTTTGGCACCCTGCTTACGGCAAACGGAAGCCTGAAACATCTCAACACCATGGCCATCATTGCGGTAATTATTAACATCACGCTGAATATTTTATTAATTAAGAGGTACGGCATTACAGGAGCTGCTGTTGCCAATGCCAGCACACAACTTTTTACTGCCGTATACCAGATTGCATTAACCAAGCGAATCTTCAGATTTAAAACTGACTTTGGGCTGTTGGCCAAACTGGCCCTGTTTATAATTCTGATGGCTGCCGGAAGTATGCTTTCGGCCGGCTTCAATCTGGCCTGGTATTTTTCATTTGGCATCTATCTTCTGGGCGGAACCTTATTGTCATTTGCACTGGGACTAATCAAACTCAGGTCAATCTATGAGATTGTACTGCACAACCGATGAAAAAGAACCCCTTAATAATACCCCGGCAGCGGATCAGCTATTTTGAAATACATCAGTTATTCGGTAACTTTGTAACCTGCTTGCGTTAATGCGTATGAATCTGGTAATCGACATTGGAAACAGCCATATCAAGCTGGCTACTTTTAACGGCAAAGGCAACCTTGTTGAGGATTTCCGCAGGGAAAAAAGCGCTTTCCCCGAGATTATCAGCATGATTGAAAAGATACCTGCCCAAAAAGCAATCGTTTCTGCAGTAGGACGTCTGGTACCGGAGTACCGGGATATTTTCATAAAAAGTTTTAATGAACTGGTATTCCTGAATAAGAACACTCCGCTTCCTGTAAAAGTACTGTATAAAACCCCCGAAACATTGGGGCTTGACCGGATTGCAGCAGCAGCCGGTGCGCACCTTATTTTCCCGGGTTCCCATGTACTGATTATCGATATGGGAACAGCAATTACCATTGATCTGCTTACGGCCCGGGGAGAGTTTCTTGGGGGCAATATTTCACCCGGAATGCAGACGCGTTTCAGGGCCTTGCATGATTATACAGATAAACTTCCGATGGTTGCGGCAGATACTACTTACCCGGAATTTGGAACCGATACAGGAACCGCCATTACTGCAGGAGTTCAGCAGGGAATCACTTATGAAATCGACCGATATATGGATGTATACGAACAACTGTATCCCGGTTGTAAATTCATTATTACCGGTGGCGATGCCGGATTTTTTGTTTCCCGCTTAAAAAGACCCATATTTGCACAACCCGAATTGGTACTTGCCGGACTAAACTCCATTTTGGAATTCAACACTTCCGGGGAAAAACAATGATGCCTTTTAGAAAGAAATATAAAAGCTTAATACTTGTCAGGTTGTTCACCCTGTCGGTCATCATCATCTGGCCAATGACTGCCTGTAAAAATGATATCGAAATGGTTAAGGCGCTCACCAACGAGCTTGACCTGCCTGATCTGTCGGGTTTTAATATTGAGTTGACATTTACTGATTCGGGAATACTCAAAGGAAGGATTACCGCACCTGAAGTGCATCAGTATCTGCGCAGGGAAGAACCTTACTATGAATTTCCCCAGGGAATGAAAACTGTTTTCTATGACGCTTCAGGACGGCCAAAATCATTCATCCAGGCAAAGTATGCCATATTTTATGAGAACCGGCAATTGTGGGAAGCCAGGAACCAGGTGGTTGCAGAATCACCTTCGGAAGGAAAAAAGCTTGAAACCGAACACATGTTTTGGAATCAGCGGGAGAAAAAAGTATATTCCGATAACTTTACCAAAATGACCAACCCCAACGGAGTTTTTACAGGAGAGTACGGTTTTGAGGCTCAGGAAGACCTCAGCCATTGGGAGTTGAAAGGTCTTAAAGGAAAGGTAAATGTTCCCGACCTGCCATCCGGGAACCCAACAGATCAGTAATTGAAACATGTTTTAATATGAGCCAATTGCTAGTTATTATTTCCATGCTGATACTTGCCGCTTTTTTTGCAGGTATGGAAATTGCATTTTTGGCTTCGAATAAACTCAGGCTCCGTCTTGAACGCAAACAGGGCCTGCTGTCTTCAAGAATCATTGGCATCTTTCAGGATTACTCAGGACAATATATTGCCACCATTCAACTGGGTAACAATATTGCCATTGTCATATACGGTATATTTATATCGCGCTGGCTTGATCCGTTCTTCAGCAGCTTTATCAACTCCGATACCGGAGTAATGGCTGTTCAAACGTTGTTATCAACCCTGATTGTTCTGCTACTGGCTGAATTTCTGCCCAAGGCACTGGTAAGGATCAATCCCAACCTTGCACTTCGTTTCATGTCGTTCCCCCTGTTGTTGGTTTTTATCATTCTTTATCCTCTTAGTTTGGCCATTCACAGGCTGTCGAACCTCATTCTGAAAGCGATTATCAGGACTGATGAAACTGACCAGTATGATCAGGTGGTTTTTGGGAAAGTCGACCTGCACCACCTGATTGATGAAAGCCAGGATATTAAAGGAGAGCACCGGAATGAAGACATGGCTGAAATAAAACTGTTTCAAAATGCCCTGGGGTTTTCCAATGTCAAGGTCAGGGATTGTATGATACCACGCACAGAAATGGTAGCAGCGGACGTAGTAGATTCTATCGAAACCCTGCGTCAGAAGTTCATCGACAGCGGTTTCTCAAAAGTGCTCATCTACGAGAATAATATTGATAATATTGTTGGTTATGTTACTTCAAAGGAGTTATTTAAAAACCCGGCCAACATCAAATCGATGATGATGGAAATTGCTTTTATCCCCGAAACCATGAAAGCAAACAAACTGCTCAAAAAATTCATCCAGGAACACAGGAGTATTGCCGTGGTTGTGGATGAGTTCGGAGGTATTTCAGGCATGCTAACAATAGAGGACATCATGGAGGAAATCTTCGGAGAGATTGATGATGAACATGATATTGATGAGTTTGTTGAGAAAAATCCGGAAAAGGGACATTATATCTTTTCGGGCCGACTGGAAATTGATTATCTGAATGAAACCTATAATTTGGGGTTGCCCGAATCAGAGGAATATGACACCCTGGCAGGATATATTATTTTTGTAAATCAGAATATCCCCAAAGTGAATGACAAAATAATTACCGGCAAATTCGAATTCCGGGTTCTCAAAGTAAGTCGCACCCGCATTGAGCTTGTCCAGATGAAAACCATTCAGGAATAAAGGTGCTGAATGCCAACAATCCTCATGTTAATCAACCTCCTTATTTTTATTTTTCATTCTTTATAAATAAGATTAATTGCTATATTCGTACCCGATTTTTTTGAACATTTTAACAGAAGTTACTACATGGCAGTTTTAGAAAGATTAAGAGTCAGAGCCGGCCTTTTGCTGGCCATTGTAATAGGTTTGGCATTACTAGCATTCGTTTTGAGTGATTTTCTTGATTCCAGCGGTTCTCTATTTACCAGGTCGAAATTTGAAATAGCTGAAGTTTCGGGAAAATCTGTTCCGTATACAGAATACGAAACCAAGGTTAAGGAACTGGTGGATATTCAGAAAATCCAAAGCGGACAGGAAAGCCTGAATGAAGAAACGGTTGACCAGATCAGATCCGTTACCTGGGAGAACATGATCCAGGACATGCTGCTGGAAAAGCAGTATGGCAAAATCGGACTTGATGTTTCCGCTGAAGAACTTGGCAACATGATTCAGGGTGAGAACCCCCATCCTTTCATCTCACAGATTTTTACTGACCAGCAAACCGGCATACTCAACCGGCCGGCACTAAATGCCTTTTTGCAGCGTATTAAAGACGATGAGGTGGAAAGTGAGGAAACCAGGTTTTACCTTTATGTGGAAAACGAGATATACAGGCAACGCAAAAACATCAAATACAACAACCTGGTTAGAAAAGGACTTTACGCAACAACATTCGAAACTGAAAAGCAAAACCTGGAGAATTCCCGTACTGCTGATTTGAATTTTATTGTTCAGCGGTTCAGCACAATTTCCGATTCGGCTATTCGGGTTTCAGATGCGGATATCAGCAAATATTATAAGGAGCATATCAACCTTTTCAAACAAAAGGAATCCAGGGATATTCGTTATGTAAGTTATGAAGTTGTTCCGTCTCAGGCCGACTTTCAGGCAGCTGAACAATGGATTAACCAAATCAGACCTGAATTCGAGGCCGCCGAAGACATTGAAAATTTTGTCATCATGGAATCGGATTTATCCTTTGATGAGAAGAATTACGGCGCCGGAGAATTGCCCGATACGCTGGATGATGTGTTGTTTAATGCAGCAAAAGGTGCTTCCTTTGGGCCCTATTTCATGGATAATTCCTACCGTATTTCACGGCTTGCCAACATTAAGTACCTGCCCGATTCGGTTAAAGCCCGCCATATTCTGTTGAGGGCTCAGCAGGCAAATGCGGAGCAACTTTTCAAATTAGCCGACAGTCTGGTGACCATGATCAAAGGAGGAAGCGATTTTGCCATGCTGGCCATGATGTATTCCGGCGACGGCTCGGCACAGAGCGGAGGTGACCTGGGTTGGTTCAAGGATGGTGACATGGTGAAACCTTTTAATGACACCTGTTTCCTGGGTAAAAAGGGAGATGTAAAGAAAGTGGTCACCCAATACGGCATTCATGTTGTTCAGATTCTTGACCAATCGAGACCTTCCCGGAAAGTTCAGATAGGTACCCTGGTGAAAAATGTGTTACCCAGTGAAGAAACCGATCATGGTTACTACATACAGGCCAACGAATTCGCCGGCAAGAATGATACCTACGAAAAATTCATGAAAGCGGTGGAAGAACAGAAACTCACCCGCAATATGCAGGTAGCTCTGAATCTGGGCCCCATGGACAAGCGCGTTAACGACCTGCAGCAGGCAAGGCAACTTGTGAGCTGGGCTTACAAAGCTGAAGAAAAGGATGTTTCATCCGTATTTGATTTGGGTAACCGGTATGTTGTTGCTACTGTTGAGAAAGTAAGAGAAGAAGGACCTGCTCCATTAGCCGATGTCAGGGCTGATGTTGAGAACAGGGTCAGACAGCAGAAAAAAGCTGAACTGCTGATTGCAAAAATCAATGAGAAAAAAGCAGGCGTCAAAACTATCGAAGATTTGGGCAGGTCATTAGGCGTGCAGGCTGAACCGGTTAGCGGCATCAGGTTTTCATCCACGTCCCTCGGAACAGCAGGCATTGAACCCAATGTTATTGCTGCTGCCATGGCCATGCAAAAAGGCACCCTCTCGGAGCCCATCTCCGGAGAAAACGGTGTGTATGTAATTTCAGTAAATAACATTGCTGAACCGGCTGCATCAGACATTCAAACAGATGCTGTTGCACGGAACTTTGTAGAACGCAATTATGCTGCCAGGGCCAACTATTTTGCCTATGAAGCGCTCAAGGATCTGGCTAAGGTAAAAGATAACCGCAGGGAATTCTATTAACAGCACATTCCCTTTTGCGGAAAAAACACCTGTCGACGGCTTTAGTGCCTGTGGCAGGTGTTTTTTTTATTTCCGCCTGTTGCAGCATATTCCTGCCAAAGGTCATTTTTTTTAACTTCTGTTTTGGATTAACTTAGTTGATCTATAACTGCTTTATGGAAAGAATACTGATCATTGGTGCAGCAGGGCAAATCGGGTCGGAACTTACCCTGGAACTCCGAAAAATTTACGGCAATTCCAACGTCTTTGCCACTGATGTTAAGGATGCCCCGGCCGATATTAAGGAAAGTGGCCCTTTTCAGCTGTTGGACGTGATGGATGACAAACATCTGATTCATTTTGTAATCCGCAACAAGATCACTCAAATATACCATCTGGCGGCCGTGTTGTCAGGAAATGCCGAAAAACTGCCCACCCAGGCCTGGCATATCAATATGGACAGCCTGATGAATATCCTTGAGGTGGCCAAACTGGTTGAAGATGTCCGAAAGGTTTTCTGGCCCAGCTCGATTGCAGTGTTTGGAAATTCCACCCCAAAAACCGGCACCCCCCAGCTGACCGTTATGGAACCCTCAACAGTATATGGAATCAGCAAACTTGCAGGAGAACGGTGGTGCGAATATTACCATAAAAGATACAATATTGATATCCGGAGCCTGCGTTATCCGGGGTTAATCAGTTATAAAACAGAACCGGGAGGAGGAACTACCGACTGGGCTGTTGAAATTTACTTTGAAGCCGTTCGAAAAAAGAGTTACAATTGTTTTCTGAGTGAAGATGTTTCACTTCCCATGATGTTTATGGAAGATGCCATTAACGCAACAATCAAGCTAATGGAAACCGATAAGGCCAACCTGGCCTGTCATTCTTCATACAACATCACCGGACCCAGTCTGACCCCACGCCAGGTAGCTGTGGACATCCGCAGACACATCCCGGGTTTCGATATCACCTATCATCCTGATTTCAGGCAATCCATAGCCGAGAGCTGGCCCAGCAGCATTGACGACAGCGAACTTCGAACCAGTATCATTTGGAAACCCAGGTTTGATTTACAACAAATCACCGACAGCATGATTGAAGAAATCAGAAATAAGGTTTAAAATGAACCTTTTAATGTCCAGTTTTGAATAACACAAACGATTATGTACGGAAAAGTAAAACTCCATCTCCAGCAGGAACTGAAGGCTATTGCTGATGCAGGCCTGTTTAAAAACGAAAGAATAATTGTGTCACCGCAGGACGCATTAATCAAACTTGACAACGGAAAGGAAGTGCTGAATTTCTGTGCCAACAATTACCTGGGTTTATCATCAAATCCGGCATTGATTGAGGCTGCGCATGAAACCCTCGATACACATGGTTTCGGAATGTCTTCAGTAAGATTCATTTGTGGAACAACTGATTTACATAAGAAGCTGGAAGAAAAAATAGCCCGGTTTTTTGGTACAGAAGATACCATTTTGTATGCTGCCTGCTTTGATGCAAATGGCGGCGTATTTGAGCCCTTGTTTGGAGAAGAGGATGCCATCATTTCCGATTCGCTGAATCACGCTTCGATTATTGATGGAGTGCGGCTTTGCAAAGCGCAACGGTTCCGTTATGCCAATGCCGATGTGGCAGATTTGGAAGAACAACTAAAAAAAGCAGCCTCATGCCGGTTCCGCATTATTGTGACCGATGGAGTTTTCAGCATGGATGGTAATGTTGCACCTGTAGACAAGATTTGCAGCCTGGCAGAAAAATATGATGCACTCGTCATGGTTGATGAATGCCATTCGGCCGGAGTTGTAGGAAACACAGGCAGAGGCGTTACTGAATTGTATAACATACGCGGCCAGGTGGACATCATCACCGGCACCCTGGGAAAGGCCTTTGGCGGCGCCATAGGAGGCTTCACAACCGGCCGTAAAGAAATTATCGAATTGTTGCGTCAACGCTCCCGGCCTTACCTGTTCTCAAATTCAATACCGCCTGCCATTGTTGGCGCCGGGATTGCCCTATTCGACATGATGAATGTAACAACAGAGTTACAGGACCGGTTGCACCAGAACACAGATTTTTTTAGGAAGGAAATAGTAAGAGCGGGGTTTACCATCAAGCCTTCAAAAAGCGCCATTGTAGCCATCATGCTGTTTGACGCCCGCCTTTCTCAGGATTTCGCAGCTGCCCTGCTCGAAGAAGGGATATATGTGATCGGATTTTACTATCCGGTTGTACCCAAAGGTGAAGCACGAATCAGGGTTCAGCTTTCCGCAGCGCATACCCGTGAAAATCTGGAACAAGCCATTAACGCATTTATAAAAGTAGGTAAAAAGCTGCAGGTTATCTAAAGACCCCTGGCCATCAGGTAGGCCACAGCCACCGGCATAACAAACAAAACCGAGTCGATTCGGTCGAGTATTCCTCCATGCCCGGGTATCAGGGTTCCCGAATCCTTCCGGTCGGCTTTTCTTTTGATGAGTGATTCCACCAGATCACCAAATACCCCGAAAACCGAAACTACAGCAGCAAGCAACAGCCAGTCGGGTATTGTGAGCATACCCATAATCCTGTTCATAAAAAATGCGGCTGCCACAGTGAACAGCGTGCCCCCAAACAAACCCTCCCACGATTTCTTCGGGGAAATACGCGGAAACAATTTATGCCTGCCGAAGGCTGACCCTGTTACATAGGCTCCTGTATCATTAATCCATACCAGGGTGAGGATACCCAGTACAATCCTGTGCGTATAGGCGCCGGTGTTGACGGCTGGAAATACAAGATAAATCATGATGCACAATGGCGCAACGATGTATAGTAATCCAAGAAAAATCTTTGATACAGCATCGGTTACACTAACGGCAGGATGATACAGTGCATAAATCATAACCAAAACAGGAATTACCGCAGTTAAAGCCAGGTACCTGTATTCCAGAAGTCCTGAAACAGTGAGAAAAACAACAACATAAGTTAAAGCTCCGGCAATTAAGCCCGGTAGTGCAAGCTTTGAGGAACGGCCTACACCAGCCAGATCATAAAACTCGGAAAGGGCAAGAATGCAGGCTGTGAGAAAGACGATGCCAAATGCAAATTTTCCCAGAAACAGGGAACCTATCAGTATAATCAGGTAAACAATGCCCGAAATGGTTCTTTGAAACAAGTTTTTCAAGCTTCTAAATCTTTAAGCAGGTGTTTTGCCTTGATTAACATATCCTGTTTTACATATACTTCGATATCGCCAACAAGCAATACTGAATCAGTCTTATTCACAATATAGGAATCAATACCTGCATCACCAAGTATATTCACAGCTATTTCGGCAAGATACTGCCTGTCTGCTGTAAACGCCACCATCCATTCATTCTGCGGTGTTTTCATCCTCAACAGCCTTCACATCCTCTTTCCTTTCGGTTTCCCTGGAAACATCAGCTTTAAATATACGTTTTCCAAAGATTTTTTCGAGGTCTTCCGTGAAGATAACTTCTTTTTCAAGAAGCTGATCGGCAAGCTGAACCAGTCCTTCTTTATGCTGGTTAAGAATATTCATGGCTTCAACATATTGCAAATCCACAATAGATTTTGCCTCTTCGTCAATCAGTTCTGCCGTTTTATCGCTGTAAGGGCGCTGGAAGGAATACTCACTCTGCCCCGAGGAATCATAGAAGCTCATGTTGCCGATTTTTTCACTGAGCCCGAAATAGGCAACCATGGCATAGGCCTGCTTGGTAACTCTTTCCAAATCATTCAGAGCACCCGTGGATAACTTGCCAAAGATGATTTGCTCGGCAGCCCGACCCCCCAGTGTAGCCGTCATCTCCTGTAAAAGCTGGTCGCGTGTGGTGATCTGCCTTTCTTCGGGCAGGTACCAGGCTGCGCCCAGTGATTTTCCACGGGGAATGATGGTTACTTTAACCAGCGGACTGGCGTGTTCAAGCATCCAGCTCACAGTGGCATGGCCTGCCTCGTGGTAGGCAATGGTCTTTTTCTCGTCCAGGCTGATGATCTTGTTCTTCTTCTCCAATCCGCCCACAATACGGTCAACAGCATCCAGGAAATCCTGTTTCTGCACCGACTTTTTGTTCTTGCGTGCAGCAATCAGGGCAGCCTCGTTACATACATTGGCAATATCGGCACCTGAAAATCCGGGTGTTTGTCGGGCAAGAAAATCTACATCAAGCTCTTTATCAATTTTCAAAGGTCGCAGGTGTACCTTGAAAATTTCTTTGCGTTCATTGAGATCCGGCAATTCCACATAAATCTGCCTGTCAAACCGTCCGGCACGCAGCAGTGCTTTATCCAGAATGTCAGCCCTGTTGGTAGCCGCCAGAATGATTACTCCGGCATTGGATGCAAAGCCATCCATCTCGGTAAGAAGCTGGTTCAGCGTATTTTCCCGTTCATCGTTGGCTCCCATGTTTGGATTTCTGCCCCGGGCACGGCCAATGGCATCTATCTCGTCGATAAATACAATGCAGGGTGCTTTTTCTTTTGCCTGCTTGAACAAGTCGCGTACGCGCGATGCGCCCACACCAACAAACATTTCTACAAAGTCAGAGCCTGAAAGGGAGAAGAACGGGACGTGTGCTTCTCCGGCTACAGCCTTGGCCAGCAAGGTTTTACCCGTTCCCGGAGGGCCAACCAGCAAAGCACCTTTGGGGATTTTGCCCCCCAGGTCGGTATATTTCTTTGGCTTCTTCAGAAAATCAACTATTTCCTTAACCTCCATTTTGGCTTCTTCCAGCCCAGCCACGTCTTTGAAATCGAGCCTGATGTTCTCATCTTTGTCAAATATCCGGGCTTTCGACTTCCCTACGTTGAATATGTTGGTACCTCCTCCACCTCCGCTACCTCCGCCCATTCTCCTGAAAATAACCAGGTAAAAAACAACCAGGATAATCAGGGGAAGCAGCAGATACATTGAATCACCAAAGGTTCTTTTTCTCACGTATTCGGGATAAACTCTTTCCGCTTCGGGGAGATCAGCTTGAGCTTCTTCAAGGTTCTTTGAAAAATTGTCGTTTGATGCAATGGTCATTGTATAATGCGGACCTACCTTGGAAAAGGAATTGAGCTTTTTACTCAGATTCTTCTGATGCTTGGGTTGTTCAAGCATCTCCTCTTTTACATAAATTTCAACATACTGTTCATTAACTACTTTGATTTCTTTTACCTCCTTTTGCAACAACAGTTCATTGCGGAAAAACTTCCAGTCGATTGGAACCGGACCCTGTCCCGAGTCAAAAAAATAAATCAGGAGTATGGCAGCTGCAATGAGAATGTATATCCAAAGCGCGTTGAACTTGGGCTTTTTGTTTCCCAGCAGGTTGCCCGGGGTTTTCGACCCGTTGTTCTCCTTATTTCCTTCAGATTTCTGTTTTGAATCGTTATTTTCTTCCATGTTCTTCTTTTTCCATGTTATTCATCGCGGATCATGGTCATATCGGCATCGCCCCACAATTCCTCGAGTCGGTAATACTCCCTGGCTTCTTTCTGAAAGATATGCACCACCATACTGCCATAATCAAGCAATATCCATTGGGCATTCTCAAGTCCTTCCCTGTGACTGACTTTTATTTTCAGCTTTTCTTCAACATTATCTACTACAGAGTCTGCCAATGACCTGACCTGAGTTGCCGAATCACCATGACAGATGATAAAACAATCACAGGCTGCATAATCCAGCTTCCTCAAGTCCACATTTACAACCTCTTTACCCTTCTTTTCAAGTAATCCTTCATTGATACTGGCTAACAATTGATCGTAATTTCCCAAGCCGGATGAGTTTTAAATTTCAGAATACAAAAATAATGAATTTATCTTTTGGGGTGAGGCTTCATTAACACACTATTTTAATCCCCGTTTCAATAAAATTCAGAATATGCCTAAATTTTAATTACAATTACAGTACCAAAAGCAACCTGTTCTTGTCAGTTGAAACAAATTCATTGCGCATGAAAAAAATAATCCTTGGTGAACCCTTGCTGAAACTGGACTCTGTGGATTCCACCAACAATTACGCGGCGGCTCTTCTGGCTAAAGGAACTGCCAAAGACGGCACTGTAATTTTGTCAGCTTATCAGACCCGGGGTAAAGGTCAGGGTTCCAATACCTGGATCAGTGGTGCCGGCGAAAACCTCTTATTCAGCATCATCCTCAAACCGCAATCGTTTCCGGCTGATATGCAATTCTTCCTGTCCATGAGCATCTCATGGGGCATTGCCGGATTCCTGGAAACCCTGGTCAGGCCTGTGCAAATTAAATGGCCCAATGACATCCTGATTAACAACAAAAAGGTAGCGGGCATTCTGATAGAGAACACGGTTTCGGGAATGAACCTGAATACATCGGTTATTGGTATAGGGCTTAATGTGAACCAGGATGCATTTCCCGAAGGAATTACCAACGCAACATCGCTTAAACTCGAATCAGATCGCGAATTTGACCTCGACCACACACTGGAAAATCTTACCGGCTGGCTGAACACGTGCCTCAACAGCTTGTACGAAGAAAAGTATGGCGTTGTAAAGGTCAATTACCTGAATCGGCTCTGGTTACTTAATAAATGGGCAAATTACAGTGATGCTGGCGGAAAATTCGAAGGCAGAATAACAGATGTTACTGACTCCGGCGAACTGATGGTTCTGCAGCGCAACGGGAAAATCAGAAACTACGGATTTAAGGAGATTACTTTTAACAACATGCTGTAACCTGCATGGGCCATTTACTTATTTCATCCGGAGAAATCAATGGTTTCAATTTTGTCGGCCATCAGGTCGAGAAACTGTTGCAACGGTGAACGGGCCATCATTTCAAGAAACATATTCAGGTTCGCATCGAGTGCAATGTTTACCTGAGATGTGTTTTCTGTTAATGCGGCAATACGGACATGGAATGTAAAATCAGCCGCACTGTCTTCAGTGGCTTTGATCACCATGAGATCATTCGGCTGCTTTTCGCTGATTTTAAGGCCCACATTACCCAATCCTGTTATACTGAATCGTACCGTATCATCAGTAAGCACAACCTGCTGCATCATTTCGGACGGCATCAGGTTACTGAAGTTCCTGAAATCGGTCAGAAAATTATAAACAAGTTCCTGGCTGCCGTTTGCTTTTCCTTTTTTACTGTTAAGTGTAAGCATGAATATAAAAATATAAGGTGTGTAAGGTCATCCCTTCCAGGTTTCGGGCGATTGCCGCCACTCCCTGAGGGTTTCCAGGTTGCCTGCCGGAATGTAACCGGTTTCAAGTGCGAGATCTACCAAAACTTCATAATTGCTGAGTGTAAAGAGACTGCACCCGGCTTCCCGAAAAGCCATTTCTGCCTTGGGAAATCCATAAGTAAAGATGGCCACCATGCCCAATACCTCACAGCCATACTGCCTGAGCGCATGAACAGCTTTCAGACTGCTTCCGCCGGTGGATATCAGGTCTTCAACAACAACAACCTGCTGGCCTTTTTGGGGATCACCTTCAATAAGATTCTCCAGCCCATGGCCTTTGGCTTCTGATCTTACGTACATAAAGGGCAGATCGAGCATGTCAGCTACCAGGGCACCTTGAGCAATGGCACCAGTTGCAACTCCGGCGATGGCCTCTGTTGATAAAAATTTTTCTTTTATAAGTTCAGCGAAACTATATTTGATAGCTTTTCTGATTTGAGGAAATGCCAGTGTTTTTCGGTTGTCGCAATAGATGGGCGATTTCCATCCTGATGCCCATTGAAAGGGCTTATCGGGACTTAGTTTAATGGCATTGCATTCAAGCAAAAGGGTGGCAATTAATTTTTCGGATTTTTTCATGGAGTAAATGTACAAAGTTTTTTTCAACGAGAGGATTGTGCTGTTGACTGACGATTTCATCAGAAACTTTCAGGCAAAGTACGGGCTTTTCTACAAGTATAAAAATGTGGAAGAGCTCAGTGATTTGCTTGACTTTTACTGGAACCTGAAATGTGTTGATACGCTGTTCGTTTTTCATTATGATATTGAAGAACTGCGCGAACGGTTCAAATCATGCTTTCAGCAGGTATATGCAGCAGGCGGGCTTGTTCAGAATGAGGCCGGCGAGTACCTGTTCATCAAACGCATGGGCAAATGGGACCTGCCCAAAGGCAAGATTAACCACAATGAAACTTTTGAAGACGCTGCCCTAAGAGAGGTAACTGAAGAATGTGGTATTCAAGAACTTGAAATTATCAGCCCGCTGATGGCAACCTATCATGTTTACAATATTGACGAGGCCGCTGTGTTGAAAAGGACCGGCTGGTTCGAGATGCAATACCGCGGAAAAGAAGAGCCGGTTCCACAATTTGACGAAGACATTACCGAAACCAGGTGGTTCAGGAAAGAGGATCTGGGAATCATCACATCGAACACCTATCCGGCTATTACCGATATTCTGAAATATAAAAATCTGCTATAGGTCGCCCCTGGCTTTCATTACCTCAAACAAGCGCTGTTCAAAGTTCTCAGCCGGAGAAACCGCGGGAGAGTGGATTAATTTCCCATCCGGACCTATCAGAAAATAGGTTGGGAAGGCACGGATGTCGTATTCCTTAAGAATTTCAGGCTGATTGTTGTAATAAAGAAACTTCCAGTCATATTTGTTCTTTTTCAGGAAATGCCTGAATATCTCCTCCTCAGGATCTGTAGCAATGGTAATCACTTCAATCTTTTCCCTGTGTCTTTCGAAGAAAGGAGAAAGCATTCTGAATTCGTTCAGACACGAATAACTCTGACAGGTGCAGAAATTAAGATAGACATACCTGCCCCTGAAATCGGATAACCGGACCAATTTTCCACCCGTATCAAAGAGTTCAAATTGCGGTGGCTCGTACCCGGGCTGAAGTCGTGTTATTTTGTGCCGGATGTTGCGTGCAATTTTTGCGTGCTCGCCAATTGCAGTTCTCAGTATGACTGAATCAAGCAGGGTCAGCAATCCTTTGCGCGAAAACTGGCTGCCATAAAATTCGTCATGAATCTGCTTCAGTATGATTAATTCCCTGAGCGTGTCATTACTAAAATTACCGGCCACCGAGAGGGTATGTAGCAAAGAGGTGTAACTTACGGCCCTGTTGATGTCATCGTAAACTCTTTTACCTGAATCAGATCGGCCCAGGAAAATAAAATACTTGTCAAACACCTGGTTGAACAGATCCCCATATACCGGGTTATTGTATAACACAGGCCGGTTGTTGAAGTATTCATCAGAAAGGCTTTGAACACGTTGCTGATTAGCCAGCAGCTTCAGCATTCCGTAGTAGTAATTCCGGTAATCGCGGTAAAAACGATTTACCGTATGCTGAAAAGGTGCTTCGATCTGCTGAATATCCGTTTCCAGTTTGTTCCAATCCGTTTTCTGATAGATGTTGTTCACATGTTTATCGTAATAGGGAATATAAGCATCATCGAACATGACGATGAGCATGTTGAGATCCTCGCTGCTGAAGTTTGCCAGTCCCAGGTGTATTTCAACCGGTTCAAAATAAGGATTCAGGCGTTCTTCCGGTGATTTATCCTGTCGCTCGGGAAGCACTACTTGATAAGTGTTCCCGGGTTCAACGTAAAAATAGCCTCTGTAAATTCCCAGGTAGGTATATAGCTGACGGGCAGAATCCATTGAAATTTCCAGGTTGAAATCGCCTTTATCAGAAACCACGCATTCACCAACCACATCTTCAGTTCCTGTAATCCAGTCCGAAGTTTTATAAAAGGTGATCTTTGTATTCCTGTATGAAGGAGCATTACCTGTAACAGTGATGTTTCCGCCCGATGAAACGGCAGAATGCAACAGGAACAGCGTCGCCAACACAAAAAATACATGGTTCATTTCATTCTTATTTCTAATGAACACTAAACTTTGCCGGCAGAAAAAGACTGGCATCACCGCCCTGCTTGATGATTTCGCGGATGATTGAAGAGTTCACAAAGGTATGTTGGGGCAATGTAAGTAAAAACACGGTTTCAATATCCGGATACATCACTTTATTGGTCTGCGCTATGGCCCGTTCGTACTCAAAATCGGCTGCCGTCCGGAGTCCGCGAAGAATGTACCTTGATTTTTCGTTTTTGCAGAAATCTACAGTAAGTCCTTTGAACACCTTAACAATAACCCTGCCTCCGGCATCTTCAAATACTTTTTGTATCTCCGTCAAGCTCTTCTCAATAGGGATAAACCTGGTTTTGGTAGTGTTATGGCCAATGCCGACGATTACTCTGTCGAACATATCCAGGGCACGGCGCACAACTGATTCGTGTCCAATAGTAAAGGGGTCAAAAGATCCCGGGAAAACAGCAGTTTTAATTTTATCATTCGCCATATGATGTAATCCTTGGTTTTAGTAAACATACGTATTTATGAGCAGAAATAAAACATCCATCTTCCGGTCAGGAGAGTTTGAGTCCCGGCCTCCAGGTAGTCTGCAATTGAAACAGCCTTTTGCTATTTGTTCATTGCTGATTGCTCATTGTTCACCAATTCACTCTTCCCTCACCTGCAGTGCGCCGAAAACAACCGGAGCTTCAATAATCAGGTTGTTGAGTGAAGTTCCGAACGTATCTGTGGCAAACTGAATTGTTCCGAAGGCAACCGTATTACCGTCGGGCATGGTAGCCCCTGCAAACACGGCATCAGATTTGATCTTTACAGGCGTATTCCTGCTGATTCGGATGACTGAATTACCGAATACCGTATTGATCTTTATTCTTATGGGCTCATTGTCAGGAAACTGCACATCTCTGAAATCGTAAACCGACCTGCCAAAGATCACATTGTATTCTGCGTTGTCCCTTGGCTGGCTGGTTACTGCCCGATCATCAAACATAGTATTGTGTTCATCCCTGTGAGCCTTGAACATCCATGGTTTGCCTACCAACAGGCTTACCCCCACAAAAATAAGGAATAGTGCAAAAAGCACCCCGAAAAGATTGACGTCAAAGACCACCCTAAATATGGCTGCCAGACCAATCAGAACCAGCAGCACACCCCAAAATAAACCTGGTGCCATTTTCATACAGTTTTAAAATTTAGGTGTAAAATACGGCAAAGGCCCGCAGTTATCAAACAATATTTCGGTGAGGAGCGCATGGCAACCGGTATCAGGCGATTTTCAACGGTTTACTAACCTTATCCTGAAGCAGGGCCAGTTCAAACACCTGCATGATGCTGCTGACATAATGAAAAGTGAGCCCTTTCAGGTAAATATCATTTATTTCTGCGATATCCTTTCGGTTTTCTTCCGACAGAATGATTTCCTTGATATCGGCACGTTTTGCGGCCAGTATTTTCTCCTTGATTCCACCCACAGGCAAAACTTTTCCCCTGAGTGTAATTTCACCGGTCATGGCCAGATTTTTCCTGACCTTTCTCTGGGTCATGGCAGAGGCTATTGCTGTTGCCATGGTAATTCCGGCAGAAGGTCCGTCCTTGGGAATGGCTCCTTCGGGAACATGCACATGAATGTTCCAGTTCTCAAATATTTCAGGAGCCAAATCAAGCAATTCACCGTGCGATTTTATGTATTCCAGCGCAATAACGGCAGATTCCTTCATCACGTCACCCAGGTTGCCTGTAAGTGTAAGCGTTCCTTTGCCCTTGCTCAAACTGGTTTCAATAAAGAGAATTTCTCCTCCGGCGGCAGTCCATGCCAAACCTGTAACCACTCCGGCAAATTCATTACCCTGGTATTTGTCTTTCAAATATTTCGGGGCTCCTAAAATGGTTTCAATATCTTTTTCCCTGAGTTTTTTGTCATAGTTTTCGCCGAGTGCTACCTTTTTAGCTATTACCCGCACCAGTTTTGCAATGGTTTTATCCAATTCACGCACGCCCGATTCACGGGTATAGTTTTCAACAAGGTATTCGAGCATTTTTTTGGAAAGTGAAACCGAGGTGGCTTTGAGCCCGTGATTCTTCAATTCTTTGGGTACCAGATGCCGGCGGGCAATTTCCACTTTTTCTTCAAGAATGTAACCACTCACATTGATCAGCTCCATCCTGTCGAGCAGAGCCGGATTGATTGTGCTGGTGGTATTGGCAGTGGCAATGAACAAGGCCCTGGACAGGTCATATTCCAGCTCAATGAAATTGTCATAGAAAGCATTGTTCTGCTCCGGATCCAGCACTTCAAGAAGTGCGGAAGCGGGGTCGCCGTGAAAATCCCTACCTACCTTGTCTATCTCATCCAGTACAAAAACCGGATTGGACGATTTTGCCTTTTTCAGACTTTGTATTATTCTGCCCGGCATGGCTCCGATATAGGTTTTGCGGTGGCCACGGATTTCAGCCTCATCATGCAGTCCGCCCAACGACATGCGGATATATTTACGGTTCAGCGCCTTGGCAATGGATTTGCCGAGTGAGGTCTTCCCTACTCCCGGAGGGCCATACAAACAAATGATGGGCGATTTCATATCACCTTTCAGTTTAAGCACTGCCAGGTGTTCAATAATCCGGTCCTTCACTTTTTCAAGGCCGAAATGATCCCGGTCAAGTATTCGCTGCGCCCTCTTCAGATCAAAGTTATCTTTGGTGAATTCATTCCAGGGCAGTTCGAGAAGCGTCTGCAGGTAATTCAGCTGTACAGAATATTCTCCGGTGGCCGGGTTGAGCCTGTTCAGCTTGTCTACTTCCTTAAAAAAGACTGCGCTGGTTTCCTTGCCCCACTTTTTCTTACCGGCCCGCTTCTTCAACTCTTCTATTTCCTGTTCAAGGGGGTTACCACCCAACTCATCCTGAATGGTTTTCATTTGCTGGTGCAGGAAGTATTCACGCTGCTGCTGGTCCATGTCAATCTTCACCTTGGTTTGGATGTCGTGTTTCAGTTCCAGCATTTGCACTTCCCGCGACAGGTATTGGAGCAACGCAGTGGCCCGCTTTTTCAAATTACTTTGTTCAAGCAGGTGCTGCTTCTCATGCATTCTGATATCGCTGTTTGAACTGATGAAATTGATCAGGAATGAAGAGCTTTCGATATTTTTCACAGCAAAGGATGTCTCCTGGGGTATGTTGCTTGAGAGCTTGATGATTTTCAGAGAAAGGTCTTTCAGCGAACCCACAATGGCTTCAAATTCATGATCCTTCCGGCGCGGTTTCACATCCTGGAGTTCTTCAACACGGGCTACATAATAGGGCTCTGTGGCGATGAACTCACGAATGGAAAATCTTTTTTTTCCCTGTATGATCACCGATGTAGAACCATCGGGCATTTCAAGTATCCTCAACAGTTGGGCCATGGTGCCCACCGAGTACATCTCATCGGGTTCCGGATCATCCAGGTTGGGATCGCGCTGCGCCACAGTTCCAATAACCTTGCCTTTCTGGTAGATCTCCCTCACCAGCTTCATCGATTTCTCACGTCCAACCGTTATGGGAATGATTACCCCGGGGAAAAGCACCGTATTTCTGAGTGGAAGTATCGGCAGTGAATCCGGAACCCTGGTCATATTAATACTCTCCTCATCCTCTTCGGAAATAAGGGGTATGAAATCCGTATCTTCGTTAACAGGCGATGAAAAAAACAAATCGTTGCCCTTCTTTTCTTGCAGTATGCTCATAAAAAAAATCTTCCTCCTGAAAAATAAACAAAATAATAGACAAATTGTCAGTCAATGTTGAATAATTCTAGTCAAACAATACAGGCAATCTTTATGCCATGGTGTTCAAAGCCCATAAAATAATTCCTCCCGCATGGTTTTATTTCCGGTAACGGCCGCTGCGTATGAAGATTTGTTCAATCATTTTTTTGTCCGCCTCGCTGAGGCTCACGTTATGCAGCTCCATACCTATCCGAATGGTTTCAATGGCATTGGCCAAACGGTATGTTTCGAATCCTGCAGCACCTCCCCATGAAAACGAAGGAATGAAGTTACCGGGAAATCCTGAACCAAAAATATTGGATGAGATGCCAACAACAGTACCTGTATTAAACATGGTATTGATGCCACATCGCGAATAATCGCCCATAATCAGTCCGCAGAACTGCAAACCTGTTTCTTCTGCCTTACCTGTTGCATAATCCCAAACCGGAAGCAGGGTAAAATTATTCTTCAGGTTGGATGTATTGGATCCTGCACCGAAATTGCACCACTCCCCAATAACTGAATTTCCCATATACCCGTCGTGTACCTTATAGGTATATCCCATAATCACAGAATTGGTAATCTCACCGCCCACCTTGGAATAGGGACCAACAGTTGTGGGGCCATAAATGCGTGTGCCCATTTTCACTGCAGCTCCTTCACATAAAGCAAACGGACCCCGAATCAGAGATCCTTCCATTGCAACCGCATTTCTGCCGAAATAAACCGGTCCGGTAGCGGCATTGATGGTAACATATTCCAGTTGTGCCCCTGCTTCCACAAATACATTTTCGGGGTTAATCACCCTGTTGGTTGAACTCAGTGAAGCAGATTTACGTTTCCTGGTCAGCAGGCTGAAATCCGATTCCAGTTCAACTCCGTTCAGCCGAAA
>JAFGOR010000062.1 GCA_016926375.1 Bacteroidales bacterium
CCAATCTCCTGCAAATACTTATCCAGTGAAGCACTCTCCCTGTTGGTAATTGATTTTGTGATTTTTAATTGTCTCATTGTCCCTGAAAAATTTGTGCGAATTTATGCTAATTAATTATTAATTTCAATACAAATCGATGAACCCGTTTTTTTTCATAAAAAAAGGCTTGCGAACTGCAAGCCTTTTCATTAGAAAATATTTTGCTTTTACAGTCCAAATGCATAGTATGCAACAACTCCGTTCGGATAAACACCTTCTATGTATACCCCACCTTTGACCGATTTAAAAATTTTACCAAGCTCTTCAACCGAATAAACCGGCTTGTTATTCACCTGGGTGATCACGAATCCGGGTTTCACACCCTCTGACTTCAGTTTGCCCTCCTGAAGTTCAGTGACTTTGACTCCGTATTTGAGTCCCAGCCTTTTCAGATCCTGGTCATCCAGGTTAACTACTTTTGCTCCAAGTATGGTTTCGTATGTTCCTGCCTTAACGACTCCGGTGTCACCTTGTAGGTTACGTAAGGTCACCTCAATTTGTTTCGTTTTATCTTTTCTTTTTAGGGTTACATTTATCTTGTCCCCCGGACGGTAGCGCCCTACTTGTTCCTGCAATTCCGACGGAGTTTTAACAACCTGATTGTTAATTTTTACAATGATATCACCCGATTCAATCCCGGCTTCCTTGGCGGCACTGTTATCATTTACTGCTTCAACAAATACACCGTCCTGAATATCAATATCCTTATTCTTAGCCAGCTCGGCAGTAATTTCCTGAATTTGCACACCCATAATGGCACGCTGAACGGTGCCGAATTCAATGAGATCCTTAACAACCTTCTGTACAATGCTGGAAGGAATAGCAAATGAAATACCCACATTTCCACCGGTAGGCGACACAATAGCCGTATTGATGCCCACCATTTCTCCTCTTAGGTTGACCAGAGCCCCACCGCTGTTGCCGCGGTTTACCGAAGCATCTGTCTGTATAAACGACTCAATCCTGTAATCATCATCAATGATGGCCATGCTTCTTCCTTTGGCGCTCACAATTCCGGCTGTTACCGTGGATGAGATATTGAAAGGATTCCCAACTGCCAAAACCCATTCGCCAACTTTCAACTCATCTGAGTTACCGAAGGCCATAAAAGGCAGGTTTTCAGCAACTATCTTAAGCAGCGCGAGATCGGTGGAACGATCAGTGCCTACCACCTTGGCTTCATATTCCCTCTTATCATTCAGTGTCACCGAAACTTTGTCGGAATTTTCGATTACATGGTTATTGGTAACTATGTACCCGTCTGCTGTAATGATCACACCCGAGCCAATGCCA
This sequence comes from Bacteroidales bacterium, assembly GCA_016926375.1. Classification (GTDB taxonomy): domain Bacteria; phylum Bacteroidota; class Bacteroidia; order Bacteroidales; family UBA10428; genus UBA5072. Next base: position 1,333 of record JAFGOR010000062.1, read on the forward strand.
ACCTGGGGTTCAGATTCGCCCGGATACCTCTCACCATAAAAAAATTCATAAATCGGATTCCTGTATTGTATGGTGGTCTGCGTTTTTACGTTAACCACCGCATTAATTGTTTTTTCTGCAGCATAGGTGAAGTCTGTCGAACTGTCGAGTCCTGCCTTCAGATTAACCATGCTTACCGGTTCTTTGACCTCGGCCATGATGGTTCTCTCTTTCTTGTCAAGCAAAGCGGAATACCCCACCAGTGCTACCAGACCACCAATTACGGCGGCTGCAATAATTACTAATAGCTGTTTATTTTTCATTTTCTTAATATTTAACTGTTTCTTACAGGTATGTATTTTCAAAAAATATGCCTTGTTTTTGTTATATTAACTGCAAAATTAGGACATTTGTTTACCGGAAAACCAGCTTTAACAATATTTAACGCTGTCGGGGTCTTTTCACCATGCTGAAACCAAAGATTGCAGCCTAAGCGATAAAATTGCGCCTGTCATTTCTGCGTGTTTTTATTGTGAAAAAATGACAAATTTGCATGATGTCAGTTGGTGGCTGTGTGAATTTGACATGATCCGAAGATTTTTATACCATTAAATGATGCATTATGAGAACCATTCTCTTTTCTTTTTTTATGTTCCTTTGCCTGTTTATTAATGCACAACAGCATTACCAACCGGCTGCCGAAAACCTGGCAAACCGCACCTGGTTTCAGGATGCGAAATTCGGGTTGTTCATTCACTGGGGCGTGTATTCTGTATTGGGCGATGGTGAATGGGTTATGAATATCAAACAAATGGATAAAAAGACATACGAAAAACTGCCCTCCTTCTTTAATCCGTTTGCCTATGACCCTGCTGCATGGGTTGCCATGGCAAAAAGTGCCGGTATGAAGTACATTGTGATCACCAGCAAGCACCACGACGGTTTTGCTCTATTTGACTCAAAATTAACCGATTGGGATATCGTCGACCGGACACCTTATAAAAAAGATGTGTTGAAATTGCTGGCAGACGAATGTCATAAACAGGGCATCAAGCTTTTTTTCTATCATTCTCAACTCGACTGGTATCAGGATAATTATTATCCGCGGGGCAGCACAGGGCATGCTTCGGGACGACCCGACAAGGGCAACTGGAATGCCTACCTTGATTTTATGAACGGGCAGCTGACCGAATTGCTTACCAATTACGGCGAAATCGGTGGTATTTGGTTCGACGGATGGTGGGATAAAAAAGATGCTGACTGGCAATTGGAAAAGACCTATAAACTGATCCATGACCTTCAGCCTGGCTGCATGATCGGAAGTAATCACCATCAGACGCCTATGCCGGGTGAGGATTTTCAGATGTTTGAAAAAGACCTTCCGGGTTTTAACACCTCCGGGTTCAGCAGCGAATCAAAAATTGGCACATTGCCTTTGGAAACCTGTGAAACCATCAACAATTCATGGGGGTTTAACATACAGGACAAGCGGTATAAAAGTTCGCGCGAGCTCATTCATTACCTGGTGAAAGCTGCCGGATATAACAGCAATTTCCTGCTCAATGTGGGCCCCATGCCCAATGGCAAAATCCAGCAGGAATTCTGCGATACCTTGGAGGTTGTTGGCAAATGGCTTGATCAGTTTGGAGCAACCCTATATGGTACCCGGCAGGGCCCTGTTACCCCAAAATTCTGGGGCGTAACCACACAAAAAGACAACCGGATTTTTGTTCACATCCTGAATGCAGAAAGCAATCAAATCGTGATTCCCAAACTCGATCGGGAAATTAAATCCGTAATTTTATATCACAACAAAGAAAAAGTAGTATTCTCCGAAAGTAAACTCGGTACCATTATTGAAATTCCAGGAAACACAAAGGAAATGCCGGATGTAGTGATGGAGATAATGCTAATTTGGTAATTTGGTAATTTGATAACCTGCCTGCCGGCAGGCAGGTTTGGTAATTTGAAATTTGCTAAACCCCTAAACCCCTAAACCCCTAACCCCCTAAACCCCTAACCCCCTAAATTACTAAACCGATAAATCATTAACCCCCTATACCGCTAATACAATATGACTACAAAACGTTTCCTCACGTCTGCGCTAATTCTGGCTGGCTGCCTGGTTCTTAACGCCCAGATCCCGGTTCGCCCGGGCCATAATCAGTACCTGCTGAATGAACCTGTTGACATCAGTGGCGATTTCTTCAACTTCACCAACACACATTATCTGGCCGACAACCTGAAGTCGTTTGATCCTGTCCGAAGAACCGGAATTTTGGAGTATAAAAGGTATGAGAACTCAACGCGGCTTGCCTTCAACAACATGATGGGCGTTTTAAAGCCAGTTAATGCAAATGAGTTTCCGGAAAACGAATATGAAGCTGCCCCCAATCTGCCGTTCAGCATAGATTTTGTAACACCCCGAACCATTAGAATAAGAGCTGCTACAGGATTTCAAAAGAAAACAGACGAATCTTCGCTCATGTTGGTGAATGGATTTGCCCCGGAAGATCAAACAAGCTGGAAATTTTCAAAAACAGCAGACGGTTATCTCTATACCAGCGAAGCCGGATCGGTGCTCATTCGCAGTAATCCCTGGAGTGTGGAACTCAGGGACAAAAACGGGTACTTTCTGACCCGGACCGTTCATTTGAATGATTTGGCCAATTCAAGCTACATTCCGCAATTGCCGTTTTCATATGTTCGCCGCGCCGGTGATTATTCCCGCAGCATCAATGCGGCTTTTATTCTTTCACCTGATGAAAAGATATTCGGATGCGGTGAGTCGTTTACCCGGCTCGATAAACGGGGGCAGCGGGTAGTGCTGTGGGCCGATGATGCCAATGGCGTTCAGAATGAAACCATGTACAAGCCCATACCATTTTTCATGAGCAGCAGGGGATATGGCATGTTCATGCATACCTCCGCACCCATTACCTGCGATTTTGGCAAGTACTTCGGAAACATCAATTCGCTGATGATTGGGGATGACCAACTGGACCTGTTTGTTTTTCTGGGCGAGCCCAAAGACATACTTGATGAATATACCGATTTAACAGGAAAGGCCTCCATGCCTCCATTGTGGTCATTTGGGTTGTGGATGAGCCGCATTACCTATTTTTCGGAGGATGACGGCCGCAGGGTGGCTTCACTTTTGAGGCAAAACAGGATACCATCAGACGTTATCCATTTTGACACGGGCTGGTTTGAAACCGACTGGCAGTGTGATTACAAGTTTGCCCCATCCCGGTTCAGGGATGCGGAGCAGATGATAGCCGACCTGAAAAAACAAGGTTTCCATATTTCATTGTGGCAGCTTCCTTACTTTGTTCCCAAAAACAAGCTTTTTAGTGAAATTATTGAAAAGGGACTTTACGTTAAAGATGCCAAAGGAAATCTGCCCTATGAAGATGCTACGCTGGATTTTTCCAATCCGGCTACTGTTGCCTGGTACCAGGATAAAATTGGTGGGTTGTTGAAGATGGGAGTAGGAGCTATCAAAGTCGATTTTGGAGAAGCGGCACCCCAATCCGGAGTATATGCTTCAGGTAAAACCGGTTTTTATGAGCACAATCTTTATCCGTTGCGCTACAACAAGGCTGTTGCTGATATTACCAAACAAATAAACGGTGAAAATATCATTTGGGCGCGCAGCGCCTGGGCAGGGAGTCAGCGCTACCCGCTTCACTGGGGTGGTGATGCGGAATGCACCGACAATGCCATGCAATCTGAGTTGCGTGGGGGATTGTCATTCGGATTGAGCGGTTTCTCATTCTGGAGTCACGATATCGGTGGTTTTATCGAAAAAAGCCCTGAAGATCTTTACCGGCGTTGGTTGCCTTTTGGAATGCTTACCTCGCACAGTCGTTGCCACGGTACTCCACCCAAAGAACCCTGGGAGTACGGCACTGCGTTTAACGATTATTTTCGGACCGTTGTGGAACTCAAATACAGGTTGATGCCTTATATATATGCACAGGCTGTAAATTGCACAAAACAAGGATTACCCATGGTACGTGCCTTGTTTATTGAATATCCCGGAGATCCCGGTGCCTGGCAGATTGACAACGAGTATCTTTTCGGAAGCGACATTTTGGTTGCACCTCTGTTTGAAAATGCCGGTGAGCGTGATGTGTACCTGCCGGGAGGCAGGTGGATTGATTTCCAAACAGGATCTGTTTACCAGAAGGGCTGGAACCGGATTAAAACATCGGGTATCGAGGCTGTAATTCTGGTACGTGACGGTGCTGTTATTCCCCGGATTGCACTGGCACAGTCTACTACGGAAATGGATTGGTCGAAAATTGACCTGGAAGTTTTTGCTTCTGATCAGGGAGAAGTTTCCGGATTGCTTTGTCTTCCATCAGATAATGAACTCCATCGCATAGCAATGAAGAAAACCGTGAAGGGTTATGAAATCGAAGGAAACTTATTGCAGAACAAAACCAGTTTCAATATCAGGGTAAAATTGCTGAAATAGTCGCCGTATCAGTCTAGCCATGCTTTCAGGGTTTCCATCCAGGCTTCGTTGGTGGTGCGTCCAAAAGAATAATCAATGATAAGGTAAACGCAAAAATCAGCTTTTTCCCTTGTGAAAGAAATTCTCAGGGGCTTCCAACTCAAACCCAGGTTCCTGGTTTCAAAGGAAGTGAAAACCTCATCGAAGCCGTGGTATAACTGTTGAATCTCATGCCTGTATATGAAGAGCCGGAACTCATTCCCTGTTTTCTTTTCTGTACCGTAAAAGCTGATCTTATCGCGGTCGAGTTTCAGCAAACCCTTGTACCTGTGTAATGGTTGTGCAGCAGTAATGTGCGCTTCCAGCCAGTCGAGGAAAGTTCTGCCCCGGATGTCTTCACCAAATGATAAGAATGCTAAAGATTCCCTGATCATAAGGTAAATTTAGCACAGATTTACGAAGTTTTCAATAGCAAATTCACCAGTCCGGCAGGATGATCAAATATGACCAGGTCATCCAGATGATTCCTTTGCATAAATCCCTGGTTAACCATGTGTTTTAAAAAACTGATGAGTTGGTTGTAGAATCCGTTGATGTTGAGCAGGGCAACCGGTTTCTGATGATACCCAAGCTGAAGCCAGGTAAACATTTCGAAAAATTCTTCCATGGTTCCAATACCGCCCGGCATTACAACAAAGGCATCTGATAGTTTTGCCATCAGAGCCTTGCGTTCATGCATTCCCGGTACAATATGCAAACTGGTCAGACCGCGGTGAGCAACCTCAAAATCTACCAGTTTTTGAGGTATGACTCCAAATACCTCTCCTCCCAAACGAAGCATTTCATCAGCCAGCATTCCCATAAGGCCAATATTTCCCCCACCATAAACAAGAGCTGTATTACTTGAATGCAGCTCCTTTGCCAGGGTGAGGCAGCCCTGAACTATCAGGGGATCTGTTCCTGATGATGCGCCACAGAATACGGCTATTTTTTTCCCGGAATGAGGCATTGAATTATATAAAAAAACCTAACAGGCACAAAGTCCTGTTAGGTCAGGTTCTTTTATTAACTATTACTTTTGTTAGTTAATTTCCGGCCATCACTTCTTTCTGGCTATTACTTCCCCTTTAATAATAAGTGAAGTTTGCCCATCTGATGCGTTGCTGGTAACAGTAGTGCTTTTTGTAAAAGCACCACTTGCAGCTGAATTGTAAGTAACCACAATTTTACCTGATTTCCCGGGGGCAACTGGCTCTTTAGGATAGTCAGCCACAGTACAACCGCAATTGGGCCTTACACTGCTAATAATAAGAGGTACCATGCTGGGATTGGTAAATTCAAATTCAACGGTAACAGGTTTGCCCTGTTCTATCTGTCCCAAATCAATGGTGGTTGACTTCCATGTCATGGATGCCACGGGTTTAGCTGCATCCTGGGCATATAGTGATGAGCTGAGGCCGAATATGGCAACGGTTACAATTAATGTAGAAAAAAACTTTTGCAATTTCATATTGTTTCAGATTATAAAAAGTTAAGCACTGGTAAAAATACGGGTATTTCACAAAAATTGTTATAAAAAAAAAGTTAAAAATTTATGGAATTTGATTAACACGATCATCTAATTATCAGAAATGTTAATAAAAACGCAATTACCATGAGAACAATAATGAATTGTAATTCAGGTGCCTTTGTAAAACAAAAAGAAAAACGTAAATTACAACATTGGCATTTTTTTTGTAACTTTTTTATATATTTACGGCTCTTAACAAGGTTGCAGGCCGAAATTGTTGAGCAGTGCAAATAATATGACAACTATGATTAAGAAAGATACATTACCGGGAGTCATGACCATTGTTGGTTATGCGGTGGCTGCCTTATTTGTTGCCTTTGGCCTCTATATTTTGGTTTCCCCACAAATGATTTATGTACCCAAGGAGTTCAGAAATATTTTTGGCATTGTTGTGATAGGGTACGGGGTATTCAGAGGTGTCATAATTTACCAGAAAAGCAGAGAAAGAAAGGAAGACGATGAAAACGACATGTAAAATTTCAGTATTGCTGGTTATTTCTGTTTTTCTTGCAGCTTCCTGTGGAAAATCATACAGTGAGAAACAGATCAATAAAGAAACAGCAACCCGCGGCAAAATAAAGATTGCTGTAGATGAAGCCTACCAATTGCTGGTTGATTCGCAAATTGTGGTTTTTGAGAACATTTATCACTATGCTGAGATTACGCCCATCAATGCTTCAGAGGACAGCATTGTTAAGTTGTTTCTTGCCGATTCAGTAAGGTTGATGATTACCAGCCGCAAACTGACAACAAATGAAGAAGCCTTTCTGAAAGACAAGCTGATTATTCCGCGTACTACGCAAATTGCCTGGGATGCAGTTGCTTTTGTGGTGAACAAATCAAATACGAACACCAAAATAAGATACAATACCCTGAATGATATTTTCACGGGATCGGTTACCAGTTGGAAACAGGTAAATCCCAGGTCAAAGCTGGGGAATATGCAGGTTGTTTTTGACAACCAGGGTTCGTCCAACATCCGCTCATTAATGAGCAGGTTTGGCATTGCATCCTTGCCTGAATATTGTTATTCAGCAGGATCCAATCCGGCAGTTATTGATTATGTGGAAAAAAATCCAAATGCGCTGGGCATTATCAGTGTAAACTGGATCAGTGACCCGGATGATTCCATTACGCATAATTTTTTAGGAAGGGTGAATGTGGTAGGTGTTACTCCTGAAGAGTTTTCTGAAGGTGATGAGTTTTTCACCCCGCATCCTGCTTATGTTGCCAATAAATCGTATCCCTTCATCCGCGAAGTCTACGCAGTAAGTCGTGAAACCTTCAGCGGCCTCGGAAGCGGATTTATTAATTTTGTTACTCACGACCAGGGTCAGCGGATTGTGCTGAAAATGGGTATGGTTCCGGCAAATATGCCCATCAGACTGGTTCAGATACGTCATGAATAGTTTTTGTGTACTTAAATATGAATAAAGATGAAACCTTTAATTTTATTGTTTTGTTGCCTTTTCACAGTGAGTGCCTGGGGTCAGGACCTGAATTCAGCGCTGAAGCTCATCAACAGTGAGCAGTATGAGGAGGCTGAAAAAGTATTTGATGATCTGATTAAGCAAGCGCCTGCCAATGGTGATTTTTATTATTACTATGGTGAGGCACTTTTGAAGGATTATTTATCAGATACATTTTCCAATTCACTGAATGATTTTGCAGGAAAGGCTGAACAGTTGTTCCAGGAGGGATTGAAACAGGCTCCCGGCAATGTGTTGAACCAGGTTGGTATGGGCGCTTTGACATTGCTGAGAACCAGCGATACCTTGAAAGCGCTTCCCTATTTTCAGCAGGCTGAGGCTGCTATACCTCTGAAGATTAAGAAAAAAGAATACACACCGGAAAAGGCTGTTATTCTTACCAAATTGGCTGCAGCACAGTTGTACGGCAAGGTAAACAATATTAAGAAAGCCATTGCCTATCTTGAAAGAGCCAAGGTTATTAATCCAAATGATCCGAATATCTATCTTACTTTGGGAGATGTTTATATTAAGTTTAATGATGCTTCCAACGCACTGGTCAATTATAACCAGGCTTTGATGAAGGATCCCAAATCACCGCTGCCCAAGATAAAGATTGGCAATATTTATATGCGGGTTCCCAACCTGAGTGCTGCCCGTCCTTATTTTGAGGAAGCCAAGGAAATTGATTCCACGTTTGCACCTGTTTTCAGAAGCCTGGGTGAGTTGTGGTCAATGGGCGGACGGCATGATTTGGCCAAGCAGTATTTCTTCAGATACATGCAACTGTCGGGTAACACCATCCCGGCAAAACTGAGGTATGCCAATTCGCTCTTCAGGGCAAAGGATTATGCCGGAGCTATTGAGGTGTATGATGAAATCATCAAAGTAGATAATTCGCGCAATTACCTGAACCGTGTTGCCGGATACAGCTGCTTTGAGAAGAAACCCCAGGATCTGGAAAAAGGCAAGGCATACATGGAGACTTTCTTTGCCAATGCCAAACCTGAGAATATTATTGCCAGAGACTATTCTTATTATGGAAGAATACTTTATAAGTTGGCCATGGGCGATTCTGCAATGCTCGACAAAGCCTTCGAAAATCTGAAAAAGGCTTATGCAATGGATGAGTCGGATAACACACTGCTTGCAGAAATGGCTACCAATTATTATTACTCTAAAAGGTATAAAGAGGCCATCGAAATGTTTGAACTGAAAGCAGCCAAAGGCATATCAAAAAAATCTGATGATATATATATAGCCAGGTCATATTACAACATGAAAGACTTTGCCAAAGCCGAAGAATCTTTTGCAAAGATCATTGAAGCTGACCCGAAGAATATTGATGCTCATTTGTGGCTGGCAAGAAACGCCTCAATTCAGGATCCTGAAAATACCCTGGGTCTGGCAGCGCCCAAATTTGAGGCCATGATCAACGAGATCGGCACTGAAACTGATAAATATAAAAATGCCCTTCAGGAGGCCTATTCTTATTTCGGATATTTTAACATCACCAAAAAGGACTTTGGCGCTGCCAAAGACTGGTATAATAAGATCGTTGCTCTTGATGCCACTAATAAGAACTGGCTGATAGGTGCCTATAGCGGACTGGCTATGATTGCATCCAAGGAAAAGAGCTGGGTGGAAGCCCGGAATTATTACCAGAAAATTCTTGACCTCGATCCTTCCCGAAAGGATATCAAGCAGGGCATTGAGGATTTGACCAAGGTGATAAATGCAGCTCAGAAGTAATTTAATGTATTCATAACAAAAATTGTATTAAAAAATTGCTTTCTTTGTAGCCTGTTTTTAAAATAAAAAATAATTATTAATACACTTAAAATAAAAATTGAACATGAAAGGACAAACTTTAGCTGAAGCATTGAAATCAACATTTGTTTTGGTGGTTATGGTGCTGTGTTTGGTGGTTGCCTGGCTGATTTTCACTCGAATCATGGGTAACCCGATTAATTTTGAAGGTGGTAATCCTGAAGGTCATCCTCTGCCTGGAAATTATTTAGCGATCATTTACAAGGGTGGATTTATCGTACCCATTCTGATTGCTATCAACCTGATTCTGTTGTCATTTGTGGTTGAAAGGTTCATTATGCTCACCAGAGCAAAAGGACGTGGCAACCTGAATGCATTTGTACGTAATATCCGCGATTTGCTCAGGGAAGATAAAATTGAAGAAGCTTCCAAACTGTGCGACAAACAAAAAGGTTCGCTGGCCAATGTACTTAAGGCAGGACTTCACAGGTACCGCGATCTGCAGGCTGACAAGACCCTGATGAACGACCAGAAGGTACTGGCATTGCAGAAGGAATTGGAAGAAGCTACTGCTCTTGAATTGCCTGTTCTTTCGCAGAACCTGGTTATCATGTCAACCATTGCATCGGTTTCCGTGCTTGTTGGTCTTATCGGAACAGTGCTTGGTATGATCCGTGCATTCGGTGCTTTGGCTACTGCCGGTGCTCCCGATGCGCTGGCTCTGGCAACCGGTATTTCCGAAGCTCTTGTTAATACAGCTTTCGGTATCACCGGTTCAACCCTGGCCCTTATTTTCTACAACTATTATCAGACCCGTGTTGACGGTATGACCTTTAAAATGGACGAAGCCGGTTTCAGTCTCACACAGACTTTTGCGGCCTCATTGAAAAAGGCATAATTGCCAATGATGGATAGAGTTGAACTGCGTGAATACACGCACTTAAAAATAAGAGACTATGGGAAAAATTAAAGTATCTAAAAACCCACCCCGCATCGATATGACGCCGATGGTGGATCTGTTTTTCCTGCTGCTCGTCTTTTTTATCTTAACTGCAACATTCCGTACACCGGAAGCTGTTCAGGTGGATACGCCCTATTCGGTGTCGAATAAAACCTCACCGGAAAAGCATCTCATTACCATTACGGTTTCAAAAGACAATGTCGTTTTTTTTAATGTCGACAATGGTATTGACACTTCCGAACATCTTCGCAGAAAAATTCTGAATGCAATGGCTTATCAGTACCAGTTGAAATTCACTCCCGAAGAATACAAAAAATTTGAAGGGATGAGTTCATTTGGTATGCCGATAGCAAAAATGAAAGACTGGATCAATGAGAAGGACGCAGAAGTGCGTGATGCCATGCACAATGGTATTCCCCTTGATTCTACCGATAACCAGCTGTTGTATTGGATCAGGTTTGCGCGTAATTATAATCCCGATTTCGAAGTTGCCCTAAAAGGCGACCAGGGAGCGGATTATGAAAAGGTAAAGAAGGTGATTGATGTTTTGCAGGATAATAAGGTCAACAAATTCAACCTGACTACCAATCTGGAGGATGTTGACGTATCTTTGGAAAACTTATAACGCAAGGAAAAATGGCTGAAATAATTCAAAACGAAGGCGGTAAGCAAAAAGGTAAGAAACGTTCCAAACGGCACAGCACGCACATCGACATGACGCCGATGGTTGACCTGGCCTGTTTGTTGCTTACATTTTTTATGCTTACCACGGCTTTTAGTAAAGCAAAGGTCATGGAGATTGTTCTTCCTGAAAGGGATGAAAATCCTCAGGAAATTAAGGACAAGCCTCAGGTTGATAGCGCCAGGGCTCTCAATATTATCCTGATCGGAAACGATAAGGTGTTGTGGTATAACGGTCTGGCCAATCCGGCCAAGCCTCCGCTGCCCAAAATGCACCTGACTGATTTTAGTGATGACGGCATCCGCAGGGTACTCCTTGCCAGAAATAAGGAGCTGTTCACCAAAATTGAACAGATGAACCAGGATGTGATCACCGGAAAGATCGAAATGCCAAGGGATTCAATCGACTCGAATAGAAAGCGCTTCATGCGTGCCGATAAAAAAGGCCCGGTTGTACTTATCAAGGCAAGTGAGAATGTGAAGTACAAGAACGTGGTTGACATTTTGGATGAAATGGCAATCAGCAACATCGCATTGTACGCGCTGATTGACATCAATGATGTGGAAAAAAAGATGGTGGCTGATTACCTGGCCGCAAATCCGTCTGCCGCTAATTAATCATAATTCTAAATTAACTTAATCATGAGTAAGAAGAATATAAGTTATGATGCGGCTACCTTGATTGACATTGTATTTGAAGACAGGAACAAGGAGTACGGATCATACGATTTGAGGAAAAAGTTCGTAAGAACGCTTACTGTAGGTTTCATAGTTGCATTCTTTATCATTTCAACCGTTGTTGCAGTTCCCTTTATAAAAGCCTTAACAGCAGAAGATGAGGATGTTGTTCTGGTAAAGGAAACAGTGGCTGAATTACAGAATGTAAAAACCGATCAGGATGCACCACCACCACCACCACCTCCTCCTCCTCCCCAGGCTATGGAACAGCAGGTGAAATACACTGCCCCGGTTGTTGTTGAGGAAGCCCAGGAAGATGTTCAATTGTCCATTGTTGATGACGTAAGAGAATCCATGTCCAATGAACCGGTTCCTGAAACCATTGAAGTGGTTGCTGCTGAAGAAGAGCAAGTGATTGTGGAAGAAGAGCCTGCATTTGTGTTTGTTGAAGAACAGGCTACATTCAAGGGTGGATCATTGGATACGTTCAGGGAGTGGGTTCAGAAGAACCTGGTATATCCTCCTGTAGCTGTTGAAAACGGTATTTTTGGAAGGGTTACCGTCCAGTTTGCCGTTAACTCACGTGGTGAGGTGGTAGACGTGAAAGTTCTCCGCGGTGTTGACCCCTCACTCGATAAGGAAACCATTCGCGTGATCATGTCTTCACCCAAGTGGGGTGCTGCTAAACAAGGCGGACGTGCTGTTAAACAACAGTTCGTTATGCCGGTGATTTTCCAGCTTCAGTAAAAGTTTATTGTTGTAATATATAAAAAACCTGGTGTATTTCACCAGGCTTTTTTATTGGATCATGCCGGTGAAGTCATCTTCCGAGATTACCGGAATGCCCAGCTTCAGCGCTTTCTCACGCTTCGCCGGCCCCATGCCTTCACCTGCTACTACAAAATGTGTGTTTGAATTCACACTGCCCTGGTTTTTTCCGCCATGCGCCTCAATCATAGCCTGAAGCTCTTCACGGGAGTGATTCTTAAAGACACCCGAAATTACCAGGTTTTTCCCTGCAAGCTTATCTGAGATTTTCCCGGAAGCAACAGAGCCGCTCATTTGTACCCCGGCATCTCTTAACTTTTCAATCAATTCCCTGTTGCGTGGGTTTGAGAAATAGGACACTATACTGCCAGCTATTACCTCTCCGATTTCGCCAACCTGCACCAGCTGTTCCTGGGTAGCCTGCATGAGTTGATCCATTCCACCGAAATGTGATGCCAGCTTTTTTGCCACCGTTTCTCCCACATAGCGTATGCCAATGGCATAAAGAACCCGCTCAAACGGAACCTGTTTCGATGCTACAATACTTTTTATGAGGTTGTCAGCCGACTTTTGAGCAAACCTTTCAAGTTGCAATAACTTTTCCAGGGTGAGTTCATAAAAACCGGTAACATCCTTTAATAATCCGGCATTGTATAATTGTTCAATTGTGACTTCAGCGCACCCGATGTCCATGGCTTTGCGGCTCACAAAATGCTCCAGTTTGCCTTTTATCTGAGGCGGACAACCCGTGTCGTTGGGACAGAAATGCCGGGCTTCGCCTTCTGGCCTTACGAGGGGAGTGTGACATTCCGGACAAAAATTAATAAATCCCACCGGAACCAGGTTCGGAGTTCTGCTTTCAAGCTTTACTCCTGTTATTTTGGGTATTATCTCACCTCCTTTTTCGATGGTCACCAGGTCGCCAATACGAATATCCAGCAAGGCTATCTGGTCGGCGTTGTGCAATGAAGCGCGCTTTACGGTAGTTCCGGCAAGCAGTACCGGTCTGAGATTGGCGACCGGAGTTACGGCACCTGTACGACCTACCTGGTAGTCGATTGAGAGCAACTCGGTAACGGCTTCCTGAGCCTTGAACTTGTAGGCAATTGCCCACCTGGGCGATTTGGCAGTGAAACCCAGCAGCTGCTGCTGACGGTATGAGTTCACCTTAATCACAATGCCGTCTATGTCGAAGGGAAGCTTACTGCGATCCTGATACCATAACTCAATGAAGTTGAAAACCTCTTTCAGGCCGGAACATTTTTGAATATATGGCGGCACTTTAAATCCCCAGTCGCTCGCAGCCATTATGCTTTCATAGTGAGTTGTGAAATCCTTTTCAACACCGGGAATAAAATACAGGTAACAATCCAGCGGACGTTTTGCCACAACCGAAGAGTTTTTGATCTTCAGGGTTCCTGAAGCTGCGTTTCTCGGGTTGGCAAACAGCATTTCCCCTGCTTCCTCCCGCTCTTTGTTCATTTTCTCAAATCCCTGCCGGGGTAAGAAAATTTCACCGCGAATATCAAAAACAGCAGGTATATTTTTCCCTTTCAGGTTCAGCGGAATGCTTCTAATGGTGCGCACATTAGCAGTTACATCATCACCTTTCTCACCATCACCCCGGGTTACCGCCCTGATAAACCGGCCATGTTCATAATGCAGGCTGATGGATACTCCGTCATATTTCAATTCACATATGTATTCTATCGGTTCTCCTGGAATAATCTTCCGGATCCTGTCCTCAAAATCTGCTATTTCAGCCGGTGAATAGGTATTGTCCAATGACAACATCGGGTAATCATGCCGCACCTGCACAAAATCGTTGTTGGTATCATTGCCAACCCGCTGGCTGGGGGAATTGGGATCGTCATACTCAGGATGCTGTTTTTCAAGGGAAATCAGTTCCTTCATCAGATTATCGTACTCCACGTCCTGAATTTCGGGCTGTGATTTCACATAGTAGAGATCATTGTGGTGTTCAATAGTTTCTCTGAGCTTCAGTATTCTTTCCCCGGGGTTCATTTCACAAATCTTAAAATCATATTCAGATTGTTCATAGCGTATCAAAATTAGCAATTTGAAACAACTTTGCTGTTGTTGATAAGTAATATGCACAGCCATGCCAAACTTTTTCCTATATTTGCACCGATTATGGTTCCGGCTTGTATTTTTTCCAGCCGGATAATAGGGAACCAGGTGAAAATCCTGGACAGTGCCCGCTGCTGTAATCTCCTTTTTGTTTTCAGGCATAACCTGCCACTGTTCTGCTGATGACTGCCTCCCGGGTGGTGAATCACAGAATGGGAAGGCCGCCTGGAATGGAGAAAGTCAGAAGACCTGCCACAATCAATTTGTTCGGGTACAAACAATTTAAAGCATGTACAGGTATTTTTGCTTTTTATTTTTATGGATTACTACCATTCTTTTTGCCGGGCTCACCGCAGGACAGAAATCTGCCGTTGCCCGTGTGCCTGAGGCTACAATTACCGAAAGCAATAAAAAATATTTCTCCGAAGAGCAAACCCGGCGAAACATTGATGTCAGCTCATTACCCGCAAGTTCCGGCCAAAACATCGGCTATATACTCAGCCGGTATTCTTCCGCAATAATAAACAATTACGGAGGAGCCGGCTCACTGGCATCCATTTCTCTTCACGGAACAGGAAGTAATCATACCCAGGTCAGCTGGAACGGGTTCTCAATGAATTCGCCAACAAGCGGCCAGGTGGACCTTTCTTTGGTGCCTGCCGGATTGATTCAATCTGTTGAAATTATTAGCGGAGCTTCAGGTGCAGTTTTCGGAAGCAGTACCTTTGGCGGATCCATAAACCTGAATAATGAAGCTGACTGGAACAACCGGATTTCAGCGTTTTATACAAACGTGATTGGCAGTTACGGATCACTTGGCCACAGGTTGTCTTTTGGTATTGGTAACAACAAGTTTCAATACCAGCTTAAGGCTGTTTCTGACGGGGCAGAAAATAATTTCAGGTACAGGGATTCCTACAAAGCCAATAAGCCATGGGTTGAAAATAAACACGGGCGCTATAGCTCCCTGGGCCTGATTAATAATATCTATGTAAATTTCGGAAAGGGTAATTATGTTGAAGCCGGTTTATGGTATCAGCATAAAATGATGGAGATACCTGTGCTGATGGGCTCCATGAGAAACAGCCATGCCGAGCAGCGTGACAGCCTTTTTAAATCGTTTATTACCTATAGAAAGCTTACCGAGAAATCGGCTCTTGTTGTGAGGTCGGCTTATTTATATGATTATCTGAACTACGTAGATAAAAACAAAGCCGAAGACACTGTATATTCTGTTGATTCAAGGATTGCAGCTACCCGTTTTCTGAATGAAACCGACTACAGGTATTATTTTTCAACCAGGCTGGCTTTGGGAGGAGGGGTTGCTTTTGGTCACCTTGCCGGCCGTTCCGGAAACTTCGGCGGCAGGATTGCTGAAAATGATTTTGCGGTATTTGGAAATGCCCGGTATGCAACCGGAAAACTGACCGTGAATGCCGGGTTAAGAAAAGAGTTCTACAAAGGGCTTAATCCAAACCTGCAGTATTCGGCTGGTTTGTCTTTTAGAGCCGGCGAGCGCGTTATTTTGCGTTCCTGCTTCTCAAGCAAATTCCGCAAGCCCACGTTGAACGAAAAGTATTATAAGCCATATGGAAATCCTTTACTGAAGCCCGAAAAGGGCAGGGGCGGGGAGATTTCGGCCGACTGGATTGTTTTTGGTGCCCGTGAGGATGCTTTCCAGCTAAATGCAAAAATATCGGGTTACTATCAAACAATCGACAACTGGATTCAATGGGTGGCTATGGATACCCTGTTGAGCCCGGTTGAATATAAAAAAGTACAGGCCAGCGGAATGGAAACCTGGCTGGAATACCAATTCAACACGGGTTTATTTCACCTGGATGGTTTTGTTAATTACAACTTCAACCGATCTGTAATTTTGGATACCTATGATGAAAACAAGACGCTGACGGGAAAGCAGTTGATGTATGTGCCGCGGCATTCGCTGAAAGCCGGTTTTGATTTTGGATACAAGGGCATGATGATCGGGTTCAACGCGAAACATAACGGCATACGTGAAACGGTTGATTCCGGCGATGATTACCTGCAACTGAAAGCTTATACTGTTTTTGACCTGTTTGCCCAAATTTCAAATAACTACCGCAATATAGATTTTGCTCTGGCTTTCAGGGTAGATAACCTAACCAACAAATCCTACGAGATAATCAGGGCTTATCCTGTTCCCGGTAGAACCTTTCATCTTACGCTGACACTGGGTTTCAGTAAGAACAATCCGGAACTTTAACTTTAATCCTATAATAAATGAATTCTTTAAAAGTTTTTCTCACGGCAGCAATTGTGGCTGCGTTTTTAAGCAGTTGCGAAAAAAACGATGATAAGCCAGAAGTCATTGATTATTCATCGGGTATATACGTGGTAAATGAAGGTGCATTCGGATCGGCAAATGGTTCAATTAGTTTTTTCGATCCGGTAAAACGCCTGATTACCAATGGTGTTTTTGAGGCAGCCAATGGTGGAATGGCTACTGGTGACGTTGTTCAGTCGTTTGCCCTGGCAAATGATACCCTGGGTGTCATTGTGGCGAATAATTCAGGCCTGGTAAGGTTTGTTGACCTGAGAACTTTTGCATCGGTGGCGGAACCCGTTGAAATTGAATACCCGAGATATTTTATCCGGTCAGGAAGTAATAAGGGTTACGTTTCCTGTGGAAGCTTCCAGGGATACCTGATTGTTGTAGATCTGGAATCATTTTCAGTGACTGACAGCATTCAGGTTGGATTTGGACCTGAAAACATGATTGTGAATAATGGTTATGTATACGTGGTCAACAGCGGCGGATGGAGCGTGGATTCAACACTGCAAATAATCAATACTTCCAGTGATGAAGTTGTTGAAACTATAGTTGCCGGTAAAATGCCCAGTGATATTGACCTGGATGCCAATGAGAACATTTGGGTGTACTGTAAAGGATATTCCGATTATGTATCGGTTGATACCGAATCCGAACTGGTAAAAATTGATCCGGAAGCAGGTACTGTTACATGGAGAGGTTCGGTGGGTGTGGCAAGCGATTATGGCGCAGTTCCCCCCAAGATGGCTGTTTCCAAAGACGGCTCGAAGCTCTTCTATCTTCGTCCCGATGGCGTTTACAGCATGAATACATCCAACCCGGTAGTATCTGATGTGCCGTTGATTGATGGAAGTTATTATGGCATTGAGGTTAGCCCCGTTGACGGAAACATATTTTTGTTTGAAGTTACAAGCTTTACCAGCAGTGGAAAAATGAAGATATTTAGCGAAACAGGAGCAGGCATAGCAGAAGGTGATGTGGGAATAGCACCAAATGGGGCTGTTTTCAACATCAACTAAGAACCAGTTTCCGGTTCAGGTATCTGCCTTTTTTGATACCTTTACAACATGAACAGGCCATCAGGAAAAATAGGCACTTACCTTTTGTGTTGTATGATCACGGTTTTCAACCTGATTTCAACAGGTTTAATTGGCCAGCTTGCTCTGCCCGGGAGTCCGTTGCCCTTACATTGCAAAGGGATCTCAGATCTGAAGCAGTATGAAGTCATGATCCCGGAAAAAATGAAAACAGTTGCAGCAGAAGAGGGCATGCGCTCACTTCTGAAACCTGCCAGACAGGGTGCCATGCTAGAGGTCCTATGCTCCACTGAAAATACCGGCACATGGGATACGCTGCCCGACGGTTCAGCTGTATGGAGGGCTTCATTCCGGGTGCCGGGAGCTTCATCGGTAAACCTTGTTTTCTCGCCTTACCAGGTTAACAAAGGTGTGAGAATTTATGTTTATGATAAGTCTCAAAAGATAGTTTTGGGTGCGTTTTCCGATGCCAATAACAAGCCATTCAGCAAGCTTGCAACAGCTGGCGTGCCGGGCGAAGAAATTGTTGTTGAAATTCAGGTTCCTGCTTATCTTGAATCAGCCGGAGCCATTGGCATTACTGGTATCGGATGTGCCCTGGTACCTGACATCCATCCGGAATCTGCCTATGATGAATGGTTTGGCAAGTCGGGCAGCTGCAATGTTGATATCAACTGCATAGCAGATTCAACGGTTCAACTTGTAAAGAATGCCGTGGTGCGAATTATGTTCAATGGAACTGAAAGGTGTACCGGTACACTTGTTAACAATACCCGGCAAGACGGAACAAGTTACGTGTTAACGGCAGAACATTGCATCAACAGCGAAGATATAGCAAATGAGGCGGTTTTCTATTTTGATTACGAGAGTCCTTATTGTAACGGACCTGACGGAAGCGTGCGGAAAACCTTATCCGGAGCAACCATTAAAGCAACGGGTGGTAAGCTCGATTTCACACTCCTGGAATTGCTGGAGCCGATTCCCTTTGCCTACAAACCGTATTATGCCGGATGGGATTATACAGGAAGACAGCCTGCTTCTGGGTTTACCATCCACCATCCCATGGGCGATGTTAAAAAATACAGCAAGGAGGAACATCCGCTGATGGTGGATGATTTTATAAACGACTATAATGCCGGTACACATTGGCTGGTAAATCGCTGGGAGTCAGGAACAACTGAAAAAGGGTCGTCGGGCAGCCCGTTTTTCAACAGCCGGGGCCATATTGTTGGTACCTTATCCGGTGGGCTCGCCAATTGTGAAAATCCTGAAAAGGACTATTTTCAGATGTTCAGCCGTTGCTGGGATGATTACAGCGACCCGGGACAGCAGCTTGCCTGTTGGCTTGATCCGATATACCAGGATGTGGGTTTGATTGGAGGGTTTGATCCTTACAGGGATCTTTGGTTAACAGGAGATACGTTATCCAACATCGGTAAAACGGAAACTACAACGGTAGAGCGCACCGGACTTGACTGGGGAAGTTATTCAGGGCACAATTCGGCCTATCATACTCAGTTTGCGGAGAGATTTGACGTGTCCGGTACAAAAAAAATGCCGGGCCTGTTGTTGGATGTGGCACGAAATTATTGGGAAAGTGCTGCGTCAGAAATAACCATCAAAATATGGAACGGGGCAGAAATCCCCAATCAGGTAATCTATGAAAAACGAATCTTTACTTCAAATCTCACCTGGCAGGCGCCAAATTTTATTCAGTTTGACTCAATCGTATCCTTTACAGGTGTTTTTTTTGCAGGGTATGAACTTGAATACGATCTGCCCGGGGATACTTTTGCCACTTACATGGCCGCAAACAGAAATACTTCATTAATTAATACGGCCTTTGTTTATGATGAAGCGGGCTGGCAATCCCTGTCGGATTATACTGAAGGTGTTGTACATTCATCTTTTGGAGTAATGCCTGTAGTATTTGACTCAATTCCGGAAACAACAAATGATCCGCGGTTTGACAATCCGGTAATTGTCTATCCTGTGCCGGCTGAATCGCACCTATGGATTGAATTTGAAAACGTGCCGGCTGCTCCTGTAAGTGTTACGGTATTTAACATTCAGGGTCAGGCAGTGCTTGAGGAAATTAAGGCAGTTCAGAAGAAGTTCTTCTTGCATGTTGATGGTTTATCGGGAGGTATATACCTGGTCAGGCTGAAGTCAGGCCATACGGTTCACACCCTTCGGGTACCGGTTATTAAATAGTGTCTGTCCATAAAGTCCCATTTGCCGCGTTACGCTTGTCCGAAAATTGCTCATTTACAACTAGTAAACTCCGCATTTTCGGATTGCGCAAGCCTTGCAAATGGAACTCTCTGAACAAACACCAAATAGTGCTGGTATCTTTGGCATTTTTAACATGAAAAGGGTAACTTTTCCTGATAAAGTAAGTATAGAAAATAGGAATTCAATGAATTATGATAGTGAGGATACTTTTATTTGTGATGTCCCTCTCATTGTTGCTGACCCTAAATATCGGGGCACAGAACAGTGAATCGGAACGTTATCTTGAGGTCAGGGGGATATCAGAGCTGGATATGGAACCGTTGCCCAGGGCTACGGCCAAACTTTACGAAGGTTCGAACCTGGTGAAAACCATTCAGACTGGTGCAGACGGTAGTTTTTCATTCAGGCTGGAAATTAACAAACATTATGTGATTGTGCTGGAAAAGGATGGCCTGGTCAGTAAAAGGATAGCATTTAATACACAAATGCCTGACGATGAAAAAGGCACCTGGATGAATGAATTTTCGATGGGATTGGTTAAACCCTGCAGCGGGGTTGATTACTCCGTATTGAAAGACCCCGTTGACCAGGTTTCGTTTGATGCCAAGCGTCGTGAATTTATATCTGATAAGGATTACGTGAACCGCATGCGTCCGCGGATCGAAAGTTTATTGATGAAAAATGACCAGTGCCAGTTGGACAAATACGAGGAAACCGTTAAAAAAGCCGATCAGCTTGCCAGTCAGAAACGCTATCAGGAAGCCATTGCTACCTACCAGGAAGCACTTGAGATTTATCCCCGGGAAGTATATCCCACCAAAAAAATCACTGAACTGAACAGTCAGCTTAACAAACAGGAGAATACTGCTGAACTTTACAAGAAAGTTGTTGCCGAAGCAGATGCACTGATGGCGCAGCAAAAATTCACCGAAGCGTTGCAGAAATACAGAATAGCATCCAACCTGAATCCCCAGGAAACCTATCCGAAACAAAAGGCCACCGAAATTGAAACGGCCATGTCCCAAAAGCAGGCAGAGCAGAAGGCAATTCAAACCACAGAGGAAAGGTATAACCAGGCTATGGCCAAGGCAAGCGTGGCCTACACACGCAAAGATTATGAAACTGCAAAACAGTATTACCAGGAGGCTTTAAGCATTAAGCCTTCGGAATCACTTCCCAAAAGTCGTGTCAGCGAAATAGAAAATATTCAGGCCAAAAAAGCAGCAGAAGATGCCAGCAGGGCTGCTGAAGCAACCCGTAAGGCGGCATTTGAAAATGATTATAAAGCACTCATCACAACAGCCGATGAGCATTACAAAGCCAAAAGATTTAACGAAGCCAAGGCTGTCTATGCTCAGGCATTAACCATGAAGCCTGCTGACCCTTATCCCCTGCAGCGTGTCAAAGTTATTGAAAACACCATGGTGGCTGAGCAGACGGCTGTTCAAAAGAGAAATGATGCGGCTTATAATGAGGCCATTGCTGCCGGTAACCTGGCCCTGACCAAAAACCAATTTCCCCAGGCAGAAGAATCGTTCCGGAAAGCGCTTTCTATTAAACCTGACGACCTGATTGCAAAAAACAAGCTGGTTGAGACCGACAGGCTTGCTGAGGAGTATTCAAAGCAAAAGTCTGTTGAAGAACAGTTTTCCAAGGTAATTCAAACAGCAGATGCTTACTTTGCCGCCAAAGACTATCAGAAAGCAAAGGAATCATACACACAGGCATTGGCGCTGAAACCCGGAGACAATTTTACACAAACCAGGATCAAGGCGATTGAAAATCTTGTTGCAGCAGAGCAGGCCGCCAGGCAGAAATCTGCTAATGACAGCTACAATGCTGCTTTTGCGGCTGGAAACAATGCCATTGCCCAAAATCAGTTTGCACTGGCAAAAGAATCATTTCAGAAAGCCCTTACATTCAAGCCCAATGACCCGTCTGCAATTGCCAGGTTGAATGAGGTCGACAGGCTTGCGGAAGAATTTACCAGGCAGAAGGCCATTGAGGAGCAATACAAAAAGGTGGTACAAAACGCGGATGGACTATATACAACAAATGATTTGCAGGGGGCTAAAAAGGCTTATCAGCAGGCGCTTACTTTAAAACCCGCAGATTCTTACGCACAATCGAGAATTACAGCTATTGACAATGCGGTTGCTGCAGAACAGGCTGCAAAGATGAAGGCTACAGAGGATGGCTATAAAGCTGCCATTGGTGCTGCCAATACAGCTATCTCCCAGCAATCCTACGAACAGGCAAAGGAATTCCTTCAGAAAGCCATTTCTATTAAGCCAGGTGATGCCTATGCTTCGGGCAAAATTGCTGAGGTCGACAGGATGATACAGGAGAGGCAAAAGCGACTGGACCAGGAAAAGCTTTTAGCCGCGCAATATGGTGAAGCCATTGCTGCTGCTGACCGGTTCTTCAATGCGCGTGATTATTCCGGTGCGAAATCATCGTATTCCAGGGCACTGCAATTAAAACCCGGAGATACCTACGCCAGCCAGAAAATTGTGTCAATCGACAACCTGTTGGCTGCCGAAGCTGCCCAAAAACAGAAGGAAGTTGAAGAGTCATACAAAAATTCAATGGACAGGGGTACCAATTTCATGGTTGCCAGAAACTATCAATCAGCAAGGGAGGCGTTTTTGCAAGCATTGGTTATCAAACCGGGAGACGGATCGGCCCGGCAGAAGCTCAGTGAATCGGAGTTGCTCCTCAAACAGGAACAAGACCGGCTGGCTGCTGAACAGACAAAAAAACAGAAATACGATGAAGCAATCAGGGCTGGTGATCAGTTTTTTACCCAGAAAAATTATGCCAACGCTAAGTCATCCTATGAACAGGCTATCGGGTTGATTCCGGCTGAAGCTTATCCCCGGCAGCGGCTTGATGAAACTGTGAAAGCCATTGCAGACCAGGAACGGATGCTTGCCGAGCAGAAAGCAAAGGACCTGAATTATAACCAGGCGCTGGCAAATGCTGATAAGTATTTCAGGGCGAAAGACTATGTTCAGGCCCGCGACGAATACAGCAGGGCATTAACATTGAAGCCCAATGAAGCTTTCCCGAAAACCAGGGTTGCAGAAATGGAGAACCTGATCCGCATCAGGCAAAAGGAACAGGAAGATGCCAAGGCCCGGACAGACGCCTATACCGCGGCAATCAAGGCCGGAAATGAATCCTTTGAAAGTAAAAATTATACACAAGCCAGGGTTTCCTATGCCGAAGCGTTAAAATATTTGCCCGGCGACTTACTGGCAACCGATCAGATTAAAAAAATCGACTACCTGCTTTCCGAAGCCGAAAAGGTCAGAAAAGCAGAGGAACAAAAGAAGGCTGCCTATGATGCACTTATATCCTCGGCAAACAAATTGTTTGATGCCGGCAAATATCCTTCAGCCAAGGATGAATACAGGAAAGCCCTGGCTTTGGATCCCGGTAGCGCTTTTGCCAAACAGCGCATTGCCCGTATTGACGAAATAAACAGGGCCTTATCTCAGGCTGCCTCCAAACCAAATACGCAGCCATCAGCTGGCACTCAGAAAGCACAAAATACGGCAACTATAAGTGATCTCAGCTTTAAAAATGAATCAGAACGCCAGCTTTATCTCGACGGTTTACTGAAAAAATATCCTTCGGGAATTACCCTCGAGAAGTACAACGAACAATACAGGGAAGTTTACAGGTACATCATTATCAGGGATAGTAAAGCACAGGAATTCAGACATGTCAAATACAAAACCTACAGCGGTGCCCAGTATTCCATGAATGGAAAACCCATTACACAACAATACTTTTTATCGCAGGTAAAACAACGTGCAGGTGAGAGTTTTACGGAAACAGACATGTGATGAAAAGCATCTTTTATTTACTACTTGCCTGCTGTATCATCTCTGGCTGCGGAAGTAAAAATAATGAAACTGAACCGGCAGATCCGGTAACATATCGAGGGAATTCAACAATCAGTTATGCCCAGGGGTTTACTGTAAAAAAATCAGGGTCGGATCTTTTGCTGACCGTTAGAAATCCATGGCAACACGCCAGCGGCATTGAGTTTTCATATCTTCTGAGCGACTCCGTAAAGGCGTCATCAAAGATTGGCGATCATTCATGGGTAATTAAAACGCCTGTAAGAAAGGTCATTTGTCTTTCCACAACACATATTGGCTTTGTTGATAAACTGGGCGAAATCAAAACAGTCAGGGGCATATCCGGAAAAAATCTGGTGGTAAACCCGGAAGTCCGCTATGGTATTCAAAAAGGCTCTATTACCGATGTAGGATATGACGAAAACCTGAATTATGAATTGATTCTTAAAATTGACCCTGATATAATTTTTGTTTAT
Organism: Bacteroidales bacterium; assembly: GCA_016926375.1. GTDB lineage: Bacteria > Bacteroidota > Bacteroidia > Bacteroidales > UBA10428 > UBA5072. The sequence goes on from JAFGOR010000062.1 coordinate 25,693, forward strand.
GGGGTGGGTGTTGAGATTACCAATACAGTAAGAAAACTCAATGATCTGGGTATCCCCGCAATGTTAATTGGAGAGTACCTTGAAGAAGAGCCTCTGGCAAAAACAGAATGGATTAAGGTATTTGGAGCGTGCTTTGGCAAATTACCGGAAGCCGCCCAAACTTTTGATTCAACCGTTGCACGCTATCTGGAAATGAAAAATATGGCGGAAAACTCAATGGAAAGACCTGCCGTATTGCTTGGTCTTCCCTGGAGGGGAAACTGGTATGTGTCGGGTTCAAAAAGTTA
>JAFGOR010000063.1 GCA_016926375.1 Bacteroidales bacterium
GCTATGTTTAATCATGGTAAATAAACATCTTACAACTTATAACATCTTCATTATTAACGATAAATGAGCATTAGCTTGACGGCTATGAGCACAACCTGTCCCGCATACCTGCGGGAGCCTGAGCCGAACGGAGGGCCTAACTGAAGTCATATCAAACAAAATGTGCAGCTTCCCACCGGGAGGCTGCACATTTTTTCCGGAATCTGTTTAAAAATCCACTACTCCAAAAACTCCCCGGCATAATATTTGGCTGTCAGTTCTTCGCCGGTAGCGCGCCGGATCATGTCGTTCCACTGATACCGTGCACCGGGCCTGAAGACATTCTCAAGCAGGTATTTTCCGATCTCCTCGTTGCCACTCAGGCTAACCACATCAGTGGCTCCGGCATTCAATATGTTGGCGTTTATATATGCCTGCAGCTGCGAAGCCAGCAATTCGCCCAGCTGGTAATTATGATAATAGCAGGGATAAAGAGCCACATGTATCTTGGAAGCCCAGTCGGCGCTGTTCCTTCCGTCAGGCCTTTTGAGCATCTGGTATTTTTCGGCCAAATCCCACCAAAGTTTGTTGAGGTCCTGATCGGGATTGGCATACATGCTCTTCTCAAACCGGAACATCACCTGGCACCAACGGCTGAAAACAAGTTGCTCAAGTCTCAAACTGTTCCTCACATCTGCTTTGATTTTCTCAGCTTCACTTTCGGAAACCCCTGCATTATCGCGCAGCCAGTATGGATTGGAGGCCAATCTGCCGAAAATCATGGCTATGGCCTCGGTGGTAAACGTATGAGCAGGCGTTCTCAGGAAGAAGGGCAAAGACATGTCGATATTCTGATCATACACTCCGTGACCCAATTCATGAAGTATGGTATTCATCCACTGGTTGTTGTTTTTCATGTTGCAAACCACCCGAACATCACCCGAGCGGTCGATGTGGGTGCAAAAAGCATGCTGGTACTTACCTTCTTTCTCGTACAAATCGCTGTTGTTAAGTATTTTGTTTACATCCAGTCCGATACCGGCATAATAATCACGCGACAGTTGCACGGCATCGTTGCCGGCAATATACGAGTCGAGGTTCACATTATAAATGGCAGGGGCTTCCTGGAAAAACCGGTTCTGGTAATGCCAGGGCATCAATGCGCCGGGCGATAACTTGTATTTCTTAGCCAGAAAAGCATCCATATCTGATTTCAGCGATATGAAAGTATCGCGGGTAAGCGAGTCCAGCTCATCAAACAAGCTCTCAATTTGTACCGGATCCTGATCCGAAAGCCGCAGCGACATGTCGTGGAAATTGGCAAAACCCAATTCCCGGGCAAGCTCGTTCCGCATCTTCACCAACCCAATGACATCAGCTGCTACCGAATCACCTATTTGCTTGCTGGCCAGCCACGATTTCTGCAACTTTTTGCTGTCGGTATCGGTTTTCAGAATGGCTTCAATTTCGTTGTCGGAAAGCTGCTTCCCGTCAACCTCAGCCCTAAACGTAGCATACTTTTGTTCGAGCCGCGTTTGCGCCCTGATCAGTTCCTCCATCTTCTTTTCGTCGACCTGGTTACTCAAAAAAACATTATAAAGAACGATCATCTGCCGACTCAGAAGAGAATCCTTCACTGCGCCGGATTCTTTGATTTCCTTGAGCTTTGCGAACAGGGCCTTGTCTGCATATATCTTCGAAAGCTGAATATTCATTTCGCTTGATTTTTGATACTCTTCTTCCTTACCTGTTATGGCTGCATTAAAATAGGCCAGTGACGCCCCGGCCTCAATCGGTTTAACCTTAATTTCAAGGCTGTCAATGAAGGACTGCAATTCTTTTTCCATTTTTTTTGTTTGTGATGTGCAACCTGCCATAAGCAGAATTGCCAGTGAAAATAACATTAGTTTTTTCATAGGTTGAGGTTTACAATTACTTTGTATAAAAAATTTCATGTCAATTTGTCGTTAACCTGCTTTTGAAGTAATTTGGCAGGCAATTTGATGCATGAAAAGTAATAATTAAAAGGAAAATTAACAATGATATCAATAGGTCAAATAGTTATTTTGGGAGCCTTCATGTTGCTGAGCTGGATTGTGAGTGCACAGCTGAAATCGCGCTTCCGCCGCTATTCGCAAATACCTGTCAATTATGGTGTTACCGGCAGGGATGTGGCAGAGAAAATGCTTCGTGAGAATGGAATTAACGATGTATCCGTAGTTTCGGTAGAGGGGCAACTTACAGATCATTACAATCCGATAAACAAAACAATCAACCTCAGCCATGATGTTTATAGCGGCAACAGTGTTGCTGCTGCCGCCGTGGCGGCACATGAAACCGGTCATGCCATTCAGCATGCCACAGCATATGCTCCTTTGAAATTCAGGTCATCGCTGGTGCCCATTCAAAATGTGAGTGCCAAAGTAATGAACATGGTTTTTCTGGCTATGTTTCTGGGTGCGGCTTTCCTGCCCAAATTAATCAGTTTCGACCTGGCTTTGCTGGTTATTATTGCATGTTACGGCATTTTCACCCTGTTTGCCTTTGTTACGCTGCCGGTTGAAATCAATGCCAGTCAGCGTGCTTTGGCATGGCTCAACAATTCCAATATTACAGGATACGACACAGCACCCCAGGCCAAAGATGCACTGAAATGGGCCGCTTATACTTACGTGGTAGCTGCGTTGTCGTCACTGGCCATGTTGCTGTATTACGTATTTCTGTTTTTGGGCAGAAGGGATTAAGAAAGATATAGTTATAGCACATTGGCGTATTTGCAAACTACGCCAAGCACTGAAGACAATTATTTGGCGTAGTTACAAAACTACGCCAAGCCCATTGAAATGATAAATAATGTCGGTTTTAAACAAAGCGTTATATGTGTTCCTGCTCCTGGCATTGACCTCCTGTTCGGGACCGAAACAGGCCGGGAAAGCTGTACTTCAAAATCCGGATCAAATGATAGTCGAAAACGCAGAAGCTCTAAAAGAGCTGAGCCGTTTCCCCCAGGCAAGAAAAGGATATGAACGATTTGTTATTGCCCCAGGCTTGAATGGCTCAGCGGATGACAAGTCCGTTCGTATTGAAATTATCCCCGGCAAAACCATTATGGCCGATTGTAACCGGTATGCCTTGACGGGGAAACTCAATGAAGCCGTTGTTGAAGGTTGGGGATATACGTATTACGAGTATATTTCCGATGGGCAGATGATCTCCACCAAAATGGCCTGTCCCGATTATCCCCTCGAAGAACGATTTGTCCCGGGTGAATCCAGGATGTTGAATTATGTTAAAGAAGTTCCCGTTGTGGTTTATGTTCCCCAGGGGTTTACTGTAAAATACCGCATCTGGAATGCAAATGAAACCAAGCAGGCCGTAAGCAGGTAACACAGCAACCCACTTTGTAAGTTTTTACTGCAACGGGCATCACTGAAGTAATTCCTTCCCCAATTTCATCAGGGAAAAACTTCTGGCGCAAGCATTTTCAAGCAACACACCGGCATCTTTCAACGACCGGGCAAGCGTCATGGGTTTGTCGGCAATGGGTATCACAGCATCAAAACCCATATTTTGCAATTCTTCCGGCAGACTGCCTATTGCCCCTGTAAATGCTACTACATGTTTCCCTGCTGCTTTTGCCATGCGGGCCACCCCGGAAGGAGTTTTACCAAAAGCCGTTTGGGCATCCATGCTGCCTTCACCGGTGATCACCAGGTCGGCCCACTCAATCCATTCCTCCAACCGGATTACCCGGCTTACCAGGTCGAAACCCGGCATGAGCTCACCGTTTAAGAAGGCCACGATGCCGGCACCCATTCCGCCGGCAGCACCTCCGCCCGGGATGGAGGTTATGTCAATATGAAGTGTATTCCTTATTAGTTGCGACAAATGAAGAAGGTTGTTGTCCAATTCTTTTACCTCGGAGGAATTGGCTCCTTTCTGCGGACCATAAACAAATGCAGCTCCCTGTGGCCCGGTAACCGGGTTGGTCACATCGCAAGCTGCCCTGATTCTGCATTGCGAAATTCTTGAATCAAGATGCTCCAGGTTGATGTGAGCAATTTTTCCAAGGCTCCGTCCATGATGTTCGGTTTCTTTTCCTGATGCATCGGTAAACCGCACTCCGATTGCCTGAGCCATGCCAACGCCCCCGTCAACGGTTGCACTTCCTCCAATGCCCAGGATAATCTCGCGGCAGCCTTTATCCAAGGCACAACGGATCAGCTCACCCGTACCGAAGCTTATAGTGCGCATGGGATTTCTTTCGGAAGAATCAAGCAAGGTAAGCCCCGAAGCTGCAGCCATCTCGATAAATGCTGTTTTACCGTCACCTGATATGCCAAAAAAGGCATTTATGGGCCTCATCAGCGGATCGTGCACAGATGCTTCAACCAGTTGACCTCCGGTAGCCTGAACCAGGGCGTCGACGGTACCCTCGCCGCC
>JAFGOR010000064.1 GCA_016926375.1 Bacteroidales bacterium
AGCAACCTGACCCCATCTACCTGTTCAATCACCTCAGTGATCTGCCTGATGATTTGCATATCGCGTCCCTCACTGAAATTGGGAACGCATTCGATGAGTTGGTTCATAATGGCTTCAATTGGAATGAGTAAAGTTACATGTTAATTTGTTCAGTGACCATGAGGAATGTTATCCTTTATGGGTTGTGACTCATCAGCCAAAGGAAGGGCAATATAAAATACAGCTCCTTCATTTACTTTTCCCTCGGCCCAAACGCTCCCCTTGTGTTTGAGAACTATTTGTTTTACATTGGCAAGCCCGATGCCTGTTCCTTCATATTGCGAACCGGAATGCAGCCGCTGAAACACGCCGAAAAGCTTGTTATAATAAGCCATATCGAATCCAACGCCATTGTCGCTTATATAAATCTCCGAGTAATTGCCGGGCAATTCCCTGCTTCCGATTTCAATTCTGGCTTCGCTTATACCCGATGTGTATTTGATGGCGTTTGACAACAGGTTTTCAAATGCCAAATGCAGCAGGTTCTGATCACCCTTTACCACTGGCAGTTCGTTGATGGTCCATGTGATATTACGCGAGGCTGTTTCATGAGCGTAATGATCGATTATGTTGCGGACAACCGTGTTCAAATTGACCCTGGTTACGTTCAGCTCTTTCCGGCCCAATCGTGAAAATGCCAGCAGATCATCAATCATAACGGCCATGCGCTTCAGTACAGCGTTTATTTTTGTTGCATAATTCCTGACCTTTTCGTTGGGCTCGGGAATATTTTGGTACATCATCTGCATAAATCCGTCGACATGCCTCAGAGGCGAACGCAGGTCATGAGAAACACTGTAGGCAAATGACTCGAGATCAGTATTAACCTGCTGTAACCTGGCAGTACGCTCTTCAACCATTCGTTCGAGTTCTTTGTTCAGCTTTTTTATTTCCTCTTCTGCCTTTTTTCGTTCGGTAATGATGTGGCCTGTTCCCACCAGGCCGGTAATCATTCCATTGGAATCACGCAAGGGCACCTTGGTGGACTGGAAGACAATCTCATTACCTTTTAGATCATATAAGACTTCTTCTTTATTAAGAATGGAATTGCCTGTCTGAAACAACACCTTTTCATCGTTATAGAAATCATTGGAGCGTTCTCTTGGAATAAGATCCAGGTCTGTCAGTCCGGGAATGCTTTCGGGAGTGCGACCGAGAATATTGGCCAAGGTGACATTTGCCACTAAAAATCTGCTTTTTGTATCCTTAACATAAACAATATCCGGTATGTTATCGATCAGTGCCCGCAACATATTCCGTTCATCGGCAATAATTTTTTCCCGTTGTTGAATGGCTTCCAAATCCTTTTTCTTTTCGGTAAGATCTGCGGCAATGCCCATAAATCCGCGCAGATCTCCTTTGCTGTCAATTAACGAAGTAACCTTTAAAAGAACAGGAAACCGGGTCCCATCCTTACGTAAAAAAGACCATTCGAATTCCATAGGGTTGATCGCATAAGCTTCCGCTATGAAAACCTCAAAATCGGGTCTGACAGGCCTGTTTAGCTTTTCTGACAAAAAAGCAGCCTGGCGTACCAGTTCTTCCTGAACGTGCAGTGAAGTAACTACATTAAGTCCGGTAAGTTCACCGGCATGGTATCCCAGCAATTTTTCCGCTTCACGGTTTGCGCTGGTTATGGCACCCTGATGATCTGTGAGGATGATGGCATACCCGGCATTGTCGAATATGGCAGCCTGCAGCGTGTGCAATTGTTCCAGTCGTTCTTCAATTGCTTTTCTTTCGGTAATGTCGCGTACTGCTGCAAAAATCAGGTTGTCTTTGGGATAGGAATGCCACTCGAGCCAACGGTAAGAACCGTCCTTACAGAGGTAACGATTTGAAAAGCCAAAGACCTTCTTTTGGAATGACAATTCGGTAGCAGCTTTAAGCGTTGATTCCAAATCATCGGGATGCACCAGGCTCAGGTACTTTTTGCTCATGAGTTCTCCGCGGGAATATCCCAGCGTTTTTTCCCATTCCGGGTTGAGGAATTCAAAATAACCCTGGTGGTTGGCCACGCAGAGCATGTCGTTACTGTATTCGAAATACTGACTCATCAGGCTTACCGGATCGCTGTGTTCCCGGAATTTCCCTTTCTTCCTGCTGATTATAAACTGAATCAGCAACCCCAACCAGGCCAAAACGAGCAAGCCTGTCAGTAAACCATGAATACCCCGGTATTGATCGGCATGAAGCATTAGGAAAATACTCAGGCCAATGCTTGTCAACACGACAAACATGACGATGGACCATCTGAAAACTTCCTTTCTCATATTGTATTAACTTCCATAAATTTACACAATGTTGGATACAGAAACCAACAATTCGGAAAAAAATGCATCCGCAAGGCAACATCCGACACCATCAGGCCATAGCAATCACCTGCTGCATGCAGGGCATTGCCACTAGCATGGCTGTGCTTGCAGCGGTGTAATATTTTGGTATCCTGTAATCCCCGGGCTGAAGAGGTTGTGTGAAAATTCATTTGGGTCGGCGTAGTTGCAACCGATCGAACCGACCGAAGGGAATAACGGATCTCAGCCCTGTCTGCCGCCTGCCTGCCGCCTGCCTGCCGGTAGGCAGTGTAGGCAGGGAGCGGCAGCGCAGGCAGGGAAGCTAAACCATAGCCGTCAACTTAAGAAACATTTGCGTTTATTACGAATATAAATAT
>JAFGOR010000065.1 GCA_016926375.1 Bacteroidales bacterium
AACGAAGCTTATTTTATCAGAAATGACATTGCCTCATTTTTTACTGCAGGCACCTTTGGTTTTCGTATGGAAGAGCTGCCATCGATACAAAAACGCCTTTCGCAAGGCGAGGATATTCAGACAAAATATTACCTGTTTGATCATGGAAACCGAATTAATGCTGAGGCAGCCCGTTGGTGTCAGCAGCATAACATAGAGGTTTGTGCCTCAGTAAACATTGGGCATTACCGGTATGAAAATCATCAGCAAGGAGCCGGCCGCGATATCGAATATCTGAAACAAAGCGGAGTGACATTGTTTCAGATTGATTCGGATTATGACAAGCACTTTTAACCGATGGACAAATTACTTTATTGGCTTTTGTGGGCTTGTGTGTTGACCTCCAATCCGATTGCTGCCCAACCCGAAATTCATTCACACAATGATTACCTGCAAAACTTACCCTTATGGGAAGCAGTTGTTGCAGGATGTGCGTCAGTTGAGGCCGATGTCATTCTAATCAATGATACCTTATTTGTCGCACATGCATTGCGTGAAATCCGATCATTTTTCACCTTTGAAGCGTTGTACTGCAAGCCGGCCAGTCAGCTGATCGGTAAAGGCGGTGTGTATGCACACGCGACCTTTAAGCGTTTTCATTTGCTGATTGACATAAAAACCGAAAGATTGTCAACATTAAGCAAGCTGTGTGCTATATTGGCGAAATATCCCCAGGTGTTTGATCCTGAAAACAATGAAAACGCCATTCGTATAATAGTGAGCGGTAACAGGCCATCCCCGGATCTTACCGGACGGTTTCCCGATTACCTGCTGTATGATGCACGCACCCCTGCCGAAGCATTGCGTTATGGCAGACAGATCGGAATGATCAGTCGCAATTTCAGCGATTTCAGCAAGTGGAACGGAGTGGGTGAACCCGTAGATTCAGAGCGGCAGAATCTGGAAGCATTTATAAAATCCTGTCATGAAGGAGAGGTCAAGGTAAGATTCTGGAACACACCAGATACCGAAGATGCTTATCATGTGCTGTCTTCATTGGGCGTTGACTACCTCAATACCGATCATCCTTTTCGGGTAAGATGCTGGCTGCAGCATTACGAAAATCAGCAAGAGGTTGAGTAATGGCAAAAAGAGCCAAGAACCATGAACCAAGAACTGCCTTCCTACGCCGAGGATTCGGCAGGTCCAGCATCCCGTATCATCCACCCTTCAAGGGTTTTCAACCGCTTGAAGGGAGGTTCCTACAGACTGTATAGATCTCTTAACTCGCAGCTCACGGCTCGAGGCTGTTTTCAGACTTGGCAGACCTATTCCAACTGCCTCACCACCTCCTCCACATCCGGATCATCTGCTGCAACAATGTATTTTGCCCTCAGGAAATGGTGCTCACAACGTTCCCGCAGTCCGGCAACATATTCCCTGAGTTCGGCTTCCGATTTGCCCAGCACTATGGGCCGGTCCTTTGCCGCATGTTTCAGCCTCTGAACAAGCAAGTCATTACTGACATTCAGGTAAATGACATCTCCGTATTTTTCCATAAGCGCCATATTGTCGCAATGGCAGGGTGCACCTCCACCGGTTGAAATTACAATATGATTGTGTGCAACAGCAACATCTTTCAGTGCCTTCCATTCAAGCCGGCGGAAGCCGTCTTCACCAAGCCTGGTGTAAATATCCGGAATACTTTTGCCCTCCCGCTTCTCAATGTATTCATCCAGATCGAGAAACTCCAGACCGAGCCTCCCGGCCAATATGCGTCCGAAAGTTGTTTTACCACTATTCTTGAAGCCAATAATGAAGTAGCGCATCAGGTGAAAAAAATTATCTTTGCAGCAAATTTATAACGATAAAATGAATTATAACGATCTGAGCGAACAGGAACAAATACGCAGGCAATCACTTGACGAGCTCCGGAAACTGGGAATTGACCCATATCCGGCTGCCATGTTCCCTGTGAATGTTACCACAAAAGAAATTGCTTCTGATTTCAGTGCCGAATCCAATAATTTTCAGGATGTTGCCGTTGCAGGCCGCCTGATGGGCAAACGTATTATGGGAAGTGCCTCGTTCGCAGAATTACAGGATGAAAAGGGGAGGATACAACTTTATTTCAAACGCGACGACCTGTGTCCCGGAGACGATAAAACAGGGTACAATACAGTATTTAAAAAATTACTTGATATAGGTGATATTATTGGTGTCCGGGGCTTTGTGTTCGTCACCCAAATGGGCGAGATCTCCATTCATGTTAAAGAAATGACCCTGCTCAGCAAATCGCTGAAGCCCCTTCCGATTGTAAAAGAAAAAGACGGTACCGTTTATGATGCGGTTACCGATCCCGAATTCAGATACCGGCAACGCTATGTCGACCTGGTGGTGAACCCGGTTGTAAGGGATGTATTTATCAAAAGAACGAAGATAATCAACTCGCTGCGCGAGCTCTACAATTCGCGTGGTTACCTCGAAGTGGAAACCCCTGTTCTCCAGCCCATCCCGGGTGGCGCAGCAGCCCGTCCTTTTATTACGCATCACAATTCGCTCGACATTCCCCTTTACCTCCGGGTTGCCAACGAGCTTTACCTGAAACGGCTGCTTGTGGGCGGCTATGAGGGGGTATATGAATTTGCAAAGGACTTCCGCAATGAAGGAATGGACCGCACCCACAATCCCGAATTCACCGTCATGGAGATCTACATTGCCTATAAGGACTACCTGTGGATGATGGACTTTGTTGAGGAAATGCTTGAAAAAGTTGCCCTGGACCTGCATGGAACTACCAAAGTACCCTATGCTGACACAATCATTGATTTTAAGCGGCCTTTTAACCGCATGACCATGGCAGGTGCCATTAAACAATATACCGGAATTGACATCACCGGCATGAATGAAGACCAGCTCAAAAATGCCTGCCACCAGCTGAATATCGAAATAGATGAAACCATGGGCAAGGGCAAGCTCATTGACGAAATCTTTGGTGCAAAAGTTGAACATCATTTGGTTCATCCTACCTTCATCATGGACTATCCGGTTGAAATGTCTCCTCTGTGTAAGAAGCATCGCTCTGATCCGAACCTTACCGAGCGTTTTGAGTTGATTGTCAATTCAAAGGAATTGTGTAATGCCTATTCCGAGCTGAACGACCCCATTGACCAGCGCGAACGTTTTCAGGAACAGCTCAGGCTGTCGGAAAAAGGTGATGATGAAGCCATGTTCATTGACCAGGACTTTCTGCGCGCGCTGGAATATGGAATGCCTCAGGCATCAGGACTGGGTATTGGCATTGACCGGCTGACCATGATCATGACCAATCAGCCCAGTATACAGGATGTGCTGTTCTTTCCACAGATGAAACCAGAGAAGGGACAAGCAACAAGGGACGAGGCACAAGAGAAGTACATTGCGATGGGTATTCCGGTTGAATGGGTTGATGTACTCAAGAAGCTGGGCTATACTTCAACTGATAAACTTAAAGAAACCAAGGCAGGTAAGCTTTCCAACGACCTGAACGGCTTCAACAAGAAGAACAAGCTGGGACTTAAGGGCCTCAGTCCACAGGAAGTAGAGGAGTGGCTCAAGGAGTAGCCATTGGCTATTAGCCTTTAGCCATTAGCTGGTAGCCAAAGGCTAATAGCTATTCATAAACAGCTTTTCAACAGCCTAACCCGGTCAGCTTCAATTAAAACTGTTATATAGCCTGCAACTGCATGTTATCTTAATGTTGATAAAGATTTGGATCAGGGGAACATCTTTATGCTAATTTTGCCCGAAAGATTTCAGGGATGACTGCAGCTAATTACTCGGAAGATACCATTCGCACGCTCGATTGGAAGGAACATATCCGGAAAAGACCCGGTATGTATATCGGCAAGCTGGGTGATGGCTCATCACAGGATGACGGGATATACGTGTTGCTCAAGGAGGTGCTCGATAATGCCATTGACGAATTCATGATGGGTTTTGGCAAGTCGGTTGAAATCACCATTAACGAGAACATCGTACAGATCAGAGACTATGGTCGGGGCATACCGTTGGGCAAGGTAATTGATGTGGCTTCCAAAATGAATACAGGCGCCAAATACGATTCACGCGTGTTCAAAAAATCCGTAGGGTTAAATGGCGTGGGTATCAAAGCGGTAAATGCCCTTTCCTCCTATTTCGAAATCAAATCATTCCGGGAAGGCAGGGTTAAAGCAGTGCGATTTGCCGAAGGGGAATTGCAGCTTGAGAATCCGGAACAGGCATGTCCTGAGAAAAACGGTACCCTGGTTTCCTTTGTTCCCGATCAGAAAATGTTCGGCCACTTCCGGTATATTGAGGATTACGTGGAAGCCATGATCAGGAATTATGTATACCTTAATTCCGGATTGACCATTCAATTCAATGGCAATTCCTATTTTTCCAAAGACGGTTTGGTTGATCTGCTTCGGGAAAATGTTAATGGCGACGGCCTTTATTCCATCATACAAATCCGGGATGAAGACATTGAGCTGGCCATGACTCACGGAAGCCAGTATGGCGAAATCTATTACACATTTGTCAACGGCCAGAATACCACCCAGGGAGGCACACACCTCACCGCTTTCAAGGAAGCCCTGGTTAAAACAGTAAGGGAGTTTTATAAAAAAGACTTTGACCCTTCAGACATCCGGACTTCGGTTGTTGCAGCACTGAGTATTAAAGTTGAAGAGCCCGTTTTTGAATCACAGACAAAAACCAAACTGGGATCCAAAGAAATGACTCCGGGAGGGGCTTCTGTCAGAAACTTCATTATCGATTTTCTCAAGAAGCACCTGGATAATTACTTGCATAAGCATCCGGAAACGGCCGATATTCTTCTGAAAAAGATTCTGGAATCTGAAAAAGAACGCAAGGCTATATCGGGCATTCAGAAACTCGCCCGGGAACGTGCTAAAAAATCGAGTCTGCACAACCGCAAACTGCGTGATTGCAAGATCCATTTGAACGATAACCACGAACGAAGATTAGACACCACAATTTTTATTACCGAGGGTGACTCTGCCAGCGGCTCCATTACCACATCGCGCGACGTGGGCACCCAGGCTGTTTTCAGTTTGAAAGGCAAGCCATTGAATGTCTTTGGCCTTACCAAGAAAATTGTTTATGAGAACGAAGAATTCAACCTGCTGCAGGCCGCGCTGGATATTGAGGACGGATTGGAGAACCTGCGCTACAACAACGTGGTCATAGCCACTGATGCGGATGTGGATGGCATGCACATCAGGTTGCTGATGATGACCTTCTTTTTGCAATTCTTCCCGGAACTGGTAAGGCAGGGGCATCTTTATATTCTTCAGACCCCGCTTTTCAGGGTCAGAAATAAGAAGCAGACATTTTATTGTTATAGTGATGAGGAGAAGCAAACAGCTATTCACAAGCTGGGTGTCAATCCTGAAATAACCCGGTTTAAAGGGCTGGGTGAAATTTCTCCCGATGAGTTCCGCCATTTTATCGGTAAGGACATCCGGCTTGAGCCGGTAAGAATTAAAAAGGGAGACCACATCCAGGATATCCTGCCGTTTTATATGGGCAAGAATACACAGGACAGGCAGGATTTTATCATCGATAACCTGAGGGTAGAAGAAGATTTGGTGGAAGCCATTTAGCATATCATTAACTGTTGTTTTCCTATGAACGTTGAGGATTTTGAACTTACCGACGGTGTCGGTGATGAGGAGCAGGAAACTGGCGGATATTCCGGTCCTGAGCAGGGAGCGGATGATCCGCTTATCAGTACCGGTCATGTTACCGAACTTACCGGTAAATACAAGAGCTATTTTCTTGATTATGCTTCTTATGTAATCCTCGAAAGAGCCGTTCCGCATATTGATGACGGCCTCAAACCAGTGCAGCGCAGAATTCTTCATGCCATGCGGCAGATCGAAGACGGGCGCTACAATAAAGTTGCCAACATAATCGGACAAACCATGCAGTACCATCCGCATGGCGATGCATCCATTGGAGACGCACTGGTTCAGCTGGGCCAAAAAAACCTGCTTATTGATGCCCAGGGAAACTGGGGAAACATTTATACAGGCGACGGTGCTGCCGCATCCAGGTACATCGAAGCCCGGCTCTCGAAGTTTGCCAATGAGGTGGTGTTTAATCCACGAACAACAAACTGGAAACTGTCGTACGACGGGCGCAACAAAGAGCCTGTAACCCTTCCCGTGAAATTTCCGCTTTTGCTGGCGCAAGGCGTAGAGGGCATTGCTGTGGGACTTGCCTCAAAAATTCTACCGCATAATTTCATTGAGCTGATTGATGCATCCATTGCCTATTTACAAGGCAAAACCTTTGTATTGTATCCGGATTTTCCCACTGGAGGTATGATTGATGTATCCAGGTACAATGACGGCCTGAGAGGGGGCCTGGTCCGGATCAGGGCAAAAATTAGCAAATTCGAAAGAAAGGCGCTGGTCATTACTGAGCTTCCTTTCGGACAAAACACAACCTCCCTGATCGATTCGATTCTGAAAGCCAATGAAAAGGGCAAGATCAAGATCCGGAAAATCGACGACAATACGGCAGGTAATGTGGAAATTGTGGTACACCTGTTGCCCGGTACTGATCCGGATATAACCATTGATGCGTTGTATGCATTCACCGATTGTGAGATTCCGATATCTCCCAATGCATGCATTATTCGTGAGGAGAAGCCTTGTTTTACAGGAGTATCTGAAATGCTCCGGGTTTCTGCTGACAATACGGTTAAACTGCTGACACTTGAATTGCAGATCAGGTTGGATGAACTGGGCGAGATTTGGCATTATTCATCTCTTGAGCGGATATTTATTGAGCATGAGCTGTACGAACCCATCAAGCAGTGTAAAACAGAGGAGGCCATACTCGAAACCATTGACAACGGATTGAATCCCTTTAAGAAACAGCTGAGAAGGGAAGTTACCCATGATGACCTGACCCGGCTTTCCATAATACCCATTAAACGAATTTCCAAATTCAGCTCATTCAAGGCCGATGAGCACATCCTTCAGGTTGAAGCTGAAATGGAGGAGGTTAAAAATCATTTGAATAATATCATTCCGTATGCCATAAGCTATTACAGGCAAATCAAAAAGAAATACAGCGCCGGCAGGGAAAGAAAAACAGAGATCAGGGGATTCGACACCATCATGGCAACCGAAGTGGCTGTTGCCAATACCAAGCTTTATGTGAACCGGGCCGAAGGATTTATTGGAACCGGGCTGAAAAAGGATGAATACGTATGTGACTGTTCGGATATTGATGACATTCTGGTAATCAGAAAAGATTGTAAATATCAGATTACCAAGATTTCGGAGAAGCAATTCGTGGGTAAGGACATTGAGTACGCCGGTGTTTTCAAGAAAAATGATGAAAGAACTATTTATAATGTGGTTTATCGTGACGGAGAAACCGGCATTGTATATATTAAGCGATGCGCCATAACCGGAATGACGCGCGACAAGGAATATGATCTGGCCAAAAGCGAAGGGTCACGGCTGCTTTACATGAGCGTCAATCCGAATGGGGAGGCTGAAACGGTGAAAGTTACCCTGAAACCCAGGCCCAGGGTTAAGAACCTGGTGTTTGATGTTGACTTCAGTAATACCGACATTAAAGGTAAGGCTTCAATAGGCAATATACTCACACGATATCCGGTACATAAAATTGAACTGAAGGAGAAGGGAACTTCCACGTTGGGCGACAAGAAGATTTGGTGGGATCCGTCGGTACAACGCCTGAATGATGATGGTAAGGGAGAATTCCTGGGTGAATTCGGTGAAGACGACCGGTTATTGGTGATGACGCAGTCAGGTGTTATGCGACTTTCGGGGTTTGAGCTTTCAACCCATTTTGAAGAAGATCTGCAGGTTATTTGCAAATATGATCCGAATTTTGTTTATACCCTGGTTTATTACGACGGCGAGCAGAAGTACCATTATGTGAAGCGTTTTAAAGCTGAAGCCACCGATAGGCCTGGCCGATACTATGACGAGCATTCCAAATCCAGGTTTATCCTTATTTCGGAAAATGATTATCCCAGGCTCGAAGTGAAGTTCGGAGGCAAGCACAAAAAGCGCGATCCGGAAGTTATTGAAGCGGCAGATTTCATTGCCGTAAAAGGGTTTAAGGCCAAAGGCAAAAGGCTGAGTAGTTATGAAGTGGCCGGAGTTACGGAGCTGGAGCCACTGCGTTTTAAAGAAGCTGTGGATACCCCGCCCGAAACACCTGAGGCGCCCGAAACACCTGAAACACCTGAAACACCTGAGACACCTGAAACAAAAAAAGCAGACAAGCCAAAGCCGGCTAAGCCTCACTTACCCGAAGGGGGTACAAAGGGGGAACAGATGTCGTTGTTCTGAACACCTCACCCCCGGCCCCTCTCCTGAAGGAGAGGGGAGAATTTTCCTTCACAGTAATAAGATTGTTTTCATCAATAGCAAGAAAACAAAATTTATTAAGTTCGCTATACAAAGCACTGAGCTATTGCCCCTCTCTTTTAGGAGAGGGGGTAAGGGGTGAGGTGCAATTTGTAATTTGCAATTCATTACTTCATGTATTATCTTCGTCACCTTCGACCTAAAAATCTGAAAGGTGAAACTCAGATCAACCCGTTCTGTTTTGTCCGGAAGCATCCTGATACCGGCATCCAAATCCCATACCATCCGTGCGGTTGCTATTGCATCTGTAGCTAAAGGTGTATCGGTGCTTCGGAATCCGCTTATGTCCGATGATGCCCGTTCGGCCCTGGAAGGTGCAAAAGAAATGGGCGCTTCGGTTAATCTGGGCAGTAATTGGGTAATAGAAGGTATTGGCGGGGCCCCGGGTCAAAACTGCCGTCATATTAACGTAGGTAATTCAGGAACCTCATTGAGAATACTCACCGGCTTGTGTGCATTGGGTGAGCATACTGTATCATTCGATGGCGATAAATCCATACGTCAGCGGCCCATGATGCCACTTCTGACTGCACTCAATAATCTCGGCGCTGAAATTACTGAATCAACCGACGGGAAGTGTCCGTTTACCATCCGCGGGCCCATTCGGGGTGGTAAAACCACCATTAACGGTGTCAGCTCACAGTTTCTTACTGCCTTGCTCATTGCATGTCCGCTTGCACCGGGAGATTCGGAAATTATCGTGGAAAACCTGAATGAGAAGCCTTACGTGGAGATTACACTCGACTGGCTCCGGCGCCTGGGTATCCGGTTTGAACAACAGGGTCTCGACTGGTTTAAGATTTATGGCAACCAGCAATATAAAGCTTTTGAAAGGGAAATGCCGGCAGATTTTTCAACAGCTGCTTTTCCGCTTTGTGCAGCTGCAATCACAGGTTCTGAACTGCTGATCAGGGGGCTCGATTTCAACGACCATCAGGGCGATAAACAAGTTTTTAATTACTTCGAACGAATGGGAATGCAAGTCAAACATTTTGACGATGGCGTGCTGGTGAAGGGTGCAGGGCTTAACGGAATCGACATAGATATGAATGCCACTCCGGATGCGTTGCCTGCTATGGCTGTGGCAGCCTGCTTTGCCAAAGGTACCACCCGGTTGTTGAATGTGCCGCAGGCCCGGCTTAAAGAATGTGATCGCATAGCAGCCATGGCCAAAGAACTCTCCAAATTGGGCGCCAGGGTTGAAGAGCTGCCTAACGGACTCATTATTCACCGGAGCAACCTGAAAGGTACTGAAGTCCATGGTTATGATGATCACCGCCTGGTTATGGCACTTTCCATTGCAGGTTTGGCTGCAGAAGGTGAAACTACGGTGGATACTGCGGAAGCAGCTTCGGTGACCTTCCCAAACTTTGTGCATGACATGACCGGTTTGGGGGCCCAGTTTACAACATTATAAATCTGAAACAATTAAAACCAAATATTTATGCTAGGATGTACGTATGGCCATTTGTTTAAGACCACCGTTGCAGGAGGCTCTTACCAGGAAGGGTTGTCTATTAACATTCAGGGTGTTCCCCCCGGATACCTGTTTTCCGAAGAGGAGATTTATGTGGAACTCATGCTCCGAAAACCAGGTCAGGGAGAATTGACCTCCCCACGACGCGAAGCCGATGTGCCCATCATATACAGCGGGGTGAATGCTGCCGATACCATGCCGGGCTTTAAAAATGCCGGTTACACAAACGGCACTCCCATGGTTGTCCTGATTCCCAATGTCGACAGGCATCTCGAGCACATAGAGCAATACCAGAGTACCAACCGCACCCCACGTCCGGGCCATGCATCTTATGCTTCCTATAAAAAATACGGATCGTGGGACGATTCCATCGGAGCAGGTTTTTTCAGCGGACGTTATACATCCTCGATTGTGGCAGCAGGCTGCATTGCCAAAAGAATACTCAAAGACCACGGGATTGAAGTGGTTTCGTTTATTCGCGAAGCGGCTGGTATTCGCATGAAAGACATGCCGCTGGAAGTAATTAAAAAGAAGGCTGCTGCTTACCGTGAAGTCAGAAAACAGTATGATCCCATATACCTCGACCTGTTTGCTTCAGGTAAGATGCAAAAGGCCCAACGTTTCTTTGAAAAAGCAGCCATCCTGGCTGAACTCGAAACCCGGATACCCGATATCAAAAGGCCCGTTTATAAAGAGGAAGAAGTCAGGGAAAAATACGGTATCAATCCGAAACTTTTCTGTCCCGATCCCGAAGTTGCCGATGCCATGTATAATGAAATACTGCGCATCATGCAGGAGGGAGACTCATCGGGAGGTATTGTGGAAGTTGTTGTTACCGGTGTACCTGCCGGAATGGGAGAACCGGTATTCAGCAAGCTCGACGGTGAGCTGGGCAGACTCATGAGCATTGGCACAGTAAAGGCCGTTGAAATTGGCTGTGGTATGGAAGCCGCTAAAATGACCGGTTCACAATGCAACGATGCCCTTCGGATGAAAAACGGGGAAGTGGTATTTACCTCCAATCATGCAGGTGGTATCACCGGCGGATTAACCACCGGCCAGGATATTGTGGCCCGGGTAGCTGTGAAACCCACACCCACTATTGCAAAACCGCAATTTACTGTGGATAAGGTGAGTTTGGAAGAACAGGAACTGGCAGCTGTGACCCGGCGCGATCCCACAATTGTAGCCCGCATGTGGCCCGTGGTTGAAGCATTCACAGCACTCATCATCCTGGATGCATACATGCTTCATGTGGGTTACCAGGCCATGAAACCCGAATAGCTATTCATCAAAATACCTGATTATGAAACAATTCTTTTTACGCATCATGCGACGGACAATGCTCCTGTTGGTGTGTGTTTTTATGATTAACAGCGGTCTTTTTGCAGATGTGACCATTCCTTATATACTATCCGACAACATGGTGTTACAGCGCGATGTGCCGGTGAATATCTGGGGTTGGGCCAAGCCTGGTGAGAAAGTGACTGTGACCATCGGTTCGCAAAAAGCATCTGCAAAGGCTGATAAAAAAGGGGATTGGAAAGTACAGTTGAAGCCAAACCCTGCCGGCGGACCTTTTGAACTAACCATTAAGGGCAAAAATAGCATCACCTTGAAGAATATTCTTTACGGCGATGTCTGGCTATGCGGAGGGCAGTCCAATATGGAATGGCCCCTGATGCGGTCGAGGAACTGGGCAACCGACAAAAACGTTGCCAATAACCCGAATATCAGGCTGTTTTATGTTCCCAAGAAAATCAGCCTGAAACCGTTGCAGAATACCAGTGAGGCCAAGTGGGAAGTCTGCACCCAGGAAAGCGCTGCTTCATTTTCTGCCATTGGTTATTACTTTGGAAAGAACCTGACTGCGGAAATCGGTGTTCCTGTTGGACTGATTAACAGCAACTGGGGAGGAACCGATATCGAAACCTGGATCAGTCTCGAAACCATGTATGCCGATAAGGACTATAAGGCTGCCATCGACAAAATAAAAGGTATGGACTTGGATCAGCTGCAGAAGGATGCTGAAGAACAACTCAAGAAATGGCAAAATGCCATATCCAACGAAGATCCGGGCATTGTTAACAAATGGTACCTGCCGGAATTCAAAACAACCGACTGGAAAACCATGCGCCTCCCACAGGCCTGGGAAGGAGCAGGCCTGCCTGCATTGGATGGGGTTGTGTGGTTTCGCAAAGAAATTACCGTTTCTGCAGCCGACGCCGGTAAGGAGGTTATAATCAACCTCGGACCCATTGATGACAGTGATGAAACCTATTTAAACGGGGTGAAGATAGGGAAAACCGAAAACAAGTACGATCTGCCCCGATCCTACAAAGTTGCTGCCGGATCGCTTAAAGCCGGTGTTAATGTGATTTCCATAAAAGTTATTGATACCGGTGGAGGTGGCGGTTTATGGGGTATGGACAACCAGGTATACATGGAGATTGGCGGAAACAAGGTAAGCCTGGCAGGCGACTGGAATTACAAGGTAGGTCTGGACCTTCCTGCACCCAAAGAGTCTTCTAGTCCGAACAGTTTTCCTTCATTGTTGTTCAATGGCATGATCAATCCTTTGCTGAATTTCCCGATTAAGGGAGTCATCTGGTACCAGGGCGAGAACAACGCCGGAAATTACATCAAATACCGGTCCTTGTTCCCCACCATGATCAACGACTGGCGGAGCAAATGGGGCAATGCTGATTTCACTTTTCTTTTTGTTCAACTGGCCAATTACATGGAACCACCTCAATTCCCGCAGCAAAGCACCTGGGCCGGACTCCGTGAGGCACAAACCATGACCCTGTCGGTTCCTAAAACGGGAATGGCTGTAATCATCGACATCGGGGAAGCCAAAGACATTCATCCGCGCAATAAAGACGACGTGGGATACCGGTTGTACCTGGCCGCGCTTAAAGTTGCCTACGGAAAAGACCTGGTTTACTCAGGTCCCATATATAAGTCAATGACCATTGAAGGAGAAAAGGCTGTTTTGGAATTTGATCACAAGGGATCCGGACTGGTGGTAAAAGACAAATACGGTTACCTGAAGTCATTTGCCATAGCCGGTGCTGATAAAAAGTTTGTTTGGGCAAAGGCTTACCTAACCGCAGATAACAAGGTGGTGGTTCACAATGAGGCGGTGAAAAACCCGGTAGCCGTGCGTTATGCATGGGCCGACAACCCCGATGACGCCAACCTGTATAATGCTGAAGGATTGCCGGCATCGCCGTTCCGCACAGACGATTGGTGAATCGAATAGCCTTTGCTCTTTTTTAATATGTCGGACACTCAATAAGGTAATGATTGAGCGTAGTCGCGAGACTACGCTCTACTTTTATCTATTAACATAGGACTCTGCATTTCTGCTTTTTTTCATTTATCTGTTTTCCGACTTTAAAAAATCACTATCTTTCCTTGCTAAACGAAAATTTGAAGTCATGATCAAGGAACAGTTTGTAAGCTATATTGAAGAAAGCATTAAAAAGAACTGGAACCTTCCCGCGCTCTCTGATTACAATGGGGAAAAGCTAACCTATGCCGATGCGGGTAATTACATACTGAAGTTTCATCTTCTTTTCGACCGTTTGGGAATTAAAAAGGGCGACAAGATTGCCCTGGTCGGGAAAAACTCTGCACGCTGGTGCTGTGTTTATCTTGCAACAGTGTCTTATGGTGCCGTAATTGTGCCCATTCTGCCTGATTTTAAGCCCGATGACATCCAGTCGATCATCAACCATTCCGATTCGGTTTTACTGTTTAGTTCCGATGCTATTTTTCAGACTATCGACCCGGCAAAACTTCCTGCCATTCAGGCCGTATTCTCTATCAACGATTTTGAGCTTTTCCATACCCATTCCGATGCGATCAAATCATTGGTCGAACAGCTCGATGCGGAATTCGTGAAGAATTACCCCATGGGGTTAACAGCAGGCTCATTTGAGCTTACCAATACAGGGAACGAGGAATTGGCAGTTATCAGCTATACTTCGGGTACAACAGGTTTTTCAAAAGGAGTTATGCTTCAGCATAACAGCCTGGCTGCCAATGTGAGATACGCACAGGAGAATATGCCACTCAAACCGGGCGATCCTATTGTGTCGTTCCTGCCCCTTGCCCATTCTTACGGATGTGCTTTCGAGTTTTTGTTCCCTTTTTCAATCGGCTGCCACATTACCATTCTTACCAAAACCCCTTCGCCCCAGATTATTACACAGGCTTTCCAGGAAGTGAGGCCCCGGCTTATTTTGTCGGTACCACTGGTAATTGAAAAAATTTATAAAGCCCGTATTCTGCCCATTATCAGTAAATTTCCTGCCAATGTGCTGTTGAAAATTCCCTTACTGAATAAGTTGATTCATAAAAAAATCAGGGCCAACCTCACACAAGCCTTCGGCGGAAATTTTGCCGAAGTGGTTATTGGCGGCGCTGCTTTTAACATTGAAGCCGAAACCTTCATGAAAAAGATCCGATTCCCGTTTGCCGTTGGTTATGGCATGACCGAATGCGGGCCGCTGATCAGCTATGCACCATGGACTGTGAATAAAATAGGGGCCTCGGGCCGGAAGGTTGATACACTTGAGGTGATAATCGATTCGCCTGATCCTGCAAAAGTTGTTGGTGAAATTGTGTTGCGCGGTGAAAATTGTATGACGGGCTATTATAAAAACCCCGAAGCTACACGCGAAATCATTGATGAAGAGGGATGGTTGCATACAGGCGACCTGGGATTGATTGACAAGGATGGATTCATTTTCATCAAGGGCCGCTGCAAAAGCCTGATACTAGGTTCAAGTGGTAAAAACATTTATCCCGAGGAAATAGAAGCAGCCATTAACAACAAAGAATATGTAAATGAATCCCTGGTGGTATACCGCCAGGAAAAACTGGTAGCCCTCGTTTATCCCGATCTGGACAAAATGACTGCAAACGGGGTGAACAAAGAAGCACTTCCGGAAATATTGGAACACTATCGCAAGGAAGTTAACGCCGGTTTGCCCAAATACATGCAGGTGACCCGATTTGAGGTTCATCCGGAAGAATTTGTGAAAACTCCGAAAAGAAGTATCAAAAGATACCTTTATAATTGAACCTTCTTCCTTAATTGATAGCTATCGCAGCCTGTTGCTGGTGTTACGCAAATAGATCAAAAACACGTTTTTTCTTGACTTCAGTTACGAAAAGTCGTAAATTGAATGTTGGTTGGCATGATCGATCAGATCTTATGATACAATTGATCATATTGGATTTTTCCGGAGATTCCAGTCCCTTTTCTTGCAATTTACTAATTACATTTCATCCGGATACTTGAAGGCAAAAAGTTCACATAATCACAATCAGTTGTATCGTTTCATTGGGCCTCATTAATAGGTATTCACTATTTATTAACCAATTGAAATTACCATGACTAATTTAATTGTTGGTGCAACAGGCAGGGTGGGTACTGAAATATGCCGACTCCTGAGCATGAAGAATTTGCCGGTACGGGCAATGGTAAGAGAGACTTCAAATCTTACCAGGTTAGATATCCTCAGAGAACTGGGGGTTGAACTGGTATGGGGAGATCTGCGTAAAAGCTCCACATTTGCCCCGGCACTTCAGGGTGTATCAAATGTTTTTGTAACAGCTTCTTCCATGCCGTTTTCCTATGAGCCGGGAATCAATGATCCACTGCTTGTAGATCGCAACGGTGTGATAAACCTGGTTAATGAAGCTACGAAAGCAGGTGTGAACCATTTTATTTATACTTCGTTCTCAGGTCATATCGATATGGATTTTCCGCTGAGAAACGCAAAGCGAGCAGTGGAACTTCATCTGAAGAAGAGCGGTATGATGTATACCATACTGAGACCTTCCTATTTCATGGAGGCATGGCTTTCAAGCATGGTCGGCTTTGATCCGGACAACGCCAAAGCTCAGTTATGTGGTGAAGGTGATCAGCCTGTTAGTTATATTTCATACCTGGATGTAGCCAAATTTGCAGTTGAAAGTCTGAATAATCCGGCAGCCAGAAATGCAATACTTGAACTTGGCGGACCTGATAAAATTTCGCAAAAGGATGCTGTGAAGATATTTGAAAAAATGCGTCGTATCAAATTTGATGTTCAGTACACGCCAGTTGAAACGCTTAGATCGCAGATGGAATCTGCTGCTGACCCGATGCAACAATCGTTTTCAGGATTGATGCTTGCTGTGGCCAAAGGAGATGTTATTGATATGAGTGATACAGCAAAGAAATTCCATATTAAGCTGAAATCGGTTCAGGAATACGCCGAACAACTGAAATAATTTCAGAATCTCTTTCAGGAAGAATATCATTCTGTGTTTCCAGAAAGTTTCAGGCTTATTTTCTTTTCCCCCTGGCCAGCGAAGCAAAAACACCCAGGGTGCACAGCACGGCAAACACAATGAATATTACCCGCACGCTTTGCATAAAAGCATTGGCATTGCTGTGACTGATCATATCGTTTCCAATGAAAATATGAATGGACATTGCAGCAATGGCCATACTAAACATCTGCCCGGTAAGCCTCATGGTGCCCAGTGTTGCGGAGGCAGTTCCCAGGAACTTCTTTTCCACTGAACTCATTACCGAATTCGTATTGGGTGACGAGAACATGCCGAAGCCAAATCCGAGCAAGGTCAGGGTAATCACCAGGTAAGAATAATCTGTTTTTGTTTTAAGAAATGAAAGCAGGATGAGGCCCACAACAATAATGGCCATGCCTGTTGAAGATAAAAATCGTGAATCAATCCGGTCCGAAAGTCTTCCTGAAACCGATGCCACAATTGCCATTAATATGGGTTGTGTGATGAGAATCAATCCGGCATCAAGCGGATTCAGTCCTTTGATATTTTGCAGATACAGACTCAGCACAAAGGTAATACCAAAGGTGGCGGCATAATTAATCAGGGCGGCCAGGTTTGAGAATGCGAATGTCTTGTTTTTACTGAAAAGCCCGATATCAAGCACGGGAAATTTTGTCCGCAGTTCCCACAGGATAAAAACCACCAAACCAGTTGACCCGGCAACTGTAAGTATTATGGCAAAGGTTTCGGGCAATTTTGAAAAGCCATACATGAGTGCCGACATGGAAGGCACAAAAATCAGGGAACCAATAAGATCGAACTTATCGTTCCGGGCTTCAGCCCATTCCGATTTTACACCCAGTAAAATGCCCAGAATAATTAAGACTCCGGCAACTGCGTTGATATAAAACAGGCTCTGCCAGCCCAGGGTTTTGGTAAGCAAGCCTCCCAAGAGGGGCGCTGCAGAAAGGCCCACATAAACAGCTGTTGTATTCCATCCGATAATGGTACCGCGTTTTTCAGGCGGAAATGCAGAAATAATGATGGCCATGCCCGAACTCAGGATCATGGCGCTTCCAACTCCCTGTATAACGCGTGAAGAAATGAGCATGGTTGGTGAAAATGAAAAAGCACAAAGCAGTGTGGACAGCGTGAAAATGATATTACCCCATAGCAGCATTTTTCGCCTGCCAATGATGTCGGCGAGCTTTCCGAAAGGTACCAGCAACACCGCGGATGAAATCAGAAAGGCCATGGCAATCCAGCTCAGTTGAACGGCATTCATCGTAAGATCATTGCTGATGCTGGGAAGCGCAATATTCACGGCTGATCCCATGAAAGGATTGAAAAAAGAGGAGAGCATGATGACTGCCAGGAGGATGGTACGGTTTACCTTTTGATCTGAAGCGCTGTGCATATATTTGGGGATGTTAGGGGTACTAGGTACTGGGTTCCGGGTGCTGGGTGGAAAGACCTGACAGAGTCGATAGACCTGTCAGAGTCGGTATGGGATATTTGAAATAGTTTGATAGTGGATACTTGATGCTCGATACTCGATACTGGATGTGTGAGTAGTGGGTTTTGGGCGTTGGGATTTGACTGTATGCTGAGCGAAGTCGAAGCATGCCACAATTCATAGCTTTTAGCTGTTGGCCATTGGCCTTTAGCCAACAGCCAATAGCCAATAGCCAACAGCCATTTGTAAGTCACAAAGATATAAAATCAAATGAAGTGTTAACGTTTCTTCATGAACATAAGCCATGCATAAAGAGGGCTTTTTACGCATATTGTTCAACAACGGTTTCAAGTATTGTCAGAAATAGATTGCAGCATGGAAAAACTTTCCAGTGGTCAAACCCGCTGAAACATATACTCTGTAACTAATTCACGTATACTACATCAGCAAAGGTTTGATGAAACGGGCTTTTATTTTGATGAAATCAACAACCAATTTTATTATTCCTGCGTAACAATCATTACGAATACATTTTTTCACTAAATCAATATTCTCAATTATGAAAAGATTTCAAATATCAGCCTTTATGGCTTTTGCCTTTTGGGGTCTGGTGGCAGTTGCCCTGCTTACCGGATGTAATAAGTCCGATATTGACGACCTTGAAGATCGGGTTGCGGCGCTGGAAAAATCAACATCGGTTATTGGTGTTGATTTTACCGATTCGCAGATGGTGATCACCTACAGTGACAACCAAACCGAAACCCTGGAGTTTGAAGACGGCCTCAGCGGGCTGGAACTCCTAAACAGCGATGGCATTGCCAGCATTGACTACAACGAAACCACCAAGGTATTGACCATTACCCTTACCAACGGCAATGTTTCGGAATTCCGTATTTACGGTGATACCTACGCCGGACTGGTTGCCGTGCTCATTTCCGATGTGAACGGTAAGATGTATATTTCGCAGGTTAATATGGGTGCTGCACCTATCATATCAGTTGAATACGATGAGGATTTCAACATTACCAACCTGCATTCGAAAATAATCAGAGAGGGCCAGATACTCGACTTTCTCAATGTTGCCAAACAATATAACGGAGGTGCTTTAACCGGGTTGCAGGTAAGCCAATATGCCATGGAAAGAGGTACGTCATACGATTCTGAATACATGCCCTCTATAGATACCATCAGGGTCGATCATATCGGTAATTATTTTGTTCAGAATCCCGGCGATACAACTTACCGTTATTACCAGTACAGCTATTTAAGTGGAAGCAATTACCATTATAACGTCTATCCCCACGCGGTAAAACGTTTTTATCCGTCAAGCGGATATCCTGGCAGTTTTTATGCTGCTCAGAACGCTGACACGGCTTATCAGTTTCAAATTATTACATCGCAGTCGGTTACCGGTGGCTATGATGTATGGTATCGCGTATATTACACCTATATTTTGGAAAATGCCTATGAAGTGGGTGATATTGCTTATACCGAAACATTCAGCATGGAATGCAACACCAGCGGAAATCCCGTGATTGTTTACCCCGATGATGACTATTACATTCAGATGACCTATAACCCCATGGATCAGGTAACCAAGGGTGAGGCATATTACAAAGATGGTGACACCTGGACTAAGGAAGATGAATACCTCACCTTTGAATACAATACCGATAATCAACTTTCGACAGTGACATTTCACACTGAAGAAAGTGATACGGTGGTATTCAAAACGGTATATGACGATAACGGAAACCCTGTTGAAATATGGGCCTGGAGTGACGAAGTAACCTACTGGTATGATTATTTTGATCCCTGGAATAATCCCGAAGACCCCTGGCAGGATGGCGAAGAAGTGCTCGTTGAAGAAGGCTTGCAGTTAATGGCCACCATCGAATACGAATACAGTTATAAGAATTTCTTCGGAAATACACTGGGTGCACTCATCCCTGTGCTGGACAAGTACAAACTTTACAATGCCCCATCTAAGATTTCCTATGCCAAGGAAAATATTTATGGGTCACTTACCTATAGCAATTTCAACGAAAGTGGTTACCCCGAAACAGTTGTGGCCAATTTGTACGGCATGTACGGAATTAGGAAAAGCACATCAGAGAATTACAGTATAGAACTCGGACTCGAGTATATTGTCAGGTAGTAGAAATTCGCCTGACCTGATATCAGAAAGTCCGCTTACTTAGCCAAGCGGACTTTTTTTTATATATTTAACACCAGATACACGGTTATGCCAAAGAATCACACATTGAAACGGATGCTGCAACATGCTGCTGATACAAGGCTAAAAATAATTCTTGTGGCATGGCTGGCCATGGTTTTTGGTATCACAGGCTATTCCCAGGTAAGGTTACAGGGTGTGATTGTTGATTCAACGCGGCAGGGAATAGGATATGCCGGCATTCAGCTAATAGCAAACGATACTTATTCATTGCTGGCCGATAGCATGGGCCGGTTTTCGCAGACCATACGTAACCCCGGTTTGGTGCATGTGCGGGTCAGCTTTATCAACTATGCGTTGTGGGATTCAACATTTTATGTAAGCCATGACACTGCAATAGTCATTGCACTTGAGGCAAATCCTGAGACCATCAACGAGGTAGTGGTTGTGGCCCGTGAAAAGCGCGACAACAATGTGGTAACACTCAGAAGGAGCGAAATTGCACTCAGGCCAAAAGGATTTGGCGAAGCCGACATCATTGGTGCACTGCAACAAAAAGCCGGGGTTGCCCATGCCGCCGAAATCAGTCCTGGTTTATACGTAAGGGGCATGGAACAAGGCAATGCAGGCACCTACCTGAATGGGTTCGAATTATTTGGCACCAATCACATGTTGTCGATTTTTCCGCAATTTAACAGTGATGCCATTAACGCCGTGAAACTTATAAAAGCCGACTTTGAGTCCAGGTATGGAGGTTACCTGTCGTCATACCTGATTGCCGAAACCAATCATGAAGTATCTGAAGGCTTTGCAGGCAAGTTCGAAACGGGCCTACTTACTACAAAAACAATGCTTGAGGGGCGGCTTGTCCCCGGCCGGTTGTCGGCCAGGCTGGCTTTCCGCTATTCGTACTTCGATCTGATTGCTGCCTTGTACAACCGGGTTAACAGCGGCGAAAGCGACGTGAACAAATTGTCGATGTACCGTTTTCACGATCTGAATGGTTCACTTACCTGGCACACCAAAAAAAAAGGCACGCTGATGCTAGATGTGGCAAACACTGCTGATCAGGTAAAATTTGATGATGAGGACTTGTACGTAAGCTCCTCGTGGCAAAACCAGCTGGTGTCGGTAAGCTGGCGTGTGCCGCTTTCGTCACGAACAAATTTCACCCTGCTTACGGGCTATACCGGATTCCGGCTCCAGGCCGATTTCCGTGTACCGCACAACCGTAAGGTTAAAAATTCAATCTCGCAGGGAAGTGTCACAGCCTTGTTCAACATGAACCATACTGCCCGGCTGAAAACCGAGACCGGCGTTGATATAAAAATGAACCGGCTGGAGCTTGAAACAGCCACCACTACCTATCGACCCGGAGAGTATTCCCGGATTAGCAGTAAAACACCTGCGGAGAATGCGGCACTTTTTGGCGGCATACAATGGTTCGCAACACAAAACCTGCAGGTGAAAGGTGGGGCGCGCCTTGAGGTTGTTTTTTCAGATACTGCCTATATTAACCCGATGCCCTATGTGGCTGCCAATTATTCCCGGCAGGGGTTGACGGTAAACCTGAGTTATTCGCGACAAATCCAATACAGGCATTTGTATGTTCCCACCGGCATTAACCTGCCACTGAACATATGGTATCCTTCGCAATCGGGTGTGCCGCCTGCAAAAGCCGATCATATTAACCTATCGGTGAGCAAAAACATCAACAACAAACTCATCATGTCGCTAACAGGTTATTATGTCAGCCTTACCGCCTTAACAGAGTTTCTCGAGGGCAATTACTTTACTTCCTTGAACTTTGTCACCGATAAGGGAAGGGGCTATTCAAGGGGACTCGAAACCAGTTTCGTATGGCGGACAAAACGATTTGAGGTGGAGGGTGGTTTTACGCTTGCCCGTTCCAGGCGTAAGTTTCAGACTATTAATAACGGAAACTGGTTTAGCCCTGTTTTTGATATCCGGCACAAGGCCGACCTGGGCATTGTTTACAAACCAGGCAACAGGTTGACGTTCACGCTGAGTCAGTTCATTCAGGATGGTTTCGTAATGACGCTTCCTACCAGTATTTACATGCACCAGACAGCAGATACCGATAGTAAAATGGAGCAGACCATCGTACCAGTTTATACTTCACGGTATAATTTCAGAATGCCGCTGTCTCACCGCATGGACCTGTCGGGAGCCTACCGTTTTAAGTGGGGTCGTTCGGAGGCTACGATGGTACTGGGAATATATAATGTGTACAATTACCAGAATCCGTATTTCATTTATTTCTCCCCCGAAACAGATGCTGATCAGCGGGTATTTCTGCAGGCGCGGAAGAAATCGTTAATTCCGCTGGTTCCATTCGTCAGTTTTAAATGTTCGTTTTGAAATGAAAAGATACTCGCCTGTAAATAGTAAGAAATTAGGGACGTCAATTACCAGACTTATCGGAATGGCGCTGTTAACCCTTGTTTTCAGCTGCACATTGGATAACCTCATCGATGTGGAGGTGCCGGAACAGCTTCCGGCCATTGTTATTGAAGGATATCTATCGCCCGGATACCCGATACAAATAGCGGTGGCACGTAATAACCTCATGGACGATGAGTTGATTCTGCAGCCCATATGGAATGCAACGACTTATCTTACCGATCGGCATGATACGCTATTCCTGGACAACATTTTCTCAACGAACAGCAGCAGAAAGTTTGTGTTTAATTATATTCACAACAGCACGACACAGTTTTTTCAAGGCAATCACTTGTATTTAAGTGTTTTTACCCGGCAGGGCGATACACTGTATGCCGAAACAACACGCACAGCGACAGTGCATATCAACAGCATAGCCCTTGCTGACGATAACCTGAATATGGGCGTTACTGCGGATGGGCCCTTTACCGGTTATGCCAGGGTGGACATCACTGCCTATAATGCCGACACTGTTTCTTCTGTTCAATCGAAGTTTATGAAAATGCCTGAATCACCGAATAACCTGCAAATTCCTGTTTTGCCAGGGATGTCCATGGCCGATTCCCTACTGGTTAAGTTTTTTCATATTACCGAAACGTATTACAATTACGGGGTTTCAGTGCACAATGCCCGCAGTGCTTATGGCGATCCTTTTCTGACCCCCGAAGCAATCAGGTCGAATATTACCAACGGCATCGGCATTTTCACCTATTATACCTTCGATTCGGAAACGGTGTATCCTGCATTGCTTGATTAACAATTAATAGATCCGGAGCTGACTGCAGATAGGCAATAATGATAATGACCTTTCGTGTTATTTCCGTTTTCTTCTGAATGATGCTTTACCAGCTGCAGTCATTTTCTCGGTGGCATACTGAAAAATAAGGCGCGGTGCAGTATCCTTCCATTTCATTAAAAAAGTTTCGGTTGCTTCGGGCTTCTTTTTCCAGGCTTCGCGCAAAAACCATCCTGTTCCCTGGTGTACTTCGCGCTCTGCTTCGGTCATCAAACATTCTATAAACCTAAAAAGTTCCTTGTAATCAGGGGTGGTTTTGAGGGTTTTGATCAGTGTTACCGGTACACACCTGCGTTGGTATTTGTTTGTCGCCTTGAGCCAGGTGTTTAAGTCTTCAATTCCAATGATTCCCTTCAACATGAATTCGGGAATGAGCATTCCGCCGAGTGTATCGGCATGGGCCCAGTTATCAATCCCAATGGTAAACCACTTTTCTATAAGTGAAAAAGTTACCTTTGTGAAATGCTTTCGCAATCCCCTTACGGTCATCATCATGATGCTGATCTCTTCACTTTTTCCTGCCCTGATGAGTTCGGGAGCGGATTCCATTACAACCTGCAGTGTCAATCCTTCCCTGGCAAGGATTTCTTTCGCTTTTTCATACATCATGGGGGCTGAAAGCCCGTATCCGTTATACAACCCTTCTTTAAAATACCGGCTGTATTTTTCGGCATTGGCCTTATTGGCATTTGCCAGACAAAAAGCCCGGATATCCTGAATGTATTGCTGACTGGTCATCTTGATCACCTATTTTGGTTCAAAACCCGGAAAACTAAAACACAGCCGTTAATGCCTTCAACCGGCCGGGAATCAATGCCGGTGGAATGAAAGCCTGCCGGGATGGATTTTCTTGCCCGACAAAGTTACAAATTCCGGCAATTCCAACAGCGTTAAAATTGAATGAGATAGTCCGGATGACATGAAAACCGATATAATAACCATACCCGGAAATGACCAGGAACCAATTCAAATGGAGTTACTTAACAATTTTTAACCTGAACCATACTTCCCGTTTGCTACAAATGGGTAAATTTGTTGAGCAACTGTAAATATGATGTATAGAAGCAGCCTGTTTTTTGTTTTACTGGTTATGGCATTACTTCCGGCAACAACTGATGCTTTTTCTCAGGATCGGAGCGTATTGAAGGGGAAGGTCGTGGATGAGTATTCAGGTAGGGCCGTTGAGTATGCCTATATTCAGAATTACAGCCGGAAGTCAAATACTTACAGCAATGTTGTGGGTGATTTCACTGTTGAGGCGGTTCCCGGAGATACACTTGTATTGTACGGGCTCGGTTATTTCTACAAAAAAGTAATAGTTTTACCTGAAATGATTGATCCACAGCACATACCCGAGCTGACACTCAAACAACAGGCTTACGGTATTGCAGAGGCTAAAATTGTGGGTTACGGAACCTACAACCAGTTCAAACAACGTTTCCTGGATCTCGACCAGCCCAGGACACCCACGGAAACATTGAATGAGCAAATGGCTGAGGTTTCGAGAAATGTGGCTGTTGAAGCCTACCAAAAGGCACAGGCTGAGAAAAAACTCGACGGGGTTACTTTTGCGGCGGTTCCCATTCTCACACCCGAAGAGAAAGAGCGCATCAAACTGGGCAGGATTATTAAAAAAGAGCAGATCCGTGATCAGATTTACCAGAAATTCAATCCCATGGTAGTCAGGTCTGTAACCGGAATTAAAGATGATGATGAAGTCATCTCATTCATGGTGTTTTGTGATTTCCCGGACAAGTACCTACTCGAAACAGATGAGTATGAATTAAGGACAAGAATTGCCCTGAAATATGAAATGTACAAAAGGAAACTGAAGGACGATGAATTGATGAAAAATCCGGTTAACCGGATTGATGGCCCTTTTGAGACACTCTCCTGAATGCTATTATAAGTTTATATGCCCCCAATACCCGCATTTCCCGACATCCGGCAGGCTCACGAGCGCATTGCCCCGCACATTCACCGCACTCCGGTAATGACATCTTCTGACCTGAATGAACTTACCGGCGTTTCCCTGTTTTTCAAATGCGAAAACTTTCAGAAGGTGGGAGCGTTCAAGTACAGGGGGGCCACCAATGCTGTTCTGTCATTAACCGACGATGAAGCAAAACAGGGCGTGGCAACCCATTCTTCAGGGAATCATGCCGCTGCGCTGGCGCTGGCAGCCCGAAAAAGAGGCATACCATGTTATGTGGTTATGCCTGAGACAGCACCTGCACCAAAAATAGAAGCTGTTAAGCATTATGGTGCCGAAATAACCTTTTGTGAGTCAACACTGAAGAGCAGGGAAGACACCCTGAGCAGCATTATTGAGAAAACGGGCGCTGTAGTGATTCACCCTTATGATAACTTTCGGGTAATATGCGGACAGGGAACCGCCGCCAAAGAATTACTGGAGGATATAAGCGGGATGGATTGTTTATTTGTGCCGGTAGGAGGAGGGGGATTGTTATCGGGATCTTCAATAAGTGCAAAGGCAATGAATCCGACGATTAAGGTCTATGGTTGCGAACCTCTGAATGCCGATGATGCTTGCCGATCACTCAAGACTGGCGTGCTTCAGCCTCCTTTAAAGCCCAATACCATTGCCGACGGCTTGCTTACGGCAATGAGCGAGCTTACATTTACCATTATAAAGAAAAATGTGGATGATATTTTTACTGTGTCTGAAGATTCCATTATTAAAGCCATGTTGCTGATCTGGCAGCGGATGAAAATCATCATTGAACCTTCATCGGCAGTTGCATTTGCTGCGGTGATGGAAAACAGGGATCTTATTAAAGGGAAGCGTGCAGGAATTATTTTGTCGGGGGGGAACGTCGATCTGCTGAATCTGCCTTTTCGTTCATGGTGAAGGTGGTGATCACGGGGTAGTGATCTGACCAGTTGACCTTTTCGGTGTGGTACTGATGCGACCGGAAAGGATGGCTGTAAAGCACATAATCAATCCGCACGTATGGAAAATTACCCCGGAATGTGTTGCCAATACCTGAACCCGATTGAATAAAAGCATCTTTGAGATTCCGGGTAAGCTTGTTGTAAGTATAGGATACGGGCGTGTCGTTAAAATCGCCACATACAATTACCGGAAAAGGCGAGGAATTGATATACCCTGCAAGGGTATCTACCTGATCGGCCCGCTGTATGTAAGCCTGCCTCATCTGTACTGAAATATCTTTCAATTCATCCAGTTTTTCATCGCTGTAATTAAAAAGCAGGTTGTCCAACAGGTCGTTATAATCATTTCGTAACCGAATCGACTGCAAATGACAGTTAAATATGCGAATGGTATCATTTTGAATAATGATGTCCGAACTGATGGCCCCGTTCAGCGATTCTTTGAAGTCGATCATCTTCTTCTTAACGATAGGGTATTTGCTGAAAGTTGCCATACCAAAATTCAATTTCCGGGGCACATTGTCGGTATAGTAAACGTGTGAGTAGGAGAGGGGAGCAAGAGCTTTTTTCAGGTTGGCAAGGTCATGATGTGTGCCGGGAAGTGTAATGAATTCCTGAAAACAAACAATATCAGGATCTTCATCATGAATGTAGTCAATGATCCTGCTCCAGGCTGCTGTATCCTTATCCCATTGATAATAATTGAAAAGCCTCACGTTATAAGTAAGAACTTTAAGCGTATTTTCCACAGTCACCTGGTCGGGTTTCCGGAACTGAACCTGGAAGTATCTTTTAAAGAAATTCAATCCCAATAGAATACACAGCAGAGAAATTACGAAATACCATTTTCTGAACAGCAGCCAGAACAAAATAAACGCAATATTCAGCGCCAATACAAAGGGATACGACAGGGTAATAAACGCAAAAATCCAGGATGTGGCAGGACTGATGTGAACGGCCAGGTAAATGATTATCATCAGTAAGGCCAGAACGGCGTTAACAATGAGTAACGTATTGCGGATGAATTTTCTCAACGGTCCGGGATTTTGTCAGTTTTAGGATGCTGCTGCTAATTCTTGTTGCTCATTCTAAACAGGGTTTCTTTTTCGCTTTTGGTGAGGCTTTCATAACCTGCTTTTGCAATTTTGTCAAGAATCCGGTCGATCTCCTTTTGCTGTGCTATTTTCTGGCGGTTAAACTCCTCATCGCTTACGTGCCGGGCTGGTTTCCGGTAGGTTACATTAAGTTTCGGGCGGGGCTTGAACAGGGATGCAATTTGATCCATAAGCTTATTCAGCCAATTGCCCATGTCGCGTCCTTTTTTAAGTTGGCTGATGAAAAAAAAGCCATAAGCGGCTCCTCCCAGGTGGGCAATGTTGCCACCCGCATTTTCCGAGGCAATCATCAGCACATCAATAACCACAAAGGCCATTGCGATATACTTAAGCTTAACCGGCCCAAGAAAAAGCATATTGAGCGTGTAATTCGGCACATAAACGGCTATGGCCAGCACAATGGCCATAATGGATGCAGAGGCACCAAGCATCGATCCTCCCAGATATTCACTTAACCCGGGGAAGGAGTTTACAAACACAATATACAATAAGGCTCCGGCAAGTCCGCCCAGGATATAGTTGGTGAGTAATTGTTTTGCTGTCAAATACTGCAGGAAGATCCTTCCGAACCAGTAAAGTACCAGCATGTTGAACAGAATGTGCCACAGGTTGGTATGGGCAAACATGTAGGTAATAATGGTCCATGGCCGACGCAGCAGTTCCCCGGGAAGGCTGGGGATCATGATGTATTTCATTACATCGGTGTCAAAAGCATATCGCAACTCGGTAAGCGACATCCCCGGAATAAACAACCGCATGAAAACCTTCAAAAGCCCAAGTACCAGGAAAACAGCCACATTAATAAAAATCAGCCGGTACAGGATATTGCCTTTACGCAGCGCGATTTTTATTTCATCCATCATGCTCATGACCAACCCGGTTTTTGATTGCTAACAAAGTTATCAATAAATTTTGAATTGATTTTTTTTCCAGTACATCACGATCAAGAAACCAACAAGAGCACCTCCCAGGTGGGCAAAGTGTGCCATATTGTCCCAGCTGAAGTTGGCCACCCCAAAGAAGAGTTCCAGCACTGCATAAATGGGTACGAAATATTTGGCTTTGATGGGGATCGGGAGGAAAATCATCATGAGTTCTGCATCAGGGAACATCATGGCAAATGCAATGAGCAGCCCGAATACTGCTCCTGATGCACCAACAGTAGGGATGTCCAGGTTCAAATTAACCAGGTCGGCAACAACCTTTTTAGCTACAGGCACATAAGAAAGGTCATCAGGTTTGTAAAACCATTCCTGCATAAAACTAACCAATTCGGCAGACTCTCGTCCGTGTGCGTATTTTTTAACAAAGGCGCTGAATGACAGGTAATCGGGAGAATTAACAAACGAACTGGCCAGTTCCATCATGTGGTTCATCTGGAAATAGTTCACGGTAAGGTGAATGGCTGCTGCACCCAGTCCGGTTAGCGTGTAAAAAATGAGCATCTTCTTGCTCCCCCAGAGTTGTTCGAGGATGCGTCCGAACATGAACACAGCAAACATGTTGAAGAAGATGTGCGTAAAGTTGGCATGCATGAACATGTGGGTAATCAGCTGGTGGGGCTTGAATAACTCTGACTGGATGTTATACAATGCCAGGTGTTGCTCCATTAAGCCGGCAAGGCCAAGCGGCAGCAATTGCAACAGGAAAACAACCACATTAATAATGATGATGTTCTTAATGACAGGAGGTAAAGCCAGGCCGCGATTTGAACCGAAAAAACTCATACTGCTCTTTATTCTGGTTAATCTGGCAAATATAGGATTGTTTTGGCAAATGCTCCGGGCTGTTTTTAATTTAAGCGGCATATCCTATCTTTACGTGCTAAAATTCAACATTGTGAAAGAGTCCGGTATGATCAGTCTGCTGAAAAAATTTGAGAACCTCAGGGTGCTTATCATTGGTGATGTTATGGTGGATTCCTACCTGTGGGGGAATGTTTCACGGGTATCTCCCGAAGCTCCCGTTCCGGTTGTGATGCGCATGTATACCGAGAACAGGCTGGGAGGAGCAGCCAATGTAGCGCTGAATGTGAAATCGCTGGGCGCAACACCTGTTATGTGTTCGGTTATCGGCAAAGACGATAACGGCAGGGCCTTCAAAGAAATGATCCGCAAGCTGGGTATGCCCGAGGACGGACTAATTGAATCTCCGGAGCGGATAACCACCTGCAAAACCCGGATTATTGCCGGACACCAGCAATTGCTGCGGGTTGATCAGGAAGTTGAGCATTACATTGAGAAGGAGCTTGAGCATGAGTTGTGGCAACGGATTCAGACTTTGGTCGACCGGAATGACATATCAGCCATTGTTTTCCAGGATTACGACAAAGGAGTGATCACACCCGGTTTGATTGATCAGGTTATTGAACTGGGTAACCAGCGGCACATACCCACCCTGGTTGACCCAAAAAAACGTAATTTCAACTATTACCGCAATGCCACACTGTTTAAACCCAATTTCAAGGAACTCACAGAAGGCCTGAGGCTTGAAATCAGGAAAACAGATTATGATTCGGTACAGGAAGCTGCTTTAATGCTTCAGAAAGAATCGGGTTTCAGCATGGTCATGATCACGCTTTCAGAGCAGGGCATGTTGCTGAGCATGGGGAAAGATTTTCAGGTAGTGCCTACCCGGGCGCGCGAGGTGGCTGATGTTTCTGGCGCGGGTGACACGGTAATTGCAACTGCAAGCCTTTGCCTGGCAGCAGGTATGGATGCTTATGAAATGGCTAAGATGTCGAATCTGGCAGCGGGACTTGTATGTGAAAAAGTAGGCGTAGTTCCTGTTGAAAAGAAGTGGCTGATTGATGCTGCATCTCAGGATTAAAAGTGCAGTTTAGCCAATCCTGTATGCCCTGCCGGCTTTCATGAAGGCTTCAATATTGTCGAATGGCACTTCCTGCGGCAAATCACAACCTGTACTCAACACAAAATTAGGGCAGAAATCCATTGATTTCATCAGGTCATTTACCTCTTTGGTAACCTCCTCGGGAGTTCCGTTCAAAATAGCACCGGTGGGATTGATATTCCCGATAATCACGGTATCTGTTTTTATCTGCCTTGCCACTTCCGGCAGGTCAACACCGGCATTTGGCGAATCGAGGCTGATGGCGTCAATCTGCGATTCAACCATTTTATCTATTAAATGCATGGTGTTTCCGCAGGTGTGGTATACAAGCGACACGTCGGTGTACTTATAACTCAGGTGGATGTATTTGATGAAATCCGAGGAAAACTTTTCAAATTCATCGGGGCCAAGCATCACCGCAGTAGGTTCAAGAATGCAAATCACCTGGGCTCCGGCGCCAATGAGGAGCCGGATGTATTCCAGCACCCGTTCCAGGGTAAACTCACAAAGCTGCATCAGCTTTTCGGGTTCCATAATGGCTGCCATGGCTGCCTCCTCGGCTCCCATCATCAGGCCTGCCAGGGTATAGGGGCCTGAGACGTACGCGCCCTTGAGGATGTTGCCGGGAAAACAGAGACTCGCGAGCCTGACAGTTTCAACATAGCCTTGCAACCGGGTGTCGTAGGCAATATTAATTTGTTTATGCATCGATAAGTCGTCGATCTTAAAAGGTCCCTGGAGTACAGTGGCGCTTTCCTGCTTGGGGAAAACAGTGTACATGCCCAGTGCGTTGGCTTCAACCGACAGGTCCATGAGCGGAAAGATCAGGTCGGGTTTGTATCGGTCAATTAGTGCCTGAAGTACTTTATAATGTTCGCCATAGTTCTGCTGGGCTATTTTGATGGTGCTGTTGATCATGCGCAGGCCCGGAAAGCCCATGAGGGGGCAAACCAGCCGCTGTTTGTTTTGATAGGATTCCTGTACCTGACTTAATAATGTTTTCACCGGAATAGGTTTTGTTGTTCTTTAAATAATCAGCAATCGGATGCATCAGGAAGACAGACTATGAACAAACACATATTAAGCATTATAAGTCTAACCAATTTAGCAAATGTTCATATTTATACGTCAAAAACCTGAAATCGGTTGCAAGATATAAAAAAGTATTGAATCCGGAATCAGTTGTGAGCATAATCTTTGAAAAAGTCAGATACACAAGATCAGGCCCGGAATTGTGCCATGCGGGATGCAATTAGAATATTCAGAAAATGAACTCATTAAAATTATCCTGACCATCATGATTCAAAAAACAAGATATTTTACTATTTTTGCAGCCCAATTGACTATTTGTTGATTGGTTGACTGGTTGATTTGCTGATTTTTTTAAGAGTGGAATTATTAAATCAATAAATCAGAAGATCAATAAATCAACAAATAAATATCGGGGTGTAGCCCCGCCGCTGGCGGGGTACCACGTTCGGTAGCAACATATCGGGGTGTAGCGCAGTCGGCTAGCGCACTACGTTCGGGACGTAGGGGTCGGAAGTTCGAGTCTTCTCACCCCGACAAATGAAAATGCCTGTCGCTGAAAGCGGCGGGCTTTTTTTATTTGCGCCATGCTCATGTTCACATGGAGCATGAAGC
>JAFGOR010000066.1 GCA_016926375.1 Bacteroidales bacterium
GGGGTGGCCTCTGCAAAAAGCCTGCTTATCTCTTGCTCCAATTCATATCGGTTACCCGGATAAAATGTTCCGGCTACGGCAGGTTTCCGGTTAATCAGGCTGTCGCTTTCCATGACTGTGTTTTTTGCATCGGTCAATACCTTGTTCGGATGGCGGGTGCTGCATTGTGCCCCCGGTAAAATCAGCATCAGGAAGAACAATGTGGTAGTTCCGGGTTTCATCAGGCTATATCCAATTATTATTAAAATTACTTCAATAATCGCTAAAATTCAAGTACTTTTTTGTGCAATTTTGCCCCGGAAATCTAAGGATATGCAGAATAAAGATGTAAGTTACCGGGTTGAAGCCAACACACCACTGATGCAGTACCTGCTGCAGACCCTCAGGGATAAAAGCAGGGACAATATAAAATCGCTGTTGCGCAACAAACAGGTTTGGGTTAATGGTAAAGCAGTGTCACAGTTCAATCACCCGCTTTTACCCGGTGATGAAGTAGAGATCCGGCGGGTACGGAAAACCGATTTGCCCCCGGCTCATTTACTGAAAATAATTTATGAAGATGAACACTTAATTGTAATCGATAAAAAGTCGGGGTTGCTATCGGTATCAGATGGTCACGACCATGTTACCGCTTTCGGAATTATATCGGAATGGGTAAAACATGAAGATCCTCAGAACAGGATTTTTCTGGTGCATCGGCTTGATCAGCATACCTCCGGTTTGCTCATGTTTGCCAAGAGCGAAGAAGTACAGAATATTTTCAGAAACGACTGGAAAAAATACATTACCGAGCGGACCTATATAGCTATAGTGGAGGGACAGGTGAAAAAGGCAGAAGGACAGGTTCGTTCTTACCTGATAGAAAACCAGGCGCTGGTTATGATTTCGGGCCAGGATCCGTCAAAAGGCAAATATGCCATAACCCGGTACAAAACTGTAAAAACTAACAGCAGGTACTCACTGCTTCACGTTAACCTCGAAACCGGAAGGAAAAACCAAATCCGTGTTCACATGCAGGATATCGGGCACAGTGTTGCAGGCGACCGGAAATACGGGGCTAAAACCAATCCCATTGGCCGATTAAGTCTTCATGCCATGGTGCTGGCCTTTACACATCCGATAACCAGCGAACCGTTAAGGTTTGAGTCTGCTGCACCCTCAGAGTTTCTTCGGCTGTTTTCAAAAACAAATGCCGGTAGGGAATAACTACTTTTATTGATCTTCTATTTGAGAAAATATGATAACCTATCTTAGGGTTGAGAATGCATCCCGGAATTGGGGCGAAGTGAAAATGTTCAGCAACCTGAGTTTCTGTATTAACGAAGGTGACAAGGTTGCCATTGTGGCACGCAACGGTACCGGTAAAACTACCCTGCTGAATATTATTGCCGGTAAGGATAGCTTTGATTCAGGTGGGTTTTATCTCAATAAAGACATCAAGGTGGGGTATTTGGAGCAGAATCCCCGGTTCGATTCAACGCTTACCCTGTTTGATGCTGTTTATGGATCACCGGGAAAACTGATGGAAACGGTTCGTGAATACGAGCTGGCCATACATGAACACAATCAGCAGAGCTTGCATGATGCTACGGCCATGATGGATTTTCATCAGGCATGGAATCTGGAAAACAAGATCAGGCAGATGTTAAGCGTTTTCAAGCTGGAAGATGAAGCCATGCTTGTTGGATCACTCTCGGGCGGACAGATTAAACGCCTTGCTCTTGTTGTTGCCCTGATCAGCGAGCCTGATTTTCTGATGCTTGATGAACCTACCAACCATCTTGACCTGGAGATGATTGAATGGCTTGAGGAATACCTGTTGAAATCGCGCATTACCATGCTTGTTGTAACTCACGATCGCTACTTTCTGAACCGGGTATGTAATGAAATAATCGAAATTGACTCAGGTGCTGCTTACACATACATGGGAAATTATACCGAATTTATTCAGAAACGCGCTGAGCGGATTACAAATAAAGAAATACAGGTAGAAAGGGCCCAAAACCTGCTTCGCAAAGAACTTGAATGGATGCGGCGGATGCCTAAAGCCCGCACAACCAAAGCAAAATATCGTGTGGATGCTTTTTATGAACTGAAAACCCGATCGGAATACAGGCGAAACGACCAGCAGGTAAATATTCAGGTAAAAGAGTCCAGGCTGGGCAAAAAAATATTATTGCTCCAGGGAATAAACAAGAAGTTTGGTGAGAAGGTCATTCTCGACGGATTTACTTATTCGTTCGCACGCGGAGAAAGGATTGGCATCATCGGGCAGAATGGCACGGGAAAGTCGACTTTGCTGAATATCATCACAGGTAATATACCTACTGATTCAGGTGAAATTGAGCAGGGTGAAACGGTTATCTTTGGTTATTACCAACAAAAGGGACTGGAGTTTTTGCCGGGTCAGCGGGTTATTGATGTAATTCAGGATATTGCTGAATATATTGATCTTGGAAATGGCCAGCAATTATCGGCAATGCAGTTCTTAAACCAGTTTTTATTCACCCCTGAGATGCAACACATACATGTGGAAAAACTCAGCGGCGGTGAACGGCGCAGGCTTTACCTCATGACCATTCTGATGCGCAATCCGAACTTTTTGATCCTGGATGAACCCACAAACGACCTGGATATTGCTACACTGCATGTGCTGGAAGAATACCTGATTAGTTTTGCCGGGTGTGTGCTTATCGTATCACATGACCGTTTCTTCATGGATAAAATTGTGGACCATACTTTTATTTTTGAAGGAAATGGAACGGTGTATGATTTTCCGGGCAATTACAGTGATTATCGTGCATCGCAAAAGAAACAGGCTGCCGAATCAAAACAAAACGAACTGCCCGATAAAACCAAAACAACTACCACAGTTAATCAGGCTAACCCTGACTCAGCAAAGAAAAAATTCAGCTTTAAGGAGAAAAGGGAATTTGAACTGCTGACTGCCGAGCTGGAATCTCTTGAAGTTGAAAAGAAATCGCTGGAAGTCCTGCTGGGAAATGGCAACCTGGGTTCCGAAGAACTCATAAAACATGCCAACCGGATTGCTGAAATCATCACCCTGATTGACCAGAAAACCGACAGGTGGCTCGAATTAAGTGAATTTGCAGGTTAGTATATCTTTGAAGCGCAAATCCGGGAATAGCTGTTCCATTAGGAAACACGGGTGGAATAATGGCAGGAAAACAGCCTGTATCATTGATCAAGTGTCAGCCTCTCTATTGCTTTATCCAGTGGTAAGTCTTTATGAATTTTTAAAGGTTCCCATTGATCCGGCACAAAAAAGTCCGGTGACAAACCAATACCTTCCAAATACCTTCCTTTTGAATCAACCAACAGGTTTTCGTCAGGTGTATAAACAACCTGACCGCCTATGCGAAAACACCAGCCATTAGGCAAGACTCTTTCGTTTACCGACGAAAAAGCACCGCATGTCGTATCGCCAACCGTGAATACACCTTGCTGACTTTTCATTCCCAGAATAAAATGCTCTGAAGAACTCGCCGTGTAACTGTTCATAAGGATAGCAACAGGTTTGTTTTTCAGACAATCGTTATGAGGCCGGATCCGGTGTTCAACCATATCGGAAAAATCGTTGTGCGATGGGCCATTCCTGTATTTCGATTGCAGAAATATTTTTGACTCACTGGCAAATCTGTTGAGCGTTTTTACAAATGATTCCGTATTGCCGCCGCCATTAAACCTCAAATCAATGATAACTGCATCCATCAACTGAAAATCATCAACAGCAGATTGGATAAACGAGTCGGGAAAATGATCCAGGCTAAATGTGGGAATATAAAGATATCCGATCTTCTTCTGATTCACATACATGGTACCATAAAAGAACATCCAGCCTTCAACTTCAACAGAATTGTAGTTATTGTTCAGATAATAAGTTCTTATTGTTTTCAATTGGAAGCCGACATCTCCCATTGATCGGGTATAGGTGTCAACATAAAATGATTTATCACGCCGGTTCCAGGAGCGGAAAAAAGCAACGCCGGAAGCTTTCAGGTCAGTGTGACCATCGTTGATTTCGTGAAGCAATCCGCACATGGCTCCAAATAGCTCGTAATCTGACGACGAATTGGTTACCCTGCTTCCGTAAACTTGCCCTAAGGAGTCCCAGTTCAGGTTTTTCGCAGCCATAGCCCCATATCCAACATCAAATTCGTGCCAAAGTGCTTCAAAATTGTCTACAGGCGTGTCAGAGAATTCTGTAGTTAACAGTGATTTCTCGCATCCCGCCAACAAGATGTAGCAACACATCAGTATGACGATTGCATATTTCAATACTGCTGGAATTTGTAAGTGAGCCCTAACTGGTAAATGCCGGTAACCAATCTTAGATTTCTTGGAATGGCATCATTTATATACCGGAAATTATAACTGGCATTCATGCAAAATTTGTCGCTAAGTTGATATGTGTATAACAGATTCAGAAAAACACTCCGGAATGAATTTATCCCCTGTATGCGGGAATTGGACCTGATGAAATCCCATTTTTCATATTTTTCAAAATCCTGGGCAATTACATTTGAGTAGTTCGATCTGCAGGTATATGACAGTACTGACGTTGTGAATGAAAAACTAACCAGGTGCCGGCGCCACACATATTCGCTGTATATACCCGGAGCCATCGTGCTCAGCAACAATTCAGGTGTCATCCCGTAATTGGTTACCAAATCGGCCGTGGTGAACCAGTTTAAAGCGGCATATATGGGCAGGCTTTTTCTTATGGTGAACAGATGAAAACAATGAAAACTGCTGGCCTCAAAATGCAGGTGCTTAATTACCCGCAGCCGGTTATCAGCTTCTAAAGGATATTCGTTGTTCTTATTTCCATCAGGATATCTTTTTAAAAGGGAAAAGCCCATGGTGGTTGATGAAAGAACTCTCCTGCGATTTTCAAATCCTATTGTGGTTAT
Organism: Bacteroidales bacterium; assembly: GCA_016926375.1. Taxonomy (GTDB): domain Bacteria; phylum Bacteroidota; class Bacteroidia; order Bacteroidales; family UBA10428; genus UBA5072. The sequence goes on from JAFGOR010000066.1 coordinate 4,935, forward strand.
GAATCCGGTACCCGGATAAATTTGATTTGTATATATCTCATCAACAGATGCATATTTGAAGATTCCGGTTTCGAGCTTTACAGCTTTATGAAAACCCTGATCATTCACTGGAATTTGCTGCGCTAACAATTGTTTTTCCCCAATGATCAAAAGAATTATTGCGAGTGTTCTTATGATTATCTTGAATTGTTTCGGCATAAAATTACCTGAAAATGCTGGTAATAAGTTCTTCAATTTTCCCGGAATTGAAAACCTGCTTTCAAATTCCTGTCTTTGGTAAAAATTCATTACTATTTTACAATGAGCCCGTCAGCCGGATATGCCTGATGACATCGCCTGATTTGATAAAAGTGCCGTTGTGACAACCTGTTACATTGCAAAAAGTAATGGCATCATTGAAATCGAGTTCGGGTGTCAATCCGATTACCACCATATCTGCCCCTTCCTGGCAATTGCAGTTCACCAGCTTTTTGAAAGGTGCTCCGCAGTGCGGACAAAACAATTCATCTTTAATTCCTTCTTTCAATTCACCCGACAGTACCTTTTTTTCAAAATCACCTTCAATGGCCGAAATAACAAATTCCCCTTCCATTCCTTCGCGTTTGAAACGTATCCGAAGGCCGGGAAAGCCGTTAATTTTGTTTTTGGAGTCGATGATGCTGCAACCATCCGGACAATAGGCATGATTGACAATGTACCGTATTTTGTCCTCTTCCTTGCGATTGGCTGCTTTTCTTTCGGTAAGGGGTATCAGAAGTCGTCCGTCTTTATTATATTTCATGATGCGATTGTTTTCCTGGATAATAATTTGAAACTACCCCAAGTTAAGAATTTCTATCCGGATTGGTATTACCTGAAAATAAAATACAGATTTTACCTACAGGAAATACTTATATAAATAGCCAGAATTCGGTCAGGAAAAGAAGTTGGTGACAGAATTAATCCTACTTATTTTCTTCCGCCTGCTTTCCCAGGGTAAATTTCAGCATGGTGAAGCCAATGATGCCTGCAAGCGTGGAGGCAACAATGATGGCAAATTTCGAATTGCTGATCAGAACTTCATCTTCAAATGCAAGCAGTGTAATAAAAATTGACATGGTGAAGCCGATACCTGCTAAAAAACCAGCGCCGATGATGTTTTTCCATTTGAGATCCAATGGCAATCTGCACAAGCCAAACGCGACTCCCATAAAGGCAAATGCAACAATACCTAATGGCTTGCCGATAACAAGTCCGGCTAATATTCCCAGGCTGGCTGTTTCTCCCAAACCGGAGAACCAGGTATTACCAATGATAATGCTTGTATTTGCCACAGCAAACAAGGGGAGAACAAAAAAAGCAACCGGTTTGTGCAAGAAATGCTGCAACAAGTAGGAAGGTGATTTTTCTCCGACTTTTCTGAAAGGAATAGCAAAAGCCAATAAAACTCCTGTTATTGTTGGGTGAATTCCTGAATGCAGCATGAAGTACCACATCGCAGCGCCACCAAACAAATAGGGGATTAAATTGTACACTTTCAACCGGTTCATAAGAATGAGAAAGCCGAAAATTCCCAATGCTATTAGCAAATTTGCAAATGCAATTGAACCGGTATAAAAAACAGCAATAATCATAATTGCACCTAAGTCATCAATTACAGCCAGTGCTGTAAGGAATATCTTCAGCGATCCCGGAACCTGTTTGCCCAACAGGGACAAAATTCCTATGGCAAATGCAATGTCAGTAGCGGTTGGAATTCCAATACCTGCCAGCGCTTGTGAGCTATAATTGAACAATAAATAAAACACTGCAGGCAGAAGCATGCCTCCTATTGCTCCGAAAATGGGCAACATGGCATTTCGGATATCCGAAAGCTCTCCTTTGAGAATCTCACGCTCCAATTCCAAACCAATCAGCAAAAAGAAAATGGTCATCAGGCCGTCATTTATCCAGTGCGTAATGCTGTGTCCTGCCATGTTGAATTGCCAAATACGCATGTATTCATCCTGCCACAATGAGTTTGCCAGCCCGATGGATACAACGGTAACCAAAACCAGAATCAGCCCTCCTGTTTTTTCACTTCTGAAAAATTCGTTGTATAATCTTGTCAATATCATTTATGCTCTTGTGTTGTTCTGGTTTTTATGACTCCCGGGAGCTGACATCAGCCAATTGCTGAAGCAATATGGCAATATAATCAATTTATTCTTATTTTCATATCAAATCAGCGCCCATCCAATGACACAGCACGCTTTTTTCTATAACTTGAGGCAATATATTCACCTCACTGGCAAAAAAAATGCCCCTTTGGGGGCATTGCTTTTTTAGTGATCCAGCTGGGATTTCTCGCTTCGCTCGTTTTCCCTTTTATTTAGGTCCTGCAATAAAAAAAGCAATGCCGCGGCAGAGCCGCTTTCATTTTTTGCTTGCTGCCCGGAGTTTAAGCCTAACGGCTTACTCCGTTCATCAAACAAAAAATGCCCCTTCGGGGGCATTGCTTTTTTTAGTGATCCAGCTGGGATTCGAACCCAGGACCCCATCCTTAAAAGGGATGTGCTCTACCTACTGAGCTACTGGATCGGACGCCTTGTTACAGGCCTTTCTGCTTAATTTCCGGTCTGAAAACCGGCTCTTTTTAAAGAGTTGCAAATATAGTATCTAATTTTTAACCATGAAAATAATTCGTAGAAATTTTTGTAAACATATTGAATAACGCAAAAATTAACTATTTGAGTTAATCATGGAACAATACCGGGTGTTCTACCGTAAAAGGGTTGATATTTCAACTGAAAACTTTGCAATATGAGAAAACTATCACATCTAAAATGCATACTCCTACTGGCTTTGGCTTTTATTTCAGTGAATAAAACCTTTGCCCAGGTTGAGGAAGTGGGAAATATGATCGCTGCCGGCGAGCAGGATGCCAAATTGCTGCTTCAGCCATACATTGCACCTGCAATAAACGGGTTCGGTGCCGCCCAGGCAGGAGGGTGGTATAACACGGCTGAGCCCCATAAACTGGGAGGTTTCGATATAACCTTCACCGCCAATGTGGCCATGGCCCCTAAAAAGTATTCCACCTTTGTCATCGACAATAACGAGCTTTCGTTTCTGAAGCTTCAGGATCCTGCTCTGAATGAAACCCAGACGGTGGTGGGTGACAATATTGACGGACCGCAGTTGGTTTATAATGTTGAGGACGATGAGGGCAACGTGGTATACACTCAGGATGCCTTCAGAATGCCACAAGGCCTCAATGTACGTTATATACCTTCGCCCATGATACAGGCCGGAATAGGATTGATTAAAGGAACTGAAGTAATGGTGCGGTTCATGCCCAACATTACTATCGAAGGTAATGAACTGGGCTTGTGGGGAATTGGCGGTAAACACGACATCAAGCAATGGATCCCCGGTTTGAAAAAGGTACCGGTACTCAAAGTATCTGTGATGTATGGCTATACTAAGCTCCATACTTTTATTGGTTTGAATGTTGACCCTGAAAGTATCAACGCCGAAGGCCTCCCTGAAGAACAACCCAATAACAACTGGGAAGACCAGTATATGAAGCTCTGGGTGAAAAGCCATACCGCTAATCTTTTAATAGGTGCCGACTTGAAGGTGGTGAGCTTTTATGGCGGAATCGGATTTGTTTCGACCAAAACAACACTGAAAATGGAGGGCGATTTTCCTTATGTCGGGCTGACTGATGTTACTTATCAACCTGTGGTAAAGACCATTACTGACCCGCTTGATATGGAAATTGAAAA
>JAFGOR010000067.1 GCA_016926375.1 Bacteroidales bacterium
AAATATTTATAAAAATACGGTCGTAAAGATAGTAATTTTACAAAATGTAAATCCCGTAGCAATCAAAATTATTCAATATATACGGGCATTTGTGTTATTACAATAACGGAAAACAGGTGATAAAAATCACCCTTTGAGTTTATTTATTTGAACAGTTGTGTGTTACAATACCCGAATTACCTGTTAAGTATCAAACACCAAGCAGTTTCTTTACATTTTCAGCAATCATTTTGCCGTCGGCTTTGCCTGCCAGCTCTTTGGAAGCAGCACCCATTACTTTTCCCATATCTTTTGCTGATGTGGCACCGGTTTTTTCAATAATTGCCTTCAACACCGGGATCAGTTCGGCTTCCGACATTTGTTTGGGCAGGTATTCTTCAATAATGGAGGCTTCTTTGATTTCATTTTCGCAAAGTTCAGTGCGGTTCTGCGACTTAAATATATCAGCAGATTCACGCCGCTGCTTAACCATTTTCTGAAGTATTTTCATCTCCTGATCAGGAGTGACTTCATGAGCTCCTGATTCGGTTTTTGCAAGCAGTAGTGCTGTTTTAATGGCCCGAAGCGACTCCAGCCGGTCTTTTTGTTTGGCCAGCATCGCGGCTTTCAGGTCGTCACTGATTTTGTCAAATAAGCTCATTTTATTTCAATTAGCAATTAGTAATTAACAATGAACAATAAACAGATAGCAATGAACAATGAGCAATGAACAATGAGCAATGAACAATAAAAAAGTCAAGTAGAAACCCTATGAAATTCTCAGTTTGTCGAATTTTCAAATCAAAAAATCAACAAATCAACAAATCAACAAATCAACAAATCAACAAATCAACAAATCAACAAATTCATTAATCCACCGCTCCATATAGAAACGGGTTTTCCTTGCTGAGTTTTACCTGCGAATTGTCATCGTCAGAGAGTGTGTATTGTGATACCTTAGTTTCCGAAGAATGCTTTTTCTGCGGATCAATCTGGATTTGCTTGCGTTTAAAAGCCGGTATGTTTTCCATTTCATCGATCTCTCTATCGCTTTGGCGGTTGCCATGCTTTAGTTCCTTCAGTTCTTCCTGGGTGCGCTTGATGGTGTTTACCCTGTTGGTGGCCTTGCGTGTATCCACAGGTTTTCTGACCCTGCTGATATCCCTGAAGAGATCATCATCCACTGTTTTTACATCGAATTCAAGTGTTCGTTGCATGGGGGTGTCTTTCCGGTCTGAGGCATCCCTGATTACAAATATGGAATCTTCTTCTTTATCTGATGTATTCAGGTCTTCCAGCTGAACTGGCTCAAATTTGGGCCTGCGGATGTATAGCTCGGGAATATTGGCAGCATTGAAACCTGTGGCGATTACGGTTACACTGATTTTGTTACCCAGGTTTGAATCAGTTCCGTTGCCCCATATCAGATCGGTATGAACTCCTGAGCAATCCTTTACGAAATCAATGATCTGTCCTATTTCGTCCATGGTTACCTCATCATCGCCCGACAACACATTAAGCAGGATGTTCCTGGCACCCTTGATATCTGTGTCGTTCAGCAGGGGTGAATTCAGGGCTTCTTTGATGGCTTCAATTGCCCGGCCTTCTCCCTCGGCGGTTCCTGTGCCCATGATGGCTACCCCGCTGTTGGTCATCACGGTCTGTACATCTGCAAAATCCACGTTGATGAAACCATGGACAGTGATGATCTCAGCAATACCTTTGGCCGCCACGGCAAGTACATCGTCAGCCCTGGCAAAAGCATCGGAAAGACGCAGGTCTCCGTAGATCTGCCGGATTTTTTCGTTGTTGATTACCAGAAGCGAATCAACATGCTTTTCCAGTTCGGCAATTCCCTCGAGGGCCTGGTTGACTCTTCGCGGACCTTCATTTTTGAACGGGATGGTTACAATGGCTACAGTGAGCATGCCCAGTTCCTTGGCAGCTTTTGCTATTACCGGCGCTGCACCTGTACCTGTACCTCCTCCCATTCCTGCCGTTACGAAAACCATTTTGGTGTTCACCGAAAGAATTTCCGAAAGGTTGTCGAGGCTTTCAATGGCGGCTTCCCTGCCAATCGCTGGTTTATTACCTGCTCCGCGTCCCTCGGTAAGAGAGGCTCCCAGCTGAATTTTCAGCGGAACAGGACTGTTGGCAAGCGCCTGTGCGTCAGAATTACACACGATGAAATCCACATCCCTGATGCCCTGCTTGAACATGTGATTTACCGCGTTACTGCCGCCTCCGCCAACACCAAGTACCTTGATGATAGAGGATCTTTTATGCGGCATGTCAAAATTCATTAATTCATCCATGGTTTAAGGATTTTGCTTTTCAAAAGTTTTATCGGCGTCGTCATCAAAGATTTTTCCAACCTTGTCTAAAATATTGTTGAGCAAGGAAGTCCGTTTTTTGCCCGTTTCACTTTCCACATCCTTTTCTTCTTCAAATTCAACCAATGCCGGCTCGGGTTCTTTTTCGGGTACCTTGGTAACTGTATCTTCCAAAATGGGCTTTTCAAAGCCTTTATAGAGCAAGCCAACGCTGGTGGAGTACATGGGATGGTTCACTTCTTTCAGGGCCTCCCGGTTTACCAGAACTTCCGGTTTTCCTATTCTTACATCAAAACCGGTGTGGAATTTAAAAAGCTGCGGCAGATGACGCAATTGTGATCCTCCGCCGGTTATTACAATGCCGGCTGTTAGTTTTTCCATGCAATCCGATCCTTCGAGCTGGTAAACAATGGCATCGATGATCTCTTCCATTCTCGACTGAATGATGTAAGCCAGGCTTCTTAGAGAAACTTCCTTGGGTTCGCGTCCGCTGATTCCGGGAACGGCCACTACCTTGCCCTCTTCGGCCAGGTCGCCGAGTGCCGATCCGTACTGAATTTTAAGCAGTTCGGCATGCTTGTTCAGAATGGAGCATCCTTCCATTATGTCTTTGGTGATCACGTTTCCGCCAAAAGGGATCACTGCGGTATGCTTGATGATGTCGTCATAGTATACGGCAATATCGGTTGTGCCACCGCCTATGTCAACCAGGGCTACACCTGCCTCAATTTCATCCTCGGTGAGCACCGAAGCAGCTGAAGCCAAAGGTTCCAGGATCATCTGTTTTACCTTGATGCCGCAACGGTTGACGCATCGCTCAATGGTACGGGCCGATGAAGTTTGCCCTATCACAATATGGTAATTGCCTTCGAGGCGCTTGCCAAACATGCCAATCGGGTTTTTTACGCCGGTTTCGTTATCCACCACATAACTCTGGGGAATCACATGAATGATTTCTTCCCCGGGTTGAATAGAGATTTTAAACATTTCAGCCAGCAGCTTTTCGGTATCTTCCCGGGTGATTTCTTCTTCATAGGAGTCACGGAGTATGTACCCGCGATTCTGAAGGCTCGAAATATGCTGCCCGGCAATACCTACATAAGCTTCTCTGATCTGAAAACCTATTTGCTTCTGCACTTCTTCAACAGTATACCTGATGGCACTTACAGCTTCCTCAATATTGAGTACCACGCCCCTTTTAACTCCTTTCGAAGGGGTTTTGCTCATCCCGATAATTTCGAGTTTTCCTGCCTCATTCATTCGGCCGGCAATGGTGACAATCTTGGTGGTGCCGATATCAATAGCTGCTAAAATGTTGTTTCTTTGGCTCATGTTATTGGATTTTTGTACAAACTACCTGATTCTTATATTTTAAACTGATTTTTCCGTATTGATTCCATCCCAGTTCACTGAAGCCTTCAGTATACAAAAGCTTCAGGTTGTCAAACTTCTCTTCAAGTTCTTCCACCCTTCCCAGTTCTATTATGTGTGAGCCAACCCTGGGAATCAGCTCGAAATCGTAATTGCTGTTCACATAAATCTGCTCAATCTGGGAATTCCAGAATTTGTCGGATGTGATGAAAGTTGCCAGTTCGTAAACATCATATATGGTGTGCAATGAACGAGGCAACGAGTCGCGCCTGGCCTCGTTTATATTCAGGGTTTTACCTATTGTGAAGGGCTCGGCAATGAACCCGTTGGCCACAATCACAAACGGACTGAAGCTCTGCGACAGGGGTATGATGTTTCCTTCCTGATCAAGATAGTAGCCCTGGCCATATCTGTTAATAACCCTTACAAAGGGCTTCTTCTGGCTGATCTCTAAATGCAGCACCCCGGGTTCGGTAATGAATGCCTGGGCGTCTTTGATGATCTGGCGTGATCTCAGTGAATGCTCTATTCCTTCCAGATCAATTTGGCTGCTTTCGTTACCGAAAATGTTGTACTTCTTTTGTTCCAGAATACTCCTGATGGAGGCTGATTGAATAAACCGGTTCTCGGTGCTGTCAACAACCTCAATGCGCAAGACGCTTATTTTCTGCAATCGTTCCTTATCACCAATGAAACCCGAAACCAGTATCATATATACTATCAGCAACGCCAGGAATATTATGTTTCTGTATTTCGTCATCCGATTCTTTTTTGCAAAAGTTGCGTAATGGGTTCTGTGTATTTGTCAATATCACCTGCTCCCAGTGTAATCAATACTTCAATATCCCTATTCCTGAGTACTTCCATGAGTTCTTCTTTACGGCACATGATTTTGTCCGCTGTCTGCACGTCCCTGAACACAATTTCCGAAGTAACGCCTTCTATTGGCAATTCCCTTGCCGGATAAATATCCAGCAGAATGAGGCTGTCGAGCAGCCCCAGGCTTTGCGCGAAACCCTTTGCCAGATCTTTTGTGCGGGAGTACAAATGGGGCTGGAATACGCCCGTGATTTTTTTATCGGGGTAGAGCTCACGCACCGATTTGAGTGTGGCTTCAATTTCCATGGGGTGATGAGCATAATCATCGATATAGATGATATTGCCGGTTTTGATGTGATAATCAAACCTGCGCAAGATACCCGAGAATGTGTCAATCGACTGCCGGATCTGCTGGTAATCGGTTTTCAACAGTGAGGCCATAGCTGTTGCGGCCACTGCATTTTCAACATTTACCAGGCCGGGGTGCTCCAGAGACAGGTTTTTGATCAGGGTGTTGGGGCCTGTCAGGTCAAAGTAATATCTTTTATGCTCCATCCTGATGTTACCGGCACGAAAGTCGGTATTGCCATTCAGGGAATAGGTATAGGTTCGCGAAGGTAAAACGGCAGGATCAACAGGGAGATTTCCTTTCAGGAGCAGGAACCCTTCCCGGTCAACCTGTCCGATGAATTGATTGAAGGCCTGTTGCATATTTTCAGCATTCCCGTAAATATCCAGGTGATCCGGATCCATAGCGGTAACCACGGCTGCATAAGGATGTAATTGAAGGAATGACCTGTCGAATTCATCTGCCTCGGTTACCATCCAATCGCTTTTTGGATTCAGAATCAGGTTGCTGCCGTAGTTTTTGGAGATGCCTCCCAGAAAGGCGTTGCATCCTGATTCTCCGTGAGCCAGAATATGTGCAATCATTGTGGAAACGGTTGTTTTGCCATGGGTTCCGGCAACAGCAACCGTTTTATAACCCCTTGCAAGGAAACCCAGTATTTCCGATCTTTTGAATATTTTAAACCGGTTGTTTCTGAACCAGGCCAGTTCAGCATGATCTGCAGGTATGGCTGGAGTCAGGATAACCCAGGTGTCATCGGGTGATTGGAATTCCGCAGCAATCAACCCGGGATCGTCCTCGAAGTGAACAGCAATTCCTTCATCGGCAAGCTGACGGGTAAGTCGGGTAGACGTGCGGTCGTATCCGGCCACTGTTTTCCCGGTGGTACTGAAATACCTGGCCAGGGCACTCATGCCAATACCCCCGATGCCCAGGAAGTAAATATGCCGTATGTTTTGCAATGCGCTCACTTTTGATCCGAGATTTTAATTATTTCATCCACAATTTTTTGCGCCGCACCGGGCAATCCCATGCTTTTACTGTTACGTGCCAGATCATGGCACAGTGATTTGTCGCGTACCAATTCCAGTGCCTTCTGCACGAGCTTTTCCGGAGCTTCTTTGTCGGGGACCATTAAAGCGGCATGGTTTTGAACGAGCGCAATGGCATTTTTGGTCTGGTGATCTTCAGCTACGTTGGGTGACGGAACCAGGATCACCGGTTTGCCCAGCAGGCATAGTTCGGATATGGTGGCAGCACCTGCCCGTGATATGATTACATCGGCAACCCCGTAGGCCATATCCATCCGGTTGATGAAGTCGTAGTACCTGATATTCCGGAACGCCTTATTTTCCAGTTCTTTTCTGATCTGTTCAATATAAAGTTTCCCGGTTTGCCATACCAGTTGAACATCTTCCTGCTCAAACAGGAGGATTTGCCCGAGAATGCTGTTGTTAATCGTACGTGCGCCCAGACTTCCCCCCAGCACAACAATTACCGGTTTGGCAGGGTCCAGATCGAAGAACTTGCAGGCCTCGGCTTTGTCTGTTTGCTGAATCAATTCTTCCCTTACCGGGTTGCCTGTCAATACAATTTTACCAGCAGGGAAATACTTTTCCATTCCCGGATAGGCCACGCATATTTTTGCTGCTTTCTTTGCCAGCAGCTTATTGGTGACGCCTGCATAGGAGTTCTGTTCCTGAATCAGGGTAGGTATGCTTTTAAATGCGGCTACTCTGAGCAGGGGCCCGCTGGCATAGCCGCCCACACCAACAACCACGTCGGGTCGGAATGATTTTACTATACCGGCAGCTTTAAACAGGCTGACTACCAATTTGTAAAGTACAACAATATTTCTGAAGCCGGGCTTTCTTTGAAGACCTTCTACAGGCAGCCCGATTATCGGAAAACCGGCTGCAGGAACTTTTTCCATTTCCATTCTGCCCAGGGCGCCCACAAATAAGATGGCAGACCCGGGATCCCTTTTTTTGATCTCCCGGGCAATCGACAGGGCTGGGAATATGTGTCCCCCGGTGCCTCCCCCGCTAATTATGAATTTCCTGTTCATCATCTTGTGCAATTTGTTCGGGGGCCATTTTTTCAGCCATATCCTGTTGATTTTTGATACCCCTGCTCACGCTCTGAATAATGCCAAGTGCCACGCAGGTGAACAGCAAGGACGATCCGCCCATGCTGATCATGGGTAGGGGCTGACCGGTTACCGGTATCAGGTTCACTGCAACCGCCATGTTGAGCATGGCCTGAAATGTGATCATCACAGCCAGACCTATTGCCAGAAAGGCCGGAAAGGTCCTGGAACTTTTCCGCACCATCACGGCCGCTCGGAACAGCAGATAAAGGTAAAGTATGAGCACCAGGGCTCCTCCGGCCAAACCGTATTCCTCTATAATAATTGCGTAGATAAAATCGGAGTAGGGATGGGGTATAAAGTTACGCTGCATGCTTTTACCCGGCCTCAGGTTAACCAATCCTCCTCTTACAATGGCAATTTTAGCCTGGTCAACCTGGTAATTGTCGACATCGCCTTCGTTGCTGTTTATAAAACTCTGAATTCGCTTTTCCCATGTACCGTAACGACCTTCCCACTTGTTTGACAGCGCAATACCCATTACAATTCCCAATACAACGGCAATTATGCCTATCAATCCAAAAAGATAACCAAGGTGAACACGGCCAATGAACATCAGAATGAAAGCTGTGGCAAAAATAAGTGCTGCCGTTGAAAAGTTGGCCGGAAGTATCAGGGCACAAACCAGTAGCAGGGGTATAATTATGGGTTTGAAGGCTTCTTTGAAGTCCTTGATATTGTCCTGTTTCTTAGCAAGGAGACGGGCCGTGTACATGATGATTGCCAGTTTGGCAATGTCTGAAGTCTGAAAGGTCAGGCTCAATCCCGGAAGGGATAACCACCGTGATGCGTCGTTCATGTTTACCCCGTAAACAAGTGTTACCAGCAGCAGGGGTATGGCAATGTACAGCAGGAGCTGTGAAATGCGGGAAAAGTATTTATAGGGTATGAGGTGCGTAACATAAGTGATCACCAATCCCATAAACAGGATGGTGGCGTGCTTAAGAATATAGTAACTGGTGTTTCCGCCCTGGAACCTGTAAGCCAGCGAACCGGTGGAGCTGTATACTGCCAGCAGCGAAAATATCGACAGCAGCAGAATCACCATCCAAATGACCGGGTCACCTTTGAAATATTTCTTTAAGCCTACAAGCACGTTAATTTGATAATTTGATAATTTGA
>JAFGOR010000068.1 GCA_016926375.1 Bacteroidales bacterium
ATTCTGACCTGAAGTGCTGAAGGCTCCCTGGTACTTGCGGAAGGTCAGGCGGGTCCAAAGATTTTCGCTGAGGTAAAGTGTATTGGCCAAATCAACCTGCCATTCAGTGCGGCCTGCAAATCCCTGAAGTGAAGTCTGCAATGCCAGCGGGTTGTTTTTATTGGCAAACAGGTAGCCACCCTGAAACGACATAAAATACCGGTCACCTCCATATCCCAGTCCCAGCTTCGCATTTACCGGCAGCAGGTTGTACAGGGCAAATCCGGCGAAATACTTGTCGTTGTAAAGATTGGCCCCGGCTGATGCATTGTAGAATAATTCCTGTTGCATCGAGCCTGTCACAAGCGGGTCAAATACGGGTGAGAATTCGCCCTCGTCGAGCCGCCGTTGTTCAACACTACCCGACATTCCAAAAGCCAGCCAGGTGGTTCGGTCTCTGCCCACAAGTGCATGAAACGAATACAGCAATTCTCCGGCCAGGCTCTTTGACGGTCCGTTGCTGTCGCGGATCAGGTTGATTCCCACGCCGTTTTTCTTGTTCCTGCGAAAGGGGATTCCTTTTTGCACACTCAGCGACTGGAGATTCGGGGCCTCAGAAATCCCCACCCATTGATGCATATCGGTGGCCACAATTTCTAAACACCCTGTCATGCCGGTTGCAGCAGGGTTGGCAAAATCGGAATTGAAAGGATAGAGGTTGTGCCGGGCCAGGGGCTGGGCATTCAGCATTCCGGATGTAATCAGAAATAACAATAAAGCAACAGTTCTCATTCCTTTAACGTTTGATGCTTACCCAGCCTTTATATGGCTTTTCAATTCCGGGTACTTCTATGATATACCAGTAGGTGCCGGCAGGCATTATACGGCCATCGCTGCTGCCATCCCAGTCGCCCTCCCCGGCTTTATACCGGGTGAGCAGGTTGCCGAATCGGTCGAAAACAGAAATTTCTGCCTCTGGTTCCACATTGAGGAATGGAATGTCCCAGGTATCATTGTACCCATCGCCATTTGGTGTGAAAAAATTCGGAATGCCAATGTCCACAATCACTTCAATATCATCTGTGGCAACGCATCCATACTGGTTGGTAACGGTGAGCGTATAGGTGCCCGCCTCACTGACATCAATGGCAGGGTCGGTTGAGCCGTTTGACCACAGGTAGGATGAATATGTGCTGTCGGGAGCCAGCGTGATTGATGTGCCTGCAGTAATCAGCGTGTCATTCCCCAGCCGCATGTGGGCACTGTCGAGTACCACAATGTTCCGGCACATGTTTTCCTGGTCGGGCTGGCCTTCGTCGATCACCAGGTTGATGTTGTAAATTCCCGGTGTGTCATAGCTTACCGGAGGCGGATTGCGATCGGTTGAAGAGGCAGGATGGGCATTGGTGCAACCGGGAAAGTACAGCCTTGTGATGGTGGAATTGTCGATGTTGGCCACGAAAGCATAAAGTGTATCACCAACCCTGAACACGTCCGATATTCCCTGCGGATTATAGAGGTTACCGGTTTCGCCAAGTGATGTATATTCGGGTTGCCCGCCAAGTCCCTCGTTAAAAACCAGGCGTACAATGTCGTTGAACCGGTTCAGTACAAAACCGTACGTGTTTTCGCAGTCGCGTATAATGGTCAGGTCGAACGGGTAATACAATACCGTGTTGTCACCTATTGATGATGCTGAAGGATTTGCCGATAAGGAATTCCCGAAATCGAGCCGGGTAATTTCATGGCTTCCGTAATTGGATACAAAAATATACCAGTTTCCGTTTTCCATAACCGGATTGATACCACAGGGCTGGTTGAACCCGTAATTTCCCAAATCAGTCATAGATGGTGTGTTGGCCAATGAGTTGCCGAAGTCAAACCGCACCAGGTTGTTTGTGTTGTAGTTCACTGTAAAGCCAACCCAGTTTCCTCCATCATTGGTGATGTACAAATCCTCGGGATAATCCATCACATCTCCGGTATTCCCCAGGTTGGTTATGGTTGGCGAATTGGACAGGGATGAGCCGAAATCCAGTCGCAACAACCTCGAATCTTCACGTTGCCCTCCTACAATGAAGGCATGCCAGTTACCCCCGTCCTCCAGCACCTGTATCCCCTGGGCATGCAACGGGATGACTCCTCCGAAGTTGCCCAGATTTTGAGAAACCTGGGGGGCCAGGAAACTGCTGCCGTATGCATTGCGCACCAGTGTGCCATCCTGGTGGTTGGTGATGAAAGCGTAATAGTTCCCGTTGTCGTCGGCGAAATCAATGAAGGCCGGACGGTTCAGCGTTCCGGGGTTGGGCATGTTTTCTCCTCCCGGATCGTGGATCAGGTTACCCGAGCAGAAGTTCCAGTAATAGGTATCGGCATCGCGCGAAAGGTTTTCAACTGTAACCGTTTCGTTGATGCAGATGGTGTCGGGAATGGAGAAATCGGCCTGGGCAGCTATGTTATTTGCCAGAAAAGAGAGTATGCACAGCATGAAAATTTCTTCCAGGCAGAAATGGAACATTTTTCTGATTTGTATATCAGATCTTTCTAAATTATATGGGTACCTGCGCAATGTTGGTTTTTCCATGAAATTTTCCTCCCCCTGCCCCCTCCAGAGGGGGACATCGCTATTTCGAAAGCTGAAGACTTGGTATTTTGGTGCTGCTTATTTAGTTAAGGAACATAAAACAGATAAAACAACTGGAATAAGGTATCTAATAATTACCTATAGATTCTGCCGGACTGCATGCAGTCCGGCAGAATTTAAGAGTCTTAATCATCAAATTATTTGTTCACCTTGGTAATTCTTCCGGTGAACAGTAGTTTCTCAGATCCACCTTCGTTCCCGGTCATTTTGTAAATGTAATTTCCGGCGGGCAAATCGGTGCTTCTCCACACCAGGCGGTTGCTTCCTGCTGCGGCGGGACAATGGCTGAGTTCAACACGAAGTCTGCCGCTGAAGTCAAATACTTTCAGAGAGAGGTTTCCGTATTCCCTTTCCAGGTTATAGTCAAAGTTAACCTCATCGCTAAATGGCATCGGGTACACCGTAAGTTCGGAACTGATGGTCAGCGGATTTTCAACTCCGGTGGCCACATAACTTATCCTCAGGCTGTTATTCAGCTCGGTGATTTCTGTATAATCATAACCATCGTCAACAATGGCAATGAATTCAATGGATTTGTCGGTTACCGGCAAGGTATAATTGCCCGAAAGATAAATGGTTTGTAGCGGATCGAACTGGTCAACCCGGATCTCGGCAAACGGAAATTCATAGGCTCCGCCGCCAATGATGGGATAGATCCGCACCCAAACCTCTTTACCGGGAATACCGCGATTTCCGACAGTGGCATCTACCTGTACCAGGCCATTGCCCAGGTCGGTAAACGACAGGGATGTGGCTTCAAAATCGTACAGGTCAAGCTTCACCTTATTCGTGTCGGTGAAGTTGAAAGCAACATCCACCAGCGTACCTTCGTAGTCGATTTCTGATTCTTCAATCAGGGTGCGGATATCGATGCCCTCGGGTAAATCGGCGGGCCGGAGCACGAAGGGCAGCAATTGCTCTTTCATTTCACCCGGAATCACACTGCCGAAGTCGACCGACAGCATACCGTTGCTGTAAGTGCAGTTGGCATCCAGCTCAGCAGTCACCACTTCATAGAATTCACCCGGGAAGATGTTGACCACGGTATTCGAGGAAATATCGGAACCGGTATTTTTTGCTGTAAGCAGGGTTTCAACGTACAGGTCTTCTTCCGCCTCATAAATGACCGTATCGGCGTACTGTACCCCATTGATGCTGTAGACTCTGTTTTTAATCCTGATCCTCGGACCTACCGGTTTCACCATAAGCCGTTCGGAAACAACCTGTTGTTCGCCTTCCATATTGGTATAGTAAAGCGTTTGCAGATCGGTCAGTCGCATGAGTTCGGCGGTGGTGTTGTAGCTGTCCACCACGCCTTCCTGAAGGATTACCAGTTGGGTGGTATCCTGTTTCGGAAATCCGGTAAACCGGCTCAGGTTAATGGATGTGCCATTGGCAGTAAGTGTGCCGGGGATGTTTTCAAATTCCTTACGACCGAAATCACTGGTAGCCCATTTGATGCGACCGGTAGGAACAAAATCGTCAGTAGCCGCAACGTCAAGTGTTTTCAATGTCGACTGCCCGAGAATGATTTGTTCGAACGCTGTAACATAACCGGCTTCGTTCTTATTGGCTATGCAGAACAAGGCATTCGGAACAGCATAAGCAACTGAACCATGGTCGGTTCCTGAATAATGCTTTTTAGATCCGCTCATAGTGAACGGTATTTCATAGATGCCTTTTTCAAGTGACGGATCAATTTTAAACAGGAACACAAAGTAGGCTCTACGGGTGGGTTGCATCAGGTTGAGCGTATTGCCCATCTTGATCAGTACTTCGTTTTCAGGTTGATTGAAGCGCCAGCCGGTAGTAAAAGTTCCGGGCTGATCGCCGGGAATGATTTCTCCGCTTGCACTGTTATAATGCGAGGGGACGAGCGGACGGGGATAGGCCACATAACTTAACTCCAATGAGGTATTCCCCAGTTCAACCGGTATTTGTGGAGTAACGGTTGTATTAACCCAGTTGTCCGATGTGCTGTTGTTTACTTCAACCCTGATTTCGAGGAAGGTGCCGGTGGATGACTTCGGATATCCTGCCAGATCGGGATTCCCGGTACCTGCATTGGGGATCAGGGTCACCGTATGGTTGTCGAATTCCGGATCGAGAATGGCCGGCATGGCAATAGCGGGTTCCATGAGGCTGCAGGGATCCTTGGCGCCTGCATAAGTAGTGATGGTGGTTTCGCCATAGCCATAAGAAATATGGTATGGATCGAAGTTGGCATCAAAGTAATGCGGCTCGTTGGTATCGGCAATCACATGTTTCAGATATACGGTATCAATGCCGTAGTAAATGATTTCGGGGATCACCTCTGATTGAACCGACAGGTCGGTACCTCTGGCAAAGCCCGAAAGCACATGTGAGAATATTACCCAGGGAGATCCGCCGAAGATTTCTTCACATACCAGTACGCCGCCTTTGCTGATTTCAACAGTACCTTCACGACCGCGGCCTTCATAGTCGGCATGTATTTGAATATGGGTTTTGCCCAGGTCTTCGAAAAAGTCGTCGCCGTAAGCGTTATCGGCGCCGTTATACCACCCGGAATTCACCGTTCCATAAATGTCATCCTGAAACGGAACAGCAGGATATGCTTCGTAATCCTCACCATTACCAGGCATGAACGGATCGTGCAGATAACCCGTTGATGATTCGAATCGGTCGCCCCGGTCGTCAATCCAGTCATCCACATTGTCGAAATTATCATCATCGAGTGCCGGTGGTATCAGTATTTGCGGAATGTACACCTGGTAGGCAAAAGGAGTTTCCCAAATTTCCACTTCATTCAATGTGTTGGGATTGTCGATCCACCTGGTGAAGGGTTGTCCGTCAATGCTGACTATTTCTTCCGTTTTATAGCTTCCGTCGGCGTTTTTGGGCAGGGTGATGCGATAACCGCCCATGCCTTTGGGAATTTCATAGATGAAGTAACCAAACACGCCGTCACCCAGGTTGTCGATTCCATCCATGTCCAGCGACGGATCGTTAAAGTCCACGTCATAGCCAAAGTTACGTATCCAATAATAGGTGTATTCCGTGGAGGCGTCCATATCGAATGTCAGTCTGGCCGGACCGTATTCCGGGAGCTCTTCGAGCGGTTGTCCCAGCGTATCGGTAATCAGGTAGTTGTTCGATAGGTATTCGAACTGCAATGGGTTGGGAAGCGGTGCCCAATAAGTGTAAGTAGTGCGGATGGGCGTTACCCGTTCTTCACCGAAAACAGTTTCGTAATTCACTTTTGAATAAAGCGATTGTTGTGGGGTGTAATGGGTCATGTCGATTTCCTCGCCGCCGAGTGACAATACGGCAATGAATTCCTGGTGGGGTTGCGGGCAGGTTCCAATGACGCTGTCGGTTGGCAGAGGCCGGTAATTGGCATCGGCTGTATCGATGAATGTATATCCTTCGTAATTGTTAATGCGCTGGTGAATCAGCTGCTTCCAGATCACATTGCCCTCTTCATCCCGGTCCATCCAATGACTCCAGGTGGTGTCGGCCAGATTGGCTGATCCGATGTTTTCGGTGTAGGGATAAAACATGTTGGGATAGGGATCTTCGATGGTACCGTGAGCATATCCCACACCGGCGGCCAGCGGAACCAGGTCGGGCGGATCTACCCAGATTTCATAGCTGCAGTATGGGTCGTGGTATTCGTAACCTTCCACGCGGCCGATATCCCAGGTTACTTTCCAAACCCTGATTTTATCGCCGGGTTCTTCGGTTTCGGGAATACCGTCACCGTTATTATCAATAGCTACTACCCCGTCGTGATCAATGTCTTCAAAAACAAAGTTGTCGAGACCTGTTCTCAGGTGGTTCCAGGGATTGGCCCAGTATACTTGCTCCTCAACAATGGTGTAGCCTTTTGGGAATATGGAAGCGGTGTCGAGCCATACATCGGGGTGCCCGTCGGAATCCATATCGTATTCCGGGTTATTTTCTTCGTTACTTCCCTTAAGCACGTCCACATATTTACCGCCTGGTGTTTTCAGGATGGGAATGTTGATGGAATTGTCGCTCCAGTAAAAAGGAACATCCTTGGGAATGTACTGTGTATATATTGTGTTCAGGGCAGGGGAGCGCGATTTGTTCTCCATGATCATGAATACCTTGAAGGGCTGGTATTCCAGGTTCAGGAAATTCTTCCAGTTCACGTCGGTATCGGCAAAGATACGGGCACTGAATACCAGGTCGGCGTAATTCTTATTCTTGACAAATGTATTCTGGAAACCTCCGTAACTGTATTTGAGCTGTCCGGTTGATACGGCAGCCAGTGTACCTTTTACAATGTAATCATCTACATGCTCGTGGGCATCGCTTTCAGGATTTGGCGTAATTACCCGGTATACAATGATTTTCTCTGTATTTGGGGCAAGAGAAATCCCTGAAAAAGCCAGTTGGTTTCCATTCATGGTATAAGCATCACCCGAAGTGATGTCCAGCAGGGTAAAATACCCGGAAATGTTCTCGGTAACAGAAATGCCTGAGACGGTTTCGGAGTGCAGGTTCCTCAGGCGGATTTCCACGCTTATGGTGTCAGGCCGGTCGTAGGAAGTAGCATTGTCACCGGTGGCCATGGTGCCCATCAGTTCATTGCGAACTTTGCGGGTATAATCTACCTCGTAGGAGAAAGCCGACAGAATGGCCGAAAGGGTATAGCTGATTTGCATGCTTTCGTGGCTGTCTTCGGTAAGTCCGTGTACTGTTGGCAAACCTGTATTGCACAATACCCTGCTACCCGATGTATGGGCCGGATCAATATAGAAAATGCAGGGATTTCCGGCTAACGTGCCGGCTGTATGAATGCGTGCCGAATTAACGGTAGGGAATTTTGAACCGTATAATTTGCCGGCTGCAGCACTAAAACCATAATTAGAGGCATCGGCCAGTGTTGTTGCGGTTACTTGTTCCAGGCCGCTTCCGAAATTACCTGTCTCATAATTGAGGGCTCCATTTTCAAGGTATCCGGCCTTCTGCAGGAAGTACACGCCATTACCTTCG
Source organism: Bacteroidales bacterium (assembly GCA_016926375.1). Taxonomy (GTDB): domain Bacteria; phylum Bacteroidota; class Bacteroidia; order Bacteroidales; family UBA10428; genus UBA5072. Next base: position 7,628 of record JAFGOR010000068.1, read on the forward strand.
GCATAGATTCTGCCGCCACGGGCAGTAAATTCCCGTATTTGTGCTCCGAGAGAAGGTACCACCGAGAAGATGCTGTCGATATAGAAAGCATAATCAGATTCTTTTGCTGCAAAAGCCGGGATGATGAGGAGTTCGGTGTTCGGATCGATTCCCTGGCCTGTGATGGAATCCTCGTTGACTGTGTAGTACACGTCATCCATGAGGTGTTCCGAAAACAACTGTTCAAAATACATGGTTTCCCATGTAATTGTTGTTTCATTGGCCTTGTATTGGCTTTTGAACAGGGCCACACGTTTCGGGTGTTTTTTGAACTGAATGGCAGTCTGATTTTGACCGGCCATGTTAAAATTACTGTAAGCACTGCGGGTTAAAAACGGGTATTCATTGGGAATTTCACCCGGGTAAACGAATTTTCCGGCATTGGCGCCGCCAATAATCCAGTAAACAGAATGTTCCCCGTATGCCGGGAACAATTCATTATCCCAAACGGCTGTACCGTCGCGGTAGTCGTCGGATGATTTTTCGAGAACCAGCCTGTAAGCCTGAAGCAGCTGTTTCTGATCGATTCCGGTACTGATTAATGATCCCTGCTGGGCCTGAAGTCCTGTTGAAAAAACGAGGAATAAGCATAAAGCAGGGGCAATGGAGTAGAATTTCCTTAACATAGGTGTCAAAGGTTAGTTAGTAGTTTTGTTTATTGTGACGTAATTATACGTGAAAATAGGGAGAATTGTTGTGGGGAGGGGAAGAAAAGTTTTACACAGGTTGCTATACACCATCCTGTTCCGCATTCCTGGTAGCCTACCGGTAGACAGGGTACGACAGCGCAGGCAGGGAGGAGGTACGGCCGAAACAATCCCCGCTGCATGCAGGGCATTACCACGAGCATGGCTGTGCTTGCAGCGGTATAATATTTAGGTGTTTTGTGATCCCCGGGCCTGCCTGTCCGGCAGACAGGCTGAAGCCCGGGGTTATTGAGGCCCAGTTCGGCTTAGGCTGTGCCCATAGCCGTCAATGGCTAAGGAATTATTCTTTAAAACAAGGCACTTACTTTATTATTTTGAGATGCGTTTTGAAAATGCGTTATCCCCTGCCTACCGGCAGGCAGGCCCGCTGGAGGCATAGCCGTCAAGCTAATGCTCATTTATCGTTAATAATGAAGATGTTATAAGTTGTAAGATGTTTATTTACCATGATTAAA
>JAFGOR010000069.1 GCA_016926375.1 Bacteroidales bacterium
AGAAATGCCCGCAGGCCAACTCCCAGGGATCTTTTGATGCCGAACGGATTGAACTGTTCAAATTTGGACCAGGCATTTCCACCTTCGGCGAAAACCAATCCAAAGATTGTGGCAGACGGATTCAGTGAAAAGGGATATCTCAGTTCCATGGTATATTTAACATACATATTGCCGTCGTCAATATAATATTGTGTGCCTTCTTTCAATGAGGTAGGCGTAAGTGATCCGTCGGGGTAACCACGAAGGGCAATAACATCAGTGCCATACAGGTTGTAACCCATCATGCCGCTTCCACCGACGTCGAATTTTTCAAAAGGCGAAACACCCACTGACTCGTTGTAAAAGCCCAGGTAGCCGAACTCCGATTTGGCAGAAAGCACCAGTTTGTCGTACAAACTTGTATACCAGGCACCTTTAAAGGTCCATTTGTGGTATTCAATGAATTTGAATTTCACACTGTTTTCACGGTCGAGAATTTCTGTGCTCCCCATTTGCTCAATTACTTCGGGAGTCATATTAATATTTTGGTTAGCGATATTTGACCGGATGGCCATTTCTTTGGCTTCTGACATTTTCCAGAAATTTTCTTTTCTGAACAGCGAATAAGGAGGCGTTAGCTGTGCAGAAAGTGCGAACGAAGAACCTTTCCTGGGATAAATCATCTGGTCCTGAGAACTGCGCGACAGTGTCAGGTTCAGGTCGATCACCTGGGAATACCCGTCATCAATAACAAAACTCCGGCCCCAGTTCTTTAAACTGTATCGTTGGTAACCCAATTCGCTGTATAACACAAAGAAATCGTCGGGCCAGTTCAGTCTCCGTCCCAATCCTACCGAGGCTCCCATAACTTTAAAATGCCCATCGGAAGTAGCATCACCCCAATTCCTGTAAGGTTTGGTTATCTGGTAATAAAATGACAGTGAAAAGCTGTTGGGTTTTTTGCCGCCGAACCAGGGTTCAACAAACGACAGGTTATAGGATTGGTAATACTTGCCATTGGACTGTGCCCTGACTGAAACTGTTTGTCCGTCACCGGTTGGAACAGGTCTCCAGGCCTTCGGATCGAGTATCTTACGGGCCGAGAAATTGGAAAACCGGAGTCCAATGGTACCCACGAATCCATAGCCTCCCCAGCCACCCGATACTTCAAGCTGGTCATTGGATCTTTCTTCAACCGAGTATTCAATATCAACTGTTCCGTCGGAAGGATTCGGCTGCATATTCGGTATCAGGTTTTCCGGGTTAAAATGCCCCATGGCAGCTAATTCTCTGACCGACCTGATCAGCAGGGTTCTGCTGAACAGATCACCAGGAACAGTCCGGACTTCACGCCTGATCACATGTTCGTTGGTTTTGGTATTGCCTTTGATGACAATCTTATTGATATGGGCAGGTTCACCCTCTGAAATCCTGATTTCCAGGTCAATGGAGTCGCCCTCTATATTTGCTTCAATGGGAGTAACCGATGAGAACAGGTAACCTTCATCCATGTATTGTGACTGAACGGCATCGTCTTCTGCAAACAGCCGCTTATCCAGAAAGGATTGATCATAAACATCTCCCTTTTTCATGCCCAGGACCCGATTGAGTGCTTCAGACGGGTGTTTGGTGTTGCCCACCCAGGTTATGCTGCGGATATAGTACTTAACGCCCTCCTCAATGGACAGTTCAAGGCCAATTCTTTTGTTGTTCAAATCTATGAGTTTCTCACCCATGATTTTTGCATCCCGGTAACCGTTCTTATTGTAAAACTCAAGGAATTTCTTTTTATCTTCCTTGTATTGTGCGTCAATGTATTTGGAGCTTTTGAAGATATTGATGCTTTTCTGCTTGGTTTTTTTCAGGGTTCTGCGCAAGCGGGCATCCGAAAATACTTCATTACCCACGAAATCAATATCAGATATTTTCACCCGCTTGCCCTTTTCCACAAATATATCCAGGAAAACCCTGTTTCCCATGGATGTATCAGCTTTCTGAACAATCCGCACGTCACATTTAAAGAAACCTTTGTCGACGAAGTGTTTTTTGATTATGGTGGTTGTGTTATTGAGCACATTCTCGGTAATCTGGCCTCCGGGTTTTAGTTTGATTTTTTCATCAACATCTTTTGTATCGTTCTTATTCAGGCCGTGAATAATTAATTTATTCAGACGGGGTTGTTCGGTAAGCTGAATTTCCAAATAAACAGCCCTGCCTTCAATTTTGCGGGCAATAATCCGGACATCGGCAAAAAGTCCGAGTGCCCAGAACTTATCTATGGCGTTGGTGATATCTTCACCGGGTATGGTAATTTCCTGACCGATGGACAAACCTGAAATGTTAACCAGGTAATTGGACTGCAGGAATTTTACTCCCGTAACTTCAATGTCAACAATGGTAAATTCTCTGGGTCTTTCATAATCCATGTAATCCGTAACCTTAACATTATCAGATGGTTGTCCGAAAACTGGAAGGGTGAGTATCAGCAGCAAAAATGGTAACAGGATATTTTTCATGCGGGATCAGCTGTTTACATTGATATTTTTTTGAATCTGGTCTGTTGTTTTACCGAAACGTCTTTCACGTTTCTGAAAACTGACAATTGCTTCATAGAGGTGTTCGCGACGGAAATCGGGCCATAGTGTGGGAGTGAAGTATAGTTCGGTGTAAGCAATCTGCCATAAAAGAAAATTGCTGATCCTGAATTCGCCGCTGGTTCTGATTACCAGTTCGGGATCAGGTAAACCGCAGGTGTCGAGGTATTTTTCAAACAACGTTTCATCTATTTGATCGGCAGATATCTTATTATTTCTGATATCTGTTGTAATTTTTTTAACGGCATTCATTATTTCCCATCGCGATCCATAGCTTAGAGCCAGTACCAGATTTAAGCCGGTATTTGAGGATGTTGTGGAAATTGTTTTATTGAGCTGGCTTTGAACATTTGCCGGAAGGCTTTCCGTGTTTCCAATTTTGTGCAACCTGATGTTGTTGTCGAGCAGGGTTTTTGTTTCCGCACTAATGGTTGATACCAATAGCGACATGAGTGCATCCACTTCGGTTTTGGGTCTTTTCCAGTTTTCAGTGGAGAAAGCATATAAAGTGAGGTAATTGATACCCAGTTCAGCAGATGCTTCAACGGTATCACGAACAGCAGCAACAGCATTTTTATGGCCGAAAATACGCTGGTTGCCGCGTTTTTCTGCCCACCTGCCGTTTCCATCCATAATAATGGCAATGTGGCTGGGAAGTCTGTCTCTGTTAATTTTCTCCTTTATGGCAATACTCATCTGATCAATTATAGGCCGGACAATCGGCCACAAAATTAAAAAACTTAAACGTAATAAAAATACCTGCGAAAGAATACCAGTCATTATTATGAATCAGGGAATTTTTTCCCGAAGGGTTTTTCAGCCCATCGACCCCGTCATAGAATGCTTTACGGAAGCTCCATTCTGCGCCGGCACTTATGCGCGAGGTAAGGTTCACTTTCAGTCCAATTCCAAGCGGAAGGCTCAGGTGGTTCTGTGCATCAACTGTGGAGCCCATGACGAAGTCTCCGGCAATACCAGTTGAAATATAAGGTGTATAAGCCCATTTCCCAATTGTAGGCGTATAGGGCAGGAAGTTGAATTCCAGCTGAAGCGCAAGATCAAGCAGTGATGTGCTGAAACTGGCAGGACTGTATGGCCGGTCGGGATGCATTCTTTCGGGAAAATCCAGATCATTGCCCGACAAATCCGCAACATAAGCATTGACTCTGAGGGCATACCGGGTATTGATATTAAACCGGTAAAGTAAGCCGTAAGAAATTTTTGGCCGGTAGAAGTGCCTGCTTGGATTGATATCTCCCATATAGTAGGCGGTTCCCGCGAAAACGCCAAAATTGGCATTAGGTTGGGCAATTGTCATGCCGGATGCCAGCATGAGAATTAAACTTACAAGGTAACGCATACGTTTATTTTTGATTGACAGCTATATGGAAATAAACGCAAAGTAATGGAATTTTAGCGCCTGAGATCACAATTAATCTTAAAAAAAGCTGAAAAATGCAAAAGCGCAGAAAACTGAAGTTTTAGAACCGTGCCCTTTTCCATTGTTTATCCAGGAAAATAGGCAAGCCACGGCGCGATGTGGGAATCCGGTAGCTGAGGTTTAAAGTGGAAATCCAGTATCCGTCCCAACGCTTGGACCAGGGAGTTTTGATGCCGTCCATGAAGTCGGTTAATGACTGGCGGTAGCCAATTTCATAACCCAGAATCCATTTGTCGCTGAGAATGAATTTGAGTCCTGCTCCAAGCGGAATTGCAGCAGTAATACCTGTGTTAGTCTTATATTCATCAAATTCCCTGGGTTCAACTTTCAGCTCGGGCCAGTACATGGTAGCACCCAGTCCGGCGAAAACATAAAATCCAAGCAGGGAATAATCGTTAACCATCCCGCGCCTGTTAAACACTGCTGCAGAACGCAATAATCTTAATTCGGGCAGGAGATAATATTCGTAATGTCCTGAAAATTCAACAAGCTGTGTCACCGAGCTGAAACCACGAACTTCATTTCGCGAACCGTCAAAGTCTTCAGTTTTGCTGTATCCGTAAATCAGCGAAGTTTTAACGGAAGTTCTGGGGCTGACCCGGTATCGCAGGCCAAGATAGGCAGAAGGACGCGTACTGCGGAAGGTAATGTCTTTAATAAAGAGCAGACTTGTTGCGTTGGGTGCTCCGCCAAGATCGCTGTACACGTTGGTGGTCCCTATTCCAAAAACGCCCTCCATTCTTTTCAGTTTCCATTGTTGTGCTGACAATGGAGTGTTGAATACCAGGAAGGCAAATGCGATAAAATACCATTTAACCATATGCTACCTTTATGGTAAACAAAGATAGTAAAATAGTTATATAAAAAGCCAAATTTATTTCTCTTCTTCTACCAGGTCAACATCAACCAGGATACGGCCGCAATATTCACATACAATAATTTTCTTGCGCGACCGGATATCCAGCTGCCTTTGCGGCGGAATCTGGTTAAAACAGCCTCCGCAGGCATCACGTTCAACTGACACTACAGCTAAACCGTTGCGGGCATTCTTTCTGATTTTCTTATAGGCTGTAAGGAGTCGCTCTTCAATGATCTGTTCGTATTCACCCCGCTTTTTCAGCAATTGTTCCTCTTCCTTTTGTGTGTCAGAGGTAATGTCTTCCAATTCCGACTTTTTCACATGAAGATCTTTTTTGCGTTCTTCAAGAACTTTCTGCGATTCATCGATATATTCACCTTTTTCTTTTGCCTGCGCAGTGAATTCCTTGATTCGTTTTTCGCTCAGTTCAATTTCCAAAGTCTGGTATTCGATTTCCTTTGATAAGGAGTCGAATTCCCTGTTGTTCCGGACATTATTTTGTTGTTCTTCGTATTTTTTAATCAGCGCCTTGGAATTGGTCATGTCGTTCTTTTTGCCGCTGATGGCCGACTCAAAGCTCTTGATCTCTTCCTGCAACTTCTCAATACGGGTTTCCAGTCCGGCTATCTCGTCTTCCAAATCCTGAACCTCCAGCGGTAGTTCACCGCGTAGTGTCCTTATTTTATCAATTTCAGAGTTGATTACCTGCAGTTTGAATAATGCTCTGAGTTTTTCTTCAATGGTTAAATCGGCTACTTCGGCCACATGTTTTTCTTTTGCCATACCTATATGTAATAAATCGGATTGGTTTTAATGCTTGAAAAATGGATTGCAAAATTAGGAATTTTTTTTATAAGAATATCATAAAATATTTCAATTGTAAATTGTTCACTTTCATAATGACCGATATCAGCAATCAGAATGTGATTTTCGGCATTGAAAAAATCGTGGTATTTTACATCACCGGTTATAAAGAGGTCGGCACCGGCTGTTATGGCTGCCGAGATTAAGAATGAGCCGCTTCCCCCGCATACAGCAATTTTACCAACAGGTTTGTTAAGTAGTCTGCTGTGTCTCAGATAACGACAATTAAAAACGGTTTTCACCTGCTCCAGAAAATCGGTCTCATTCATAGGTTGGGTCAATTTTCCCATCATGCCGGAGCCTGCCATTTGAAATGAGTTATCAACCGGATAAATGTCATAGGCCGGTTCTTCATAAGGGTGCGACTTTAAGAGCGTCTGTATGACTGCTTTCTGACATGCCGAAGGATATATGGTTTCAATTCGTGTTTCATTTTCACTGTGAAGTTTTCCCACCTCGCCAACATAGGGGGTTGCCCCTTCCATTGCACGGAATGTTCCAAATCCGCTACTGTTGTAGCTGCAGGCATCGTAGTTTCCGATATGACCGGCACCTGCATCAAACAGTGCATTTCTTAACATGTCGGCATGTTGTTCCGGCACAAAAGTCACCAGTTTTTTGAGTGCATGCTGAAGCGGAGCAAGAATTGAGGGTTCAGTAAGACCCAGTTTACTGCAGATTTTATGGTTCACCCCGTGAAGCACATTGTCCATGTTGGTATGCGCACTGTAAAGTGCAATGTTGTTTCGGACAGCATGTAAAATAATTCTCTCCACTGAATTGCTTCCGGTTAGCTTACTCAGCGGTTTGAAAACAACGGGATGGTGCGATACAACCAGGTTGGCGCCCAGGCTTATTGCTTCTTCCACAACCTCTGCGGTAACATCAATACATAAAAGTGCTGCATTTACTTCCATTTCCGGATCTCCGACAGCTAAACCCGAATTGTCGTATTTCTCTTGATATGCAAGCGGTGCAAACAATTCAAATGCCGATACGATTTCCCTGAGCCTCATTATTTACGGTTGTTTTCCTTATTCCTGCTACTGCTCATGTGCTAACCAAAAGATTCCTTAATCTCAAGCAGCATGGTTCTGATTTGGGTAAGGGCCTTTATTACTTCATAATTGTTATTGGTGTCTTCCCTGTTGTCTTTCAATTTCTTTTTGGCACCGCTCAGGGTAAGGCCCCTTTCTTTTACAAGGTGGTAAATGAGTTGAATGTTATCAATATCCTGCTTGGTAAAAAAGCGGTTTCCTTTTTTGTTCTTTTTGGGTTTGATGATGTCGAATTCTTTTTCCCAGAACCGGATCAGTGAGGCATTCACCTTAAACATACCGGCGACTTCGCCTATGGAATAGTATAGCTTCTCAACCTTTTTCTCTTTATAGGGCATACAGTAGGGTTAAAATGAACTCCCTAAGATAGAAAAATATTTACAGTTAAACGAATTGTTTTAAAAAAAGCCATTAGTCTTTGGCTGTTAGCTATTAGCCCTGCCTGCCGGCAGTCATTAGCTATTGGCTTTTGGATGTTAACTGTTAGTTATAGGAAAAAAAATTAGCCTTTGGCTTTATAAAAAACCAAAGGCTAATTGCGTATGGCCAAAGCCTGCCGGCAGGCAGGCAGGGCCAAAGACTTCTTCTAGTCAAATGATTGTCCCGGCCTCATGGAAAGTTCAATCATGCGGTCGAATTCATTTGCAGTGAGGTCATTAAAGAAGTAATTAATCGGGTTCACCTTTTCTCCCTTGTGAATTACTTCGTAGTGCAGGTGGGGTGCGGTGGAAAGGCCTGTGTTGCCAACATATCCAATTACCTGGCCTCTTTTTACCTTTTGGCCCTGTTTTACATTGAAATGATCCATGTGGGCATATAATGTTTTCAAGCCATATCCGTGGTTAACAATTATGGAATTTCCATAACCCCGGTGCGATGATTCCACCTTCTCAATGGTACCATCCCCGGTTGCATAAATTTCGGTATTTGTGGGAGCCGTAAAATCAATTCCGTAATGAAATTTCTTTATTTTGTAAATCGGGTGAATCCGGTATCCCCATCCTGAAGCTGTTCTTTCCAGGTTTTTATTGGAAATGGGTTGGATGCTTGGCGTGCAGGCATTCATTTTTTCTTTGCTGATGGCCATTTTCATCAGTTCGTCATACGATTTTGACTGAATCACCAGCTTGCTTTTAATAACATCCAGACGTTTTGCAGTACTTATCACCATTTTGGCATTATCCAGGTTTTCCAGATCTTTGTATCTGAAAGTACCTCCAAAACCGGCTTCCCTTACGGTATAATTGAGTGGCTCTGCTTCAAAGATAGTTCTGTAAATGTTGTCATCGCGCTGCTGAATATCGCCCATAACTGCTTCAATTTTATCAAGCTCCTTGTTAAACAGCTCGATATTCAGGTTCATTTCACTGATCTGCCTTTTAAGTCCTTTCTCCTTGGGGGAATCAAAGGTAGCCGAGTAAATGAAATACCCGATGGTGGCATTAACTGCGAATACAATAAAATAAGCCAGCACTTTCAGTGCTTTTTGCCGGAAGGAAGATTCAATCTTATAATAACTGAGTGATTCCGGATTGAATTTGTACTTGATCTTGCCCATTGATGAAAGTATTTTGTAGTCGTCAATTATTCTCTTTACTAGCTCTTTGTAAAATTTCAGCGTACTCTTCGTTGGTTAAGCTGGTATCGAAATAATAGGCAGGATTCACAGGTTTATGATTGTAAAGAACTTCATAATGCAAATGTGGCCCTGTTGCCCTTCCTGTTTCTCCCACAGTTCCAATTACCTGTCCTCTTCTGATAGGCTCTCCATCCTTTACCGTGATGGATTTAAGATGAGCATATCTTGAGGCGAATCCGAATTTGTGGTCGATAACAATTTCGTTCCCATATCCTGTACGTGAATGCTTTGTAAAGGTTACAGTTCCGTCCCCGGTGGCATAAACTTTTTTGCCCGGGGCGGCAACAAAATCAAGGCCATTGTGTATGCGTTTAAAGAAATTAAATGGGTCAGTGCGGACCCCGAAGTCCGAACTAACCATAATCAAATCGGTTTCGGAAACCGGCAATATGGCCGGAACATGGGTTTGTTGTTTGGAATGTTCCAGCGCTTTATCATATAGGGTATGAAATGAACCCGATTGATTTCTTAACTGGCGATTGAGATTGTCAATCAGGTCATCAATTTGGTAACTCAGGTCATTCCTTACTGCCAGTCCGTTGTCCAATGCCGATCCACCGGTGCCAGACAGCCTGTATGAATAAGAAACAGTGTCGATCTGAAGAATCATGCGGTACTGGTTGTCTTTCACAAAGATATCCTGCGTCAGCGAGGAACGGATCCCACTGCCCTTATTCCAAATCGACTTCATTTGGTTTTGAAGCGAGGCTACCTGCTTTTCAAGGATCCGGGTTTCATGAGAATCAAAAACCTGACTGAGCAAGAAACCGGCCAGCATGGCAAATGAAAAACCTCCAATAAAGAAGAAGAAAATTGTTCTGATGCGATGCCAACGACTTACAGTGATTTCTTCAAATGTAAGTGTGACCGGATCGAAACGATATTTCTTCCTGCTAAAAATCAAGTAAATGCAACTAATTAATTATTAATATGGTACGATATCAACAAAACTATGGGAAAAAAATTAATTTTGCAAATCATTTTCATTAAGATTTGTTAATTAAAAAACAATCATACGTCAATTTTTTACTAAAACTAGCATGAATTCTGTATTAGTTCGTCAAAAATTTCTTGACTTCTTCAGGGATAAAGCTCATGAAATCGTTCCGTCGGCACCCATGGTGGTAAAAAACGATCCGACACTGATGTTTACAAATGCCGGCATGAACCAGTTTAAGGATATTTTCCTGGATAACGCTCCGGTTAAATTCGCACGTATCGCCAATTCACAAAAATGCCTGAGGGTATCGGGCAAGCATAACGACCTGGAAGAAGTGGGACATGACGGCTATCACCATACCATGTTTGAAATGCTCGGGAACTGGTCGTTTGGCGATTACTTTAAGGAAGATGCGATCCGCTGGGCATGGGAATTCTTAACCGAAGTGGTGAAAATTGATAAGAACAAAATTTATGTCACCATATTTGAGGGCGATCCGGCAGAAGCACTGGAGCAGGACCGTGAGGCCTATGATTTTTGGAAATCCAGGATTGCTGAAGACCGGATTTTGCCGGGTAACAAAAAAGACAATTTCTGGGAAATGGGCGATTCAGGCCCATGCGGACCCTGTTCTGAAATTCATGTGGATATGCGCAGTGATGAGGAGCGAAAAAAGAAGGATGGCAGGGAACTGGTGAACAAGGGAGATCCGCGTGTTATTGAAATATGGAACCTGGTGTTTATACAATATAACCGGAGAGCCAGCGGAGAACTGGAGTTGCTCTCTAAAAAGCATGTGGATACCGGGATGGGATTTGAGCGTTTGTGTATGGCACTCCAGAACAAGACATCAAACTATGACACCGACGTTTTTCAGCCTGTTATTCACGAAATTGCTTCATTGACCCGGATTCCATACGGCAACTCTGAAAAAACCGATATTGCCATGCGGGTAGTGGCTGATCATTTGCGTGCCATTGCATTTGCCATAGCTGACGGGCAGCTTCCGTCGAATGCCAAGGCCGGTTATGTCATCAGGCGCATTCTCAGGCGTGCCGTCAGATACAACTATACTTTCCTGCAACAGAACAAACCGGTAATTTATAAGCTGCTTCCTGCCCTGATTGCTTCCATGGGTAACGCCTTTCCGGAACTTGCATTGCAGCGGAATCTCATTGAACGGGTTATTTTCGAGGAGGAACAATCCTTTTTACATACGCTGGAAAGTGGCGACAAACGACTGAAAGACGGCATCGAGTTGATGAAGAAATCGGGACAGCAGGAACTCAACGGAAAAATTGCTTTTGAGCTTTATGATACCTATGGTTTCCCGCTTGATTTAACAGAACTCATCCTGAAGGAAAACGGTTTTACCGTGAACAAGGGTGAATTCGACAGGGAAATGACAGAACAGCGGAACCGGTCGAAATCAGCCGCCCAGGTGGAATCGGCCGACTGGGTTATGGTGAGGCCGGGAAATGAACAGACAGAATTCCTGGGTTATGAGCACCTGCGGGCGGAGGTTAAAATAAACCGGTACCGTAGCGTAACTTTGAAAGACAAAAAGTTATACCACCTGGTGTTGAACCGCACTCCCTTTTATGCCGAAAGCGGCGGACAGGTTGGTGATGTGGGCTATATGGATGACGGGGAGGAAAAAATCTCCATTGTGAATACCATTAAGGAGCATGGACTGGTTATTCATGTTGCAGATAAGCTGCCCGTTGACACATCTGCCGTTTTTGAAGCCGTTGTGACTGATGGTGTGCGTGAAGCCACCGCCCGGAATCATACCGCCACGCATTTGCTGCATCAGGCATTGCGTGAAGTGTTGGGTAGTCATGTGGAACAGAAGGGTTCACTGGTTAATCCGGAATACCTGAGATTTGATTTTTCACATTTTCAGAAAATGACTGCCGAAGAAATCAGGGAAGTAGAGGTCCGGGTCAACCGCAGAATTCGAAACAGTATCAGCAGCAACGTGTTAACTGAGATTCCTATGGAGGAAGCCAGGAAGATGGGCGCCATGGCCCTTTTCGGTGAAAAATACGGTGATCATGTTCGGGTTGTGCAGTTTGGAGATTCTGTGGAATTATGTGGCGGTACCCATGTGGATAATACCAGCCGTATTGGTTTGTTCAAGGTTGTTTCAGAAAGTTCAATAGCAGCTGGAATCAGGCGCATTGAGGCAGTTACCGGCGACAAGGCTGATGCCTGGTATCGCGATCTTGAAGACAAGCTGGGAGCCGTTGAACAATTGCTGAATCATCCGCAGGATATGGTGAAGGCAATAGGCGGACTTATGGAAGAAAAGTCCTCCCTGCAGAAGCAGGTGGATAATTTCTCCAGGGAATCGGCCCGTTTGTTTAAAGAACGTCTGAAACAACAGGCAACTGTTTCGGGCGATATTACAGTGATATCGGCACTGGCAGAAGAACCCGTTAACGATATGGCCATCATCAAGGATATTGCCTTTCAGCTCAAAGGCGAAATAGACAACCTGTTCCTGGTAATCGGGACGGTGGTGAATGATAAGCCTTTTCTGGCAGTTGCATTATCTGATAAGCTGGTTCAGGAAAAGAAACTTCATGCCGGTGAAATTGTCAAAACCGCTGCCTGTGAGTTTGAAGGCGGTGGGGGCGGCCAACCCTTCTTTGCCAATGCCGGCGGTAAAAATCCTGCCAAGCTCAACCTGGCTATGGAGAAAGCTTTATCTATGGCAGGTAGCTGAACTCCCTGAGGATTCAGATTGCCTTCCCGTTCCTGAGCAGGAATTCTTCGGCCTCTGTACTCCAGAGGCCTTTATTTTTGGCTGTAATCAGATGCAATTCCTGAAAGAAAGGATTCTTTTTTCCCCTGGTTTCAAAATCTGCCAGGGCTGTCAGGGGCATCAACAGGTGCGTGTATATCAGCTTCTTCCCACCCGGAATTTCGGGTAAATGTTTTGTTGTTTCAATAACTGCATCAAGTCCCCCGATATGAGTTACCAGACCCGCCGGATCCAGCCCCTCCGACATGAGTAGCAAGGCTTCTTCCATATCGTTGTTGTTGCCGCCACTGGTGCCCACAATATGTGTGTAATTGTAATGCACATTGTAAAAATTCAGGCTGGCTGAAAACTGCGGATTGTCGGGTCCGGCAAAGAAATTCAGGCAGCCGTCAAAGGATAGTATGGCATCTCCCTGTTCAATAACAG
>JAFGOR010000008.1 GCA_016926375.1 Bacteroidales bacterium
AATGTTCTGATAATCTTCATACTATTAATACTTACCCGGGAACCCTCCAGGCTGATGATTTTATCGTTTTTAAATTCTGACAGTGTTCTGATAAAACTTTCTTTTGTGGTACCAGCCAGTTCGGCCAGTTCTCTGCGAGTGAACGGAAATGAAAACGTTTCACTTTTATATATGGTATCCGAAAAATAGAGGATAACATCAGCAATCCTTCCGGGTAATTGCTTGTGAGATTGCCCGATAAGTCTTTCAAAAATAAACAACCCTTCCTCGCTCAGTGATTTGATAACCTGCCGGGCAAAGCAGCCATTTATATTCAGGATGTCATTAAAATTTTTCAGGTCAATAAACCCGATTTCTGTAGTTTCAATTGCCGAAGCCGAGAACTGATTCATACTGTTCCCAAAAACCGACATCAATCCGATAAACTCACCTTTTGAAGCAATCCTGAGTATAAAATTCTTCTTGCTTCTACCCTCCTTGAAGATTTTCACCAAACCCGACTTCACAAATAATACATGGGAAACAGGTGTATGCTGGCGAAAAATGACTTCCTTTCGTTGAAATGAAACCAGGTGTGTTGCAACACGCAATTTTTCCAACTCGTCAGGAAGTAAGCATTCCTGGGCAGAAAAATCAAATTGGCTACCAGTTGGTAAATTTACATTCATTGTCGACAGTTGGATTTTTAAAATTAATCAAAAAATCCAACAGCAAGCACCCAATTTATAAACAACCGGAATGACAATCTGTTTCTGCGCAGTTCTTAATTGGCATGAAGCAGCTCCAGCATGTTGCCAACCGAACTGATTTCTATAAACGAGGCGCTCTGAGTCCATTCAAAATTGCCGCCTAGAACAACGACCTTGTCAGACTTTTCGAGCAGTTTTCGATCCAGTAGTGTTTTCAGTGCGTGAATAATGAAGTTGTAGGTATTACCCTCAGGAATTTTTTCAGCATAAACGCCAAATGAAAGAGCAAGTTCACGAACTACCCGTGAATCGTAACATTGGGCAAATACCACTTTTCTCCCCCTGTAGCCTGCAATATTTCGGATTGTTCTGCCGGTAGAGGTATCGGCAATAATTGCCCTGCAATCGAGTTCGAGAGAGGCTTCCACTGCCGATTTCGACAAATATGCCGATGTTCTGGTACTCATTACCAGCATGGGGGTAATATGCATGTCGCTTCGGCTCTTTTCAACCTCATGTGCTATTCGCGCCATGGTGCTGACTGCCTCAACCGGGTAATTTCCGTAAGCCGTTTCACCACTGAGCATAATGGCATCGGCCTTTGAATAGATGGCGTTGGCAATATCAGAAACCTCAGCCCGGGTAGGCCTCGGATTTTCTATCATGGAATGCAGCATCTGAGTGGCAACAATTACCGGTTTCCGGGAATCAATACACTTATTGATGATCATTTTCTGAATACCGGGAATTTTCTCATAGGGGATTTCAATGGCAAGGTCTCCCCTTGCCACCATAACACCATAAACATACGGTAAAATTTCATCAAGATTATCAACACCCTCCTGGTTTTCAATTTTGGCAATTATTTTTATGCGCGATTTTTGTTCATCCAGAAGGTGCTGAATGGACATCACATCATTTTTGTTTCTGACAAATGAATGAGCGATAAAATCAATGTCCTGCTCTATTGCCAGTCTGATGTACTCCATGTCTTTCTGACTCAATGAAGGAAGCGTGAAACTGGCACCCGGTACATTGATGCTTTTTTTACCCTTAACGGTACCATCATTGGTTGCCATACAGATAAGGGTATCACCTGACTTTTCAACTACTTCAAATTCAATATCACCATCATCAATCAGTATCTTTGCGCCTGGTTCAAGTTCTTCTGCAAACCTGCTGTAGTTGACATAAATGCAATCGGGGGTGGAACTTTTTGAACCATCTCCCCGGATGTTGATCCGGTCGCCTTTTTTGACATCAATTTTGTAATCCGATGGATTTGTTCTGATTTCGGGACCTTTAGTATCAAGTATCAGGGGAATCTTATCTGAAACCAATCTCACGTTCCGGATTACTTTAATGGTGTCGTCGAATGACTGATGAGCGGTATTCATCCTGACAACATCCATTCCGCTGTCATAGAGCTTTTTAATGAATTCCACATCACATTTGAGGTCGGAAATTGTGGCAACGATCTTGGTTTTCTTAAGCATAATCTGCTTTTTGGTTAAAAATCGTGCAAAAGTATGAATTAACTTCAAATAAATTAATTTCACCTTAAATTTATTAAAAACAGTTGGATTGGTCAAGTTATACAACAGGTTATAAAGCATTTCTCAAAATTGAGAAATCACTTTCCAAAAATTCGGTTACCGCCTATCTGAGTGATCTCGATAAACTGAAGGCATTTCTGGATGTCAGGAATCTTGATTTAAAACCCGAAGAAATCACTTATGATATATTGAAAGATTTCCTGGTGTGGGTAAACGAACTGGGTATGAATCCGCGCAGTCAGGCCCGGTTGGTTTCCGGTATCAGATCCTTTTTCCGTTACCTGCTTATTGATGAGAGAATTACCGAAGATCCGGCATCACTGCTTGAAGCCCCAAGACCGGGCAGGAAACTACCGGTTGTGCTCAGCATTGAAGAAATCGACAGGATCATTGCAGCTATAGACCTGAGCAAAAATGAGGGTCATCGCAACAAGGCCATCATTGAAACATTGTACAGTTGCGGGTTGCGGGTTTCCGAGCTGATTGAACTGAAAATCACCAACCTGAATTTCAGTGAAGGTTTTATCAAAGTAACCGGAAAAGGTAGTAAAGAAAGACTTGTTCCCATCAGTGAAAAAGCAATAATAGAAATCGAATACTACTTTTCCCAGTTCAGAACTCACATCAATCCGGTAAAAGGCTCGGAGAATATTGTTTTCCTGAATCGCAGGGGCAGCAAACTTACCCGGGTAATGATTTTCAATATAGTCAGGGATCTTTGCATGAAATCAGGTATAAAAAAGAATGTCAGTCCGCATACTTTCCGGCACTCATTTGCCACACACCTGGTTGAGGGGGGAGCCGACTTAAGGGCTGTTCAGGAAATGCTCGGGCATGAATCAATTCTGACAACAGAGATATATACACATCTCGACCGCGAATATTTAAAGGATGTAATGTTCCGGTTTCATCCCAGGTCGCAAAAAGGCAAGGCGAAGTCAACGGGCCGAATCAAAAAATCCGGGTTGCCCGAATAAAGACAACCCGGATTTTGCTTAAAACCGGTGGTTGATCAGGAAAGTCAGATCAGGTCGAATCTCACCGGGATAATGACAACCATTTTCCTGGCAAAGCCGTTCTGCATAGCCGGTTTCAGTTTCAGGTTACGAACAGCTTTACAAACCTGTTCAGCACATTCCGAACCAATATCTTCGAGAACCATTACATTGGAAATGCTGCCATCGGTTTCAATAGTACACATCACTTTAACAACTCCTTCAACTCCTTCATCAACAGCACATTTAGGATATTCAATCAATTCTTTCAGCGATGTATTGAAATCCATTCCGTTTTCAGGAGCCGGGTAAACTTCCACATTTTTTACTTCAGCAAGGTTTACGTTGTCGGGTGCGTTTTTAAATGCAACATTCGAATAGGTTGCGGCTACCAGGTCGGTGGACAAACCGGTTACTTCGGGCAAAGTGTTTTCTGTCTTACCTGATTGTGCAAAGGAAACACCAAAAGCAGAGACCAGGTAAAGTGCAGATACACAGATCGATTTAAGAATAGTCGTTTTCATGGAGGACAGTTTTATTGGTTACGAGAAGGTAGTATCAATTGTCATGCCAATCCTTTTATTTATTTGTATATGTGTTCGTTACAAGATTTTAACACGACTGATGCCGCCCTGGTTTTGCTCTAAACCGTGCAGGTAATGTTCGTTTTCGGACAAACCGGGGCCATAAAACAGCATCAAAAATTGTTGACCATCATCAAGGCACGTTTTATTTTCGTTTAGATATACCCACCGCAGCATTTTTTTATTAATTTTGTATTTTTTAAAATCAATCGGTTTATTTTTAACATATTGAAAACTAAATAAATTATAAGATGTCGAACATTAAACGCGTTTACTCATTTGGGGCTAAAAAAGCCGAAGGTAAAGCAGATATGAAGAATTTGCTTGGTGGTAAAGGAGCTAACCTGGCTGAAATGTGTTTGTTAGGCCTGCCCGTACCTGCAGGATTTACCATTACAACTGAAGTGTGTACTGAATATTATGCCAACAACCATCAGCTTCCGGCTGAGCTGATGCCGGAAGTTTGGGCTGCCATGAAGAAGACTGAAGAGGCTATGGGCATGAAATATGGCGATCCCGAAAATGCATTGCTGGTTTCTTGCCGTTCCGGTGCCCGCAGCTCCATGCCCGGCATGATGGATACTGTTCTCAACATTGGATTGAGCTCGGCAACCATTCCCGGTTTTATCAAGAAGACCAACAATCCGCGTTTTGTATACGATTCGTACCGACGTCTGATTATGATGTATGCTGATGTGGTAATGGAGAAAGCTGAAGGACTTGAACCTTCTGACGGCAAGGGTATTCGCAAACAGCTCGATGACATGCTGGATGAATACAAGCACAAAAAAGGATTCAAATCAGACACCGATCTGAGTGCAGACGATCTCAATTTCCTGGCTGAAGAATTCAAGAAAAGAATACAGAGTTCACTGGGTCAACCCTTCCCTGATGATGCCAAAGCGCAACTCGAAGGGGGTATTAAAGCTGTTTTCAAAAGCTGGAACGGAAAGAAAGCTATTTCTTACCGCCGTATCGAGGGTATCCCCGACGAATGGGGTACTGCAGTGAACGTACAAGCCATGGTATTCGGAAATATGGGCGATTCATCTGCCACGGGTGTTGCATTTACCCGTAACCCTGCCACCGGTGATAACCTGTTCTATGGCGAATGGCTCGTTAACGCACAGGGTGAAGATGTGGTTGCCGGTATTCGTACCCCCAACCCGTTGAACAACGACACCAAGAATGATCAGAACCAGCATCTGAAGAGTATGCAGGAGGCCATGCCCGG
Organism: Bacteroidales bacterium; assembly: GCA_016926375.1. Lineage (GTDB taxonomy): Bacteria > Bacteroidota > Bacteroidia > Bacteroidales > UBA10428 > UBA5072. The sequence continues at coordinate 5,059 of JAFGOR010000008.1, forward strand.
AACATACAAAGAACTTTCCGACATCCGTAATATTTTGGAAAATTCATTTAAGGACATGCTCGATATTGAGTTTACCATTCAGGAAGGTACCTTGTACATGTTACAATGCCGTGCCGGAAAACGCACCGGAACAGCTGCATTGAACATGGCAATGGACATGCTCAAGGAAGGACTCATTGATGAGAAAAAAGCTGTTATGCGCGTAGATCCCGCACAACTTGACGAATTGCTGCATCCGATTTGTGATCCGGCTGCTGAAAAGAAGGCCAATATTATTGTAAAAGGCCTACCTGCTGGTCCCGGTGCAGCTGTTGGAAAAATCGTATTCACTGCAGAAGACGCTGTTGCCTGGAACCGTAAGGGCGAAAAAGTGATCCTGGTGCGCGAGGAAACCAATCCCGAAGATGTTGAAGGTATGCGTGCCGCTGAAGGTATCCTTACCGCCCGTGGTGGTATGACCTCTCATGCTGCATTGGTAGCCCGTGGTTGGGGTAAATGCTGTATTGTAGGTGCCGGACACATGCATGTTGACGTTGCCGGCAAGAAAGCCAAAGTTGCAGGCAGCGAACTGGTGCTGAAAGAAGGTGATCTGATTACCCTCAATGGTACCAAAGGAAATGTATACCAGGGTGCTATCTCCCTTATGGATGCAACTGAAAATCCCAGGTTCCAGGAATATATGAAAATGGTTGATAAAAATCGTACCATGGGCGTGCGCACCAATGCCGATACACCTGCCGATGCAAAAATCGCCCGCGATTTTGGCGCTGAAGGCATTGGCCTGTTCCGTACCGAGCACATGTTCTATGGCGAAGGTTCTGATCAGCCCTTATTCCTGCTCAGAAAGATGATCCTCAGCCATACGGTTGAAGAGCGTAAATCGGCACTGAATGACTTGTTCCCGTTTGTTAAGAAAAGCATTAAGGGAACCCTCGAAGCCATGGACGGACTGCCTGTTACCTTCCGCCTGCTCGATCCCCCGCTGCATGAATTTGTACCACAGAGTGCCGAAAAACAGGCCGAACTGGCCAAAGCGCTGGGCATCAGTGCTGCCGAAATTGCCAAACGTGGCGAGCAGCTTCATGAATCCAACCCCATGATGGGGCATCGCGGTGTCCGCTTAGGTGTTACCTACCCCGAAGTTTCCGAAATGCAAATCAGGGCTATTTTTGAATCATACGCTGAACTTAAAAAAGAAGGAAAGGATCCGCACCCCGAAATCATGGTTCCGGTAACCTGCGATGTATCTGAACTCGACTTTACCAAAAAGATTACGGATAGGGTTTACGCTGAGGTATGTGCCAAATTTGACCTGAAATCAATTGAATACAAATACGGTACCATGATCGAAATCCCCCGTGCCTGCCTGCTGGCAGATCGCATGGCTAAGTCATCTGAATTCTTCTCCTTTGGTACCAATGACCTTACCCAGATGACGTTCGGTTTCAGCCGTGACGATATTGGCGGATTCATCCATCATTACCTTGATTATAAAATGCTGTCTGCTGATCCTTTCCAGACCATTGACCAGGATGGCGTTGGCCAGCTGATTAAAATGGCTGTTGACAAGGGCCGTGGCACCCGCAAAGACCTGAAAGTGGGTATTTGCGGTGAACAGGGTGGTGATCCGGCATCTGTTGAATTCTGCTTTAAAGCAGGTCTAACCTATGTCAGCTGTTCCCCGTTCAGGGTTCCTATTGCCCGTTTGGCAGCTGCACAGGCAGCTATTAAAGCCGCTAAATAATCATTCTGAATTGCTGTATGAAAAGCCGCCGGTTTCTTTACCTGCGGCTTTTTTTTATTGACAAAAATCATATCTTTGCCAGGTTTTAAAAATGAGTATTAACAAATAAAATTGACCAAATGAGCTTATTCAGCCCAAAAGACTTGGCCAAGTATGGCATTACCAATGTGAAAGAAGTGATTTACAATCCTTCGTACCAGGAACTGTTTGATTTTGAAACCGATCCGAAACTCGAAGGCTTTGAAGTAGGCGTGCAAACTAATATGGGTGCCGTTGCAGTGAAAACCGGTGTTTTTACCGGCAGATCTCCTAAAGACAAGTACTTTGTCAAAGATTCAGTATCAGAAAATACCATCTGGTGGGATGGTGTCATCAATAAATCAATCAACCAGGATGTTTGGAACCACTGTAAAAATATAGTACAGCATCAAATGTCGAATAAAGACAGGCTATACGTGGTTGATGCATTTTGCGGAACCAATGCCAACAGTCGCTTAAAAGTGAGATTTATTATGGAGGTAGCCTGGCAGGCTCATTTTGTAACCAATATGTTCATACGCCCCTCGCATTACGAACTGGCTAACTACGGTGAACCTGATTTTGTAATGATCAATGGTTCCAAAGCAACCAATCCGCAGTGGAAGGAACAAGGCTTGCATTCTGAAGTTTTTGTTCTCTTCAGTCTTGAAGAAAAGCTTTCGGTTGTTGGTGGTTCATGGTACGGTGGTGAAATGAAAAAGGGCATTTTCAGTCTGATGAATTACTACATGCCCCTCAAAAGCATGGCTTCCATGCATTGCTCGGCCAACGTTGGAGAGAAAGGTGATGTAGCGCTCTTCTTTGGTCTGTCGGGTACCGGTAAAACCACGCTTTCGGCCGACCCCAAAAGATACCTCATCGGCGATGATGAACATGGCTGGGACGATGAGGGTGTTTTTAATTACGAAGGCGGATGTTATGCCAAAACAATCAATTTGAGCAGGGAAAATGAACCCGATATTTACAACGCCATTCAACGCAATGCATTGCTTGAAAATGTTACTGTACTTGAAGATGGCTCAGTGGATTTTTGTGACTGCTCAACTACTGAAAATACAAGGGTTTCTTACCCCATATTCCACATCAATAAAATAGTGCTGCCATCTAAAGCAGGCCATGCCAATAAAATAATTTACCTTTCGGCTGATGCTTTTGGTGTACTTCCTCCTGTGTCAATACTCGATCGGAATCAGGCACAATATCACTTTCTGTGCGGTTACACATCGAAACTGGCCGGTACCGAGCGCGGCATTACCGAACCTGTACCTTCGTTCTCGCCGGCTTTTGGAGAGGCATTTCTTACCCTGCACCCTACTTATTACGCTAAGGAACTGGTAAGAAAAATGGATCAGCACAATGCCAAAGCCTACCTGGTAAATACCGGATGGAATGGCACGGGTAAAAGAATCTCCATTAAGGAAACACGCGCCATTATCGATTCCATCCTCGACGGTTCTATTGAAAAAGCACCGACCAAAAACATACCGCTGCTGAACCTGACCATTCCTGTTAATCTTCCGGGTGTTTCTGATAGCATCCTCGATCCTCGGGATACGTATTCAAGTGTAGCTGAATGGGAAAGAAAAGCCCGTGATCTGTCGGGAAGGTATATCAAGTATTTCGAACAATACGCCTCCACGCCCGAAGGCAAGGAGTTAATCTCATCAGGACCAACACTTTAAGCGCCTGACTCTTCAATTACTGAGCGCAGTTATCCGACTGCGCTCTTTTTTTTCTGAAACTTTCGTATTTCTAATCCGTACACCAACCACAACAAAAAAGATGAACAGGCTTCATTTCCTAAACACATCTATCTACTATTCAATACTTTATCCTCCAAAAGCCCTGAAAATAGGTATAAATACCCTTGTGAGATGAATAATTATCTTTATATTTGCCCCTCTTTTTATTAAAGTTCTTTAATGCATATAGTCTATAATATTGGCATTCTTGTACTGGCTTACCTGATCGGCTCAATCCCAACATCCGTATGGATTGGCAGATCTGTTTTCGGAATTGACGTCAGGGAGCGTGGAAGTAAAAATGCCGGTGCTACAAACGCCATGCGGGTCTTTGGCTGGAAAGTCGGTTTGACTGTTCTGATCGTTGACATGTTGAAAGGATGGCTTGCCGTCAACCTGATCCACCTTACCAATTATTACATTCCTGAAACCGGTGATTTTATTGAGTTTCAGCTTCTCCTTGGAATTGCTGCCATTTTAGGACATATCTTCCCGGTATATGTAGGTTTCCGCGGAGGTAAAGGAGTAGCAACTCTTTTTGGCCTGATATTGGCCATCAATCCTGAACCCACACTGCTTTGCGTGGGGATTTTTATAATTACGCTTGTGGTAACCAAATATGTTTCATTAAGCTCCATGGTTGCCGGCTTTGCCTTTCCCGTTATGGTTATCTTTGTTTTCAAGACAACCACACCATCACTCGTAATATTCTCCTTGATTATTGCGGGTTTGTTGCTTTTTACGCATCAGAAGAACATCGAAAGGCTGCTCCGCAGGGAGGAAAAAAAGGTCTTGTTCCTGATGAGCAAGCGACGCAGGGAAACGGAACGCCTTAAGCAATCGGCTTAGCTTCACGGCTTTTTCTGCCTGTGAATTCCTCTTCCAGCTTTTTATGTAAGGTTTTGATATCTACCGGGGTTAGTTTACCACCTTCAGCCAGTGAAATACCGCCGGTTTCTTCAGATACAATAATAACCAGCGCATCTGTTTGTTCAGAAACACCCAACCCGGCCCTGTGTCTTAAACCGTAGTGTTCAGGTATTTCAAAGTTATCGGAAACCGGTAAAATACAACATGCCGCGCGTATCTTATCCTGGTATACGATTACAGCTCCATCGTGGAGCGGACCCCATTTATTGAAGATCGACTCAATCAGCCTGCTGGTTGTCCGTGAGTCAATCACATCTCCCGATTGCACATAGGCATCAAGCATTGAGTTCCGCTGCAGAACAATAAGGGCTCCCACACGATCCTTCGACATATTCACGCATGCTTTAATAATACCGTTTATATTGAGTGTCGGAAGGTCTGACCCCAGTTTTGAGAAGAAATTATCAATAGAGATACCTGCCTTGGGGAGATACCTCGCACTGAACATGATCAGAAAACGGCGCAATTCCTGTTGGAAAACCACAATAATTGCTATGGCTCCTACGCCAATAATCTGCCCCAGAATGTTGCCCAGCAAAAGCATATTGTCTCTTACCAGCAGCCATACCACATAAAAAGTGATGATGGTGACAAAAATATAAGTAGCAATGGTTCCTTTAATGAGCATGTATACCTGGTACATCAAAAAGGCAACCAACAATATATCAATAATGTCGATGATTCTGATATGAATAAAGGCGGGTAGGAACATATGCAGATTTTCAGTACCGTTCAAAGTTATTACAATTTACTGATTATTTACCGGCGTTTTGGTATTGACTCCACAGTCTGATGGTCTGGATGGCTTCTTTCACATCGTGCACTCTCAATATACTTGCGCCATTCTGAAGAGCAAGTGTATGCAATGAAGTTGTTCCGTTCAGCGCTTCTTCCGGAGTAAGTTTCAAAAACTTGTATATCATCGATTTTCGCGACAACCCCACCATAACCGGGCATCCCAGCACCCGGAACAAATCCAGTTCCCGGAGCATTTTATAATTGTCATCCAGGCTTTTTCCGAATCCGAATCCCGGATCTACAATAATATCATTAAGTCCTTCATCCACCGCTTTCCGCAACCTTTCGGCAAAAAACGAAAGTACTTCCTTTGTGACATCCTGATAAACAGGATTAACCTGCATGTTTTGCGGAGTTCCCTGCATGTGCATCATAATATAAGGTACCCTGAGCGAAGCAACAACAGGAATCATTTCCGGATCCATCATGCCTGAAGAAATGTCATTGATGATGTTGACATTGAATTCATTCACTGCAAATGACGCTACATCTGCCCTGAAAGTGTCAACCGAAATCACAATACCCGGGTGTACTTTGCGCAATGCTTCAAGCGCTCCGGCGAGCCTTCTTTTTTCCTCTTCGGCCGATATATGCGCTGCACCTGGCCTTGAAGAGTAGGCCCCTACATCAATCATATCCGCACCTTCCTCCAGCATTTTTCCGGTGCGCAACAGGATATCCTTTTTATTCATATACCTGCCGCCATCATAAAAGGAATCGGGTGTTATGTTGAGAATTCCCATTACCCGGGGTTGCTTGAAATCAATCACCGCACTTCCACAGTTAAGCGTACGTTTTACGGAAAATAATGTATCTTTAAAACTCATTCAATAAGAATCATTTTTATAAAAGTAATAAAAAGTTCGGTATGAAATTCATTGTGGTAGAGGGTGTAGACGGATCCGGAAAATCAACACAGATAAAACTCATAACAAAACACCTTGAGATGCACGGAATAGCCTACCGGTATGTTCATTTCCCCCGCACCGATTCAAAGATTTATGGTGAATTGATTGCCCGGTTTCTCAGGGGTGATTTTGGTAATCTGAATGCTGTTGACCCTTACCTGGTTGCTTTGTTATATGCCGGCGACCGGAATGATGCAGCCCCTTTGATCAGGGACTGGCTCAACCAGGGTCTTCTTGTTTTGCTGGATCGGTATGTATACTCCAATATCGCTTTTCAGTGTGCAAAATTGAACGATACGGGCAAACAGGATGCTTTGAGAAACTGGATCCTGGATCTTGAATACGGGTACAACGGAATTCCAAAACCAGATGTCAACATCCTACTGGATGTTCCTTTTTCTTTTACCCAAAAAAAACTTTCGGGGGAAAGAACAGGTGACGAACGCAACTACCTGCAGGGCATGCGCGATATTCATGAGGAGGATCTTGACTTTCAGAAAAGAGTGCGGAATATGTACGTCCGGCAGTCAGAAACCTGTGACGATCTTAAAATTGTAAATTGCATTGATGACCAGGGTGAAATGAGTGCCCCTGAAGTTATTTTCGGGAAATTAATGAAACACATCAATCTCAATTCTTAATCATTGATCATGAAAACGTTGTTTTTTCTATCCAGAATTTTTGTCGGTTTGGTTTTTGTTTTTAGCGGATTTGTCAAAGCCGTTGACCCTTCCGGATTCGCTATTAAGTTTGATGAATACCTTGTGGCTTTCCATTTGAATTTCATCTCGGGTCTGGCCATGCCACTTGCCATACTCGCAAGTGCAGCAGAATTGATGATCGGTCTGAACCTGCTTGCCGGAGTGCGATTGAAATTCACCGCATGGCTCCTGATGGCTTTTATGTCGTTTTTCACCATACTTACCTTGATCCTGGCTCTTACAAATCCGGTAAGCGATTGCGGTTGCTTTGGCGATGCCGTCATTCTGACTAACTGGCAAACCTTCTGGAAAAACATCATCATTCTGATACCTACCCTGGTTCTGTTTATTTTCAGAAACAGGCTTCCGTCATACCCTTCGGTGAGGTTTGATTGGCTGCTAGCTGTTGTCAACTTTGCCGTACCGGTTCTGATCTCGGTATATTGCCTCAGGCACGAACCCCTGCTCGACTTCCGCCCATACAAAACAGGTACGTATATTCCCGATCAGATGATAATCCCCGATAATGCACCGGTTGATAAGTATGAAACCAGGCTGGTTTACCAGAAAGATGGCCTGGTACAGGAATTTTCCGAAACCGATTTTCCTTGGCAGGACACCACCTGGAAATGGGTAGAAACAAAGCAAAAGCTGATTTCCAAAGGTTACGAACCACCCATACACGATTTCTCAATCTCGGGCTCAGATGGTTCCGACATCACCTCGCAGGTGTTGGACGACAGCGGTTATGTCTTCCTGATTATATCACCGAAGATCGAAAAGGCATCTCTGCCAGGAATGAACAGCATGAATGAACTGGCCATGAAAGCCGAAAGCCTGAATATCCAAGTTCTGTGCCTGACTTCATCAACAAACAAGGAAATTGAGAACTTCAGGAATTCATTCAGACCAGCGTTTGAACTGTATTCAACTGATGAAACCACGCTGCAGACCATCTTGCGTTCAAATCCGGGTTTGATGGCACTGCAGAGAGGTACCATTCTGGCAAAATGGAGCCACCATGACTTGCCCGAATTAAGCAAACTGAATTCAAATGTGACTGCACTTATTCTTGAAAAGAACCGGTTGACACATGAAAAACTAACCGTTATTCTTTTGATTATATGCATATTACTATTTTACTCCCTGGCTTTTAGCTTTGCATATGGGAAACATCATGCAAGAAAAAAAGCGGAAGCTTAAATTGATTATATTTGTAACTGCCACAGCATACATATCATTTGCCCAATTTGTACCATCTCAAATTGATTAAACAATACAATCCACAGAGATTATGAAACCTGATTCAACTACAGAAAAACCCGCTATTTCAACATGGACTACAGTCAAAAGAAAAGCAAGGAAAATTCTTTACCTGATTAGCTTCCTGGTTGTCATTCTGTTGGCTGTATTTATTTACTGGAGGTATTTTTATACCTACAGTGAAGGTTACCGGGCAGGACTCCTGCAAAAGTTCTCGCATAAAGGTACTATTTTCAAAACATACGAGGGCGAACTCATACTCAGCAGCGTATCCGGAAGAAGTAATGTGGTCATTGCCTCGGAAAAGTTTTTCTTTTCGGTAACCGACCAGAACCTTGCTGCTAACCTGGATACCCTCCAGGGAAGAAATGTAATTGTTCGTTATAAGCAGAAAATTGCACCGCTCATTTGGAAAGGAGATACGCCTTACTATGTGGACAGCGTCAGGGTGAGGTAAAACCCATAGCCGTCAGGCTAAAAAGCTTACGCCCTGAAGGGCATATGCTTCAACTTAAGTACTTTTCCCAAGCACGGAGTGCCTGCCTTGCGGCAGACAGGCTTCCATTGCCACAAGCATCAATAGCCCCGGGCTTCAGAGGCTGTGTAAAAATTCATTTTATTCGGCGTAGTTGCAACCGACTGAACCGACCGAAGGGAATAACGAATCTCAGCCCTGC
>JAFGOR010000002.1 GCA_016926375.1 Bacteroidales bacterium
TAAATGGTATCGACATAAAAATCAGTGCCGGCTTTCAGCATAAGGTTGTTGACAGTGACAATGGCTTGCGAGGCATAACCCGCCATGTCGGCATGAAGTACCTGAAGATCAATAATATTATCAGGTTCAATGCCCTTATGGATGTTGGATGCCTGATGCGAAAGGCGCATAGAGGTAAGATCCTTCCATGCCTTTATTGTTTCGCGAAGAAGATGGTAGTCCATATATTTTCCTTCGTGCAATTCAAGGATCCTCTCCAAGGTAGAGAATCCGTTTATGCCATACTTAAGTGCGTACAACCGCACAATACCGGTTATGGGCATAAGGAGTTTCTTGATATCCAGCGTTTCCCCCGAAAGCAAGCTGACCGATGGATTGAACTCCTTCCAGGCAATAGCCATATGATGAAAAAATATATCATTGGTTTTCAAATCGTTTTGCACATACTCCCGAAGTTCTTCTGAAAGTTCGTTATCACCATAACAGAACCTGAAATCAAAAAAGATACTGACTTCAAGAAGTTCTGACGGACCAGGGTTTGTAATCCAGTCTGAAAAGTACTTTTTCCACCTGTCAATCGGCTGACACCAGATTGGATTGCCAGCCATATTCCCCCCTTTGCACAGATGGAATCCTGTGTCTGAAAGCATTTCATTTATGCTTTTGCCCAAGGCAGAAAAGTATGATTCCGCTTTAACCAATTGCTCTCCTTTGCAGTTTTCAAAGACAATGGCATTATCCTGATCGGTAAGAAACGTTTGTTCCCTTCGTCCGGCACTTCCTGTTTGAATAAATACAAACCGGCATGGGGGATTTCCCGACTTTTCTATACAAAGCGTTATTACTCTTTGACAAATCGCATCAGCAATAGCCGAAAGAAAAAGGGATATGGCATAGGAATCGGCACGGCCCAAAAGCATTGAGGTGGCAAGTTTGTGGCTATCCCTAAAAATCCGATGAAGTGCTTTAGCAGTATTTGCCTTCCCGATTTCAGAATGAATTAACCTGGGTGCATTATAAAACGCCTTTGACAATTCATCGCAGGTAACAATTCCGGTTAACGAATTGTCATCGGAGTTTACCAGCAGGCATTTCCTCAGGCTGCTCTGAATCATCGAAAAGGCATCCATTACACTTGCCTGGTGATGGATAAAATCAGGTGGTGAACTCATCCATCGGAAGATTTCCGTTTCGGGTGAGCCTCCTTCCATTAACCTGAAACCGATGGTTGCTGAATCTATAACTCCCATGGGTTCACCATCCTTGTTTGTAACAACAACATAATGGATATCATATTCGTTCATTACCGAAACAACCCTAACAGCTGAAAGGTTTTCAGAACATTTAACCGGTGAACGCATGATTGAAGTAACCGGAACTTCCATAATGTAGGAAGCGCTAAAAGATGTCAGGTTCGCAAGAGGTATATTTTGCTGAAAATCAGCAGCGGCCATTGGCTCAATAGTTCCCTCACACCATATCTCTTGCGCATCTATCTCCACGACCATTACGCTTACCATAGCCCAAAACTCATCACCTTCTTTGCGCCGGAGAAGAACTGCCTTGGGAAAAATTCGCTCCTTTGATGCAAGTGCCGCTCTGAAAGCGCTAAACTGGAATGGACTGACGAAGAACGATTCGATAGTGCGCGGAAGTAATTCCTGAAAAGTAACAAATCCCAGCATTTCAACAGTTGACTGAGAAGCATAAAGAAACCTGCTCTTTTTTCCATAGGTTGTGCGGAAGAATCCGGTGCAAATATCATCCAATAACGGAGACCTGAGCGAAAAACCAGGTTGAACAGTAACACTTCTGACCGGCCGGATCACCAACAAAACAGCTTTCATCTCTCCAAGCATAATTCTTGAGAAATCAGCATGGGATTTTATCAAATTCCCGTTTTTCAAAATAAGAATACACTCAACATAACGTCTGTCATTCAATTCCTCATAGAGTGTGTCTGAATCTTTACCTTCCGGGGTTTCCGCCGAACTGAAAATACGCTGAAGTGTCAGGGACTGCAACTCCGCTTCGGTATAATCAAGCCAGGAAAGCAGGGTTTTGTTGGCTTGCAAACCGTGCCCCGACCATATCAACACCCCTTCCGATGCAGCCTCAGCCAAGGTCTTGTATAATTCTCTCGATTTCTTTAACTCATCTTCGGCCTGATTCCTTTTTGCCTCAATTTGGTGACTTTGTCTCGAAATGGCTAACAGCAAAACAATAATAACCAGACCAATTATGCCTGAGATAATAAGGGCACGGAATTCCATCCCACGTATTTCGGAACGTACATCTTCTATATATATTCCTGTGCCTACTACCCATCCCCAGGGCTCGAACGATTTCACATAGGACAATTTAGGAACTATCCTTGTTGAATCATCATTCCATTGCCACATATAATCGACAAAGCTTTCGCCTGTAGAAGATACAGCTTCAACAAAATCAACAAAAATGGTTTTACCCTTTGAGTCCCGAAAATCAGTTAGATCCCTTCCATTCAAATCCGGTCTGTATGGATGAACAACCATGCGTGGAACCCGGTCGGTAATCCATAAATAATCTTTCTGCGTATCGCCGTATCGGATTGAACCGACAGCCAACCGAGCCTGCTCCCGTGCCGAATCCCCATCAAGGATCCCCTTTATCTCAAGCGAATGGTAATATTCGAGAATACTATATGCTGATGATGTAATTTCATGTATCAGACTTCGTTTTCGATCCATCATTGCCTTTTCAAATCCGGGGATCAGATAAAAGAAAATTAATCCGGCGAAAAAAGCAAATGCAAGCAAAGCCGGAAGATCGATTTTAGCGATAAACATCTTCCTTGAAGATTTCCCTGAATGTCTTTTCATTTTTAGCAATCTTAAACTGTACTTATTGAAATGATGTATAGCTTCATACTGGTTGAATCAAATATCGAAAAACCGGTCTTCCCCCTTTCACCAGTAAGCGGAGGTAGCAAAAGCAGCAACGTTTCATCACCCAGGTTAAAGCTATCTGAAGGAATTGAATGTATAGCCTTTAGAAAAGAATTGCCTACCCAATTCTTTCTCACCGGATAGGCAAAACCTGCAAAACGGGTATGGGAATGACCAGAAAAAGAATATTTTACCCCATGAAGATCTAAAAAATTCCAGAATGCATTAAGTTCATGGTTTCGTTTGATATATCTGCTGGTTGATCCGGTGAAATCAGGATAGACATAATGTGAAAAGAGACAACCGATTTCCGGCGCAGAAGTGATGATATATTCAGGCAGCGATTTCAGAAAAGCTATCTCATTCTCACCCAAATCTGAAGGTGCTTCACCATCATAGCACCAAACCTTGCTTTGCGATACTTCCTTTCTTTCAGTACCACTCATTTCAAACCATTTATCCGGGTATACAAAGCCGTTGGAATAAGCTGGAAATCTCTGTGCAGCAAAAAGGTCATGGTTACCCGGAACAATCCACCGACAGGTTGACCTTATCAGGTTCACACATGTTTTGGCGCTTCGCCCGTGAGTATAGTTGTAATAGCGCGGATCGTAACCCACAATATCGCCAAGACAAACCAGTTCATCGCATTTATTTGCATCAGCCATCTCAAGCGCCTTCCGGAGCATTTCCGCATTTTCATGGATATCGGTAATAATGCCAATTTTCATGGTATTCAGGGCGTTTTATAAAGATGGACTAATTTGAGAATAATGAACTGTTGATTCCTATAAATTTAATCACTTTGTTGTTATCAATGACAGTATAATGATAAAAAGCAGCCAGTCTCATTGCTCTTTTTGCCATGTCTTCCGCTTAAATTTCATTTGTAATTCGACCTGACTCTGATACCCGATATCTCTTTCTGTTGTTTCCTTATTATTCCCAACATAAAATTCTGAAAATCATAACCAAATAAAAAATAAATTGTAAATTTATTCGTTGGTTTATGAGAAGCTTTCTGGCAACAGCTTTTGCGCTAAAACGTTATAACCCTATATGATGAAATATGTTTCCGCAGCACTGCTGTGGGTATTGTTGTCGTACACCCTTACGGCACAGGAAAAACCTGTTGTTTACCAGGTAAACGGACAGGTAGTTGAAAAAAGCTCTGGTAATGGTATCCCTTATGCAACCGTAGCGCTGGTTTGTAACGACAGCACCGGTGAAAAAGGCATGCTGGCCTGTGACAACTCCGGTAGATTCACCCTGAATTTAAAAAAACCAGAGTCGTATACATTAACTGTTTCCGCTGTGGGTTTCAGGCAATTCACCACATCGGTTACGATTGAAAACCTGAAGACCGATCTGGGGGCCTTAGCCCTGGAAGAAGGCATCGAAATAAAGGAAGTCACCGTAACCGCCCAAAAACCGCTGGTGAAAATTGAGGTCGACAAAATCGTGTACAGCATGGAATCGGATCCGGAGTCGAAGACCAACAATTCACTGGAAATGCTGTCGAAGGTACCCCTGATTACGGTAGATGCAGAGGAGAACATCACCCTTAACGGCCAGTCGAATTTTAAAGTTCTTGTGGACGGAAAGAGTTCATCCATGATGTCGAATAACTTTAAGGAGGTACTCAAGAGTTTGCCGGCCAATACCATTAAAGACATTGAGGTGATTACGAATCCCTCTTCAAAGTATGATGCAGAAGGTGTTGCAGGCATCATCAACATCATTACCTCGCGGAAAAAGATCAGCGGGTACAATGGAAGTATAAGTGCAGGAATGGATACACGGGGAGGCTTTAATGGCAGTTTATACCTGGCAACAAAAATCAATAAGTTCAGCTTTTCCGGGCGCTTTTATGAAAGCCGTTACAAACAACCTGAAAGGGAATACATCAGCAACAGCGAATATTTCAACAATACCGACTATCACTTCTCTGAAAACCTGGGCCTGAGTAAATACAATGGGACATCAAGAGGGTTCTCGGGCGAAGCAAGTTTCGAGATAGATACCCTCAACCTGATCAGCTTGTCATTTTGGGGATATGCCGGTTCCTATAAAAACACCAGTTCCAGTGAGATGTTGTACCGGAATATTGAAGGTGATATAACCCGCAGGTATACGTCTGCAATCAGCAACAGTGAAGGGTATGGCTCAGTATCGGGCAATATGGATTATCAGCGCACCTTCAAAAAACCGGACCAGTCGCTTACCTTTTCTTACATGCTCGATAACAACCCGAGCGTTACCAAAAATGCCACAAATGTGAACGGATTTGTTAATTATGCTTCATATCACCAGCGTTCAGAAAATGAAGCATCGGGCCGTGAACAAACGATACAGGCAGACTATTTTGATCCAATTACCAAGGTGCACCAGATTGAAGTAGGGATGAAATTCATACTGCGGCAAAACAAAAGCACTTCGGAAACCTTCCGGGAAGAAGTCAAATTGGAAACCGACAATGATCTCGACTACAATCAGTATATTTTAGGCATATATGCCGGTTACGTGTTAAAGTTTAAGAAAATAAGCACCAAAACAGGTTTCCGACTGGAAAGAACCTGGAATGACGGCATATCGGAAACCGCAGGCATTGCCACTAACTTTACCAACAGGCTTTTCAACCTGGTTCCCTACATCACCCTTTCGTATATGCCCAAAGAGGGACACACCATCAAAACTTCATATACACAACGTCTTTCGCGACCAGGAATCTGGTATCTGAATCCTTATGTAAACAATATGGATTCAATGCATATCAGTTATGGGAATCCTTCGTTGGAGTCGGAGGTTTCTCACTCTTTTGAACTGGGGTACAATCATTTTCAGTCTAAGTTTAATTTTTCGGCCAGTTTGTATGCATCTTTTGTAAACAATTCCATCGAACGCATATCCACTGTTCAGCCCAACGGGGCCATGGTAAGCACTTACGAAAACATTGGAAAAGACACAAGATACACGCTGAACCTGTATGCCAATTACAGGCCCGGTCCTAAATTCAACTTTTATATTAGTGGCACTGCAGGTTACAGTAAACTTGAAGCCAATACCGGCTATACCATTACCAATGATGGCATGAATTACAGAGCCTATATGGGAGCTAGGGGACCGCTCTGGAAAGATGCCACGCTAAATATGAACGCCGGAGTGTATTCGGCATCCATCATGCTGCAGGGAAAATCATCGAGCAATTATTATACAAGTTTTGGCCTGTCGCAATACCTGTTTAAGCGAAAACTGATGATGAGCTTGTCAGCCTCTGACCCTTTCTGGCGGAAGAGGTCCTATTCCTATGAAAACGGGGACATCACCTTTCTCACAAATTCCGAAACCAGTTAC
The DNA here is from genome assembly GCA_016926375.1 of Bacteroidales bacterium. GTDB lineage: Bacteria > Bacteroidota > Bacteroidia > Bacteroidales > UBA10428 > UBA5072. Next base: position 6,282 of record JAFGOR010000002.1, read on the forward strand.
TTTGCCCGGAACCTGCGCTTTAACCTGACCTACAATTTCGGCAAAATGGATCTCCAGGTGAAAAAAGCAAGCCGTGGCATTCGCAACGATGATGTTAAAGGTGGCGAAAATTCTGATGGAGCAAAAACACAATAATATGGCATTCCGCATCCTGGCATTCGGCATGATACTGATACTAACGTCATGCAGCTCTGTCCGCAAGGCCACATCACTAATGGAGGAAGAGCATAATGCCCTTTACATACAAAAGGCTTTGATTGTATATGATGAGAAACGGAACCGGGTGATGCTTACCAATCCCACCTGCACCCGTTGCTATATACTAAAAGGAAATTATTATACCGGCAAATGGCAGCCCGGAGACACGATGGTCATCAACGATCATCTCGAAGATTTTTATCAGCTGCGATTTGCCGGTAAATGCAAAACTCCGTATGGCAATGCCAGGTAAAAGAACAACTTACTGACTTGCCACCCGGAATCAGCTTCACCTGCTATTGCACGCTATTGTCCAAAGGCATGTCAAGCTGCTGGTAGAGGTCTTTCCTTGCACCCTTGTCCTTGTTCATTATCTCCAGCGCATATGCGGCAACCTGTTTGGCATATTCCCTGGGAACCACAATTACGCCGTCGCCGTCGGCCACAATCACATCGCCGGGGCGCACCAAAACACCACCAACAGTAACCGGCTTGTTAACCGATTCAATTTCATTTCTGCCCGGCCTGATGCCGCGGCCTCTTTCCATATAATTGAGGTAAACCGGGATTTTCTCTTTCACCACTTCATCGATATCCCTGATTCCGCCGTTTGAAACGATACCGCATGCTCCCTTGCCCATCCACATCAGCGCGTTGTATGAACCAACAGAGCCCACATCACCATCACCCTGAACATCCAGCACAACCACAGAACCTTTCTTAAGCAGGGGAACAAATGGCTCAGATGAAATCTCGTTGTACCAGCTCCCTTCCCATTTCTGGAATTCTGATTTTTCCATAGGATTTTTCACCACCTTATTGGTTGGTACGTAACGGGCAGTAACGGCAATGCCCTGGAAGCGATGCCCGAAAGTTTCCACATCGCGCCATAGCGGTTCAATGGAGGCATCCATAGTTCCCACGTCACGCAGGCCAACCATATCCATGCCATCACATACATCGGCCACCCGCAAACCGGCATAAAGATTCAGTAATTGTTCATCGGTTATGGTTTCCTGGGCCTGCAGGCCGTTCCCCATACTAACCGCCAGCATCAACAGCAATGCAGTTGCCATGTTTTTAAAGCGCTTCATAGTTAAAAGAATTTGTTAATACATAGAATTCAGGTTGTGAACAAAAAAACACTGAAAGTTAGCTATATGGCCTGATCAACAATGTTAAAAGCTTCTTAAAATTAACTTTAATTCCATAATTAATCTATATTTTTGAACCAGGAAAAAACAGTAAGCAACAATCCCGATAAGCCGAGTACAAACCTTCATCTGCCCGATCATGAAAAATACCTATGCATATGCCCGCCATATTGCCTTATCGGCGATGGAAAGGCTTACAAATATGATGCTGCTCTTGATTGTTGTTTTCGTTCTGGTATCCTGTAAACAGGCAGTAACAAAATCAGGGGGAAGCAGTGTTAAAGATGACACCTTGAAAACCGTATTCACTCCAAATCCGCAGCGGGTGCCCCATCAGGAAATATACACAATGAAAATCGGCTCAAAAGCGGTTGATTTCAACCTGCCCGATGTAACAGGCAGGTATTACCAACTTGAAGATTTTGAAGCATCAGATGTTTTGGTTGTTATTTTCACCTGCAACCATTGTCCTACAGCACAAGCTTATGAAAACCGGATAATCAGCTTTACCGAAGATTATAAAGACAAAAGTGTTGCCGTGGCAGCCATCATGCCAAACAGCATGCATTCACTTCTTTACGAGGAATGTAGTTATTCCGACCTGGACGATAGTTATGAAAGCATGATCATCAGGGCAAAAGACAAGAAATTCAATTTTCCATACCTCTATGATGGTGATAGCGAAGCAGTATCCATTCAATACGGTCCGACAGCAACTCCGCATGCCTTTGTTTTTAACAGAAAGCGGGAACTGGTTTATACAGGCCGGCTCGATGCTTCTGAAAAACCGGGCACTGCAAATGCAGATGATTTGAGAGCCGCAGTGAATGAAACGCTGAATGGACAAACTGTAACCACCCCTGAGAACAAAGCTTTCGGCTGCTCAATCAAATGGGCCTGGAAAACAGAATGGACTGAGAAAGCAAATAAAAACTGGGCTGAAAAACCGGTTATCGTGGAAAAGATTTCGAGAAAAGGAGTGGCTGACCTGGTTAGAAACGACACGGAAAAACTGAGGCTGATTAATATATGGGCAACCTGGTGCGGACCTTGCGTGATTGAGTACCCCGAACTCATCAGCCTGCAGCGCATGTACGGAAACCGCAATTTTGAATTCATTTCCCTTTCGGCTGATAAACCGGAAAATGCAGATCAAGTGCTTGAATTTCTGCAGGCTAAACACTCTCCCATTAAAAACTACCTGTTCAACAGCAA
>JAFGOR010000070.1 GCA_016926375.1 Bacteroidales bacterium
CAGGCAGGGCTCCGGAAGGCAAGTCTGCGAGAAATTCTTAAAGGAATTCCCTTACGGCCTTCAGGAAAGCAGCAGGCTGCTCGGCATGAACCCAATGCCCGGCTCCCGGAATTATTGTGATTTCAGACCATGGGAAATATTTCCGGATAGAGGCTTCATCTTCGGGGCGGATATAGCCTGAAAGTGCACCTTTAATAAACAGTAGCGGAAATTGCGGAATGGACTCCGGATTAGTTTCGTTTTCCCTGATGATGCCGGTAAAGATATCGGGTAGTTTTTCTGACAGTGTTTTCAGGTTGAAGGCCCACCTGAATTTGCCTTCGGGAGTGCGCTTGAGGTTCTTAAGCAGAAACTGCCTGATAGAAGATAGTGCAATGGATTGTTGCAGTAGTTTGTCGGCTTCATCTCTGCTGGTTATCAGATTGATGTCAATTTGCTGCAGCGCACCGATAATCCGGTTGTGCACCACAATCTCCGGCGCATTTTGCCGGAACTCATTGCCCATGGGTGAAATATCAACAACGATCAGCTTTCGGACTCTTTCCGGATACTTCAACCCAAAGTGAAGCACAGCTCTTCCGCCCATAGAATGCCCTATGATGTAAGCGGAATCCAGGTTGTGCTCTTTCATAAATTCCTGAAGATCATCGCTGAGCAAGTCGTAATTGTGATTGCTGCTATGGGGTGAGTTGCCGTGATTGCGCTGGTCGACCAGGTAAACGGAATACTCAGCCGAAAGCTCCCGGCCCATGGAATGCCAGTTGTCAGATGAGCCATACAGGCCGTGAAGAATAATTAACGGCTCGCCCGATCCGAGATGTCTGAAAAACAATTTCATCAGGCAATCTGGTCAAGGTAAAGCTGAATTGTTTTCTCCAAACCGTAGTAAAGGGCATCGCTTATCAGGGCGTGCCCTATGGAGACCTCAAGGAGTCCGGGTACATGTTGTTTGAAATACTTCAGGTTCTCAAGGCTCAGGTCGTGCCCGGCATTTATCGCAAGGCCCAGTTCTGTTGCCTTTTTTGCAGCCCGTATATAGGGTTCAACGGCTTTTTCGCGGTCAATGGGGTATTTGTCCGCGTAGGGTTCGGTATACAGCTCAATACGGTCTGTGCCTGTGGCGGCGGCTCGTTCAATCTGTTCCAGTCCGGTTTCAATGAATAATGAAGTACGGATGCCATGCTTGTGCAATTCTGCAACCACATCACTCAGGAATTTCTCATATTTGATCACATTCCATCCCTGGTTGGAAGTAATTACATCATGCGAATCGGGTACCAACGTTGCCTGATGCGGTTTGACCCCGATGACCAGGTCGAGAAACCGCTGTGATGGATATCCTTCAATATTGAATTCCGTGGTAATGATTGGCCGGATTTCCCTGACATCCTGGTAGCGGATGTGGCGCTCATCGGGACGGGGATGCACCGTAATACCCTGTGCTCCAAATTTCTGGCAGTTAATGGCAGCTTCGGTGACATTGGGTATATTACCCCCGCGGGCATTTCGGATGGTGGCAATTTTGTTGATGTTGACACTTAATTTTGTCATTTTCCCGTTGTTTTGTTATTATTGAAATATGAATTACCTTTAATCTTATGGATCATGCAAATTTAGCAGGTTTTATCCAATAGCGTATGCTGGCAAAAGATTTAATATCCGATGTGATACCTTCACTCCGTACATCCGACAGCGGGCAGAAAGCGCTTTACTGGATGGATATATTCCGCATATCACACCTTCCGATAGTAAATAACGAAGACTTTCTGGGGCTGATATCCGATAAGGACATTTATGATGCCAACATGGCTGATGAGCCCATTGGAAATCACAATCTTTCACTTTTCAGTCCCTTTGTTACCGAAAACCAGCATATTTATGAAGTCATTGAACTGGCCTCCCGACTGACTTTATCTGTTATTCCGGTTCTCGATTACAACAACCGTTACAAAGGTGTGGTAACCAACACCGACCTGATTCATCATTTCGCCGATTACGCAGCACTCAAGGAACCCGGGGCCATCATTGTGCTCGATATGAGTATTCATGATTACTCCATGTCACAAATTGCCCAGATTGTTGAAAGCAATGATGCCAAAATTCTGAGCATGTACATCAGCTCACATACGGCCACCACCCGCATGGAAGTTACACTCAAAATCAATCGCAATGACCTGACCTCAATAATTCAAACCTTTACACGCTATAATTATACCATTCACAGTACTTTTATGGACCATGATGATATGGACAGTTTGTATGAAAACAGGTATGACATGTTCATGAAGTACCTCAGTATTTAGTAGCCAAGTGCCAAGACCTGCCTGCCGAAGCGGCAGCGCAGGCAGGGCCAAGAGCCAAGAACCAAGAACCAAGAACCAAGAGCCAACAGCCAACGGCTAATAGCCAAAAGCCTTATAAGATGAAAATTGCCATATTCGGAAAGACTTTTAACCAGGGTTTTGTGCCCTATATCAATGAATTACTTGACCTGCTTGTAAGAAATGAGGTTCAGGTTACAGTTTATAAGCCTTTTTATGACTTCATCTGCTGTCAGACAGGTAAAGACAGGCATTATTGCAGCATGTTCAGCGGACCCGAGGATTTTGCATGCGATTGCGATCTGATGGTGAGCATCGGAGGTGATGGTACTTTTCTGGAGTCGATACCATTTGTTATCCGCCAGCAGTTGCCGGTGATCGGGATTAATTCAGGGCGACTGGGGTTTTTGGCCAACATTTCGAAAGAAAACATCACCGAAGCATTCCTGGCATTACTTGCAGGCGAGTATACCTATGAATACCGCTCGCTGATTTGCATTAAGCAGCCGGAAGACCTGTTCAAGCCCATTAATTTTGCACTCAATGACATCACCATTCACAAAAGCAATTCCTCACTGATTACCATTGATGCATACGTCAATGATGAATTCCTGAACACATACTGGACAGACGGTCTGATCATATCCACCCCAACCGGATCCACAGCCTATTCATTAAGTGTGGGAGGCCCTGTTGTAGTGCCCGGTTCAGGTAACCTCATCATTGCTCCTGTTTCATCACATAACCTCACTGTAAGGCCGCTTATCATACCGGATACAAACATTATTACACTCAAGGTTAACAGCCGCAGCGGGGTTTATGCCATAACAGCAGATAACCGCACCAAGCAGATCAACGGGGAGCAGGAATTCCGCATTGGTAAATCGGAGTTCAAGCTGAAGATGGTGAAACTTCCCAATACCAGTTTTTACAAAACGCTGAGGGAAAAGCTGAAGTGGGGTGAGGATATCCGGAATTAGAAATCCGGGGTTTCACGCTGGATATTTCTCGCTAAGATTTTCTCGCAGATTTACACGGATTGAGCAGACCTGCCTGCCGGCAGGCGGGCAGCTTCAGCGAAGGCAGATTGAGCACATTCCCTTTCATTACTATTGAGAGATAAGGTTGAACGTAGCAATGTCCCCCTTTGGAGGCATAGCCGTCAAGCTAAAATCTGTAATGCATTGATATTCAATTACTGGAATATTCTGTGAAAAAATATCTTTGTAATAGAG
>JAFGOR010000071.1 GCA_016926375.1 Bacteroidales bacterium
AAACCAACCACACGTGACATATTGTGAACAGCTTTTTCGAAATCGGAGTAATTACAGAGAATTCTTGCTTTCAGCGTGTAGGCGTCAATGAGTACAATGGTAGAATCCTTTCCCAATTCATCTGTTTCATTGAAAACGGTTGTCAGGGTATTCTCTGCGCTATCGATATCATTACGGTATGAAAATAAATAGGCAATATCGGTAAGCGACTGCAGGTTCATCAGTTTCAGTTCATTTCCGGCGAACCAGTTTGCCGCTTTCTTATAGTATAAAATCGCACTGTCGTATTGTTGTACCCTGTTTAGCTGTTTAGCCCTGTCAAAGTAATGAAATCCAAGAGAGTCAGGGTGTTCCTGTCCGCAAAGAAAGAATGTATGTGAAAAAGAAAAGTACAGCAACAGGCCCAAATAGTGTATTGGCATAACTTTCATGGCTCTTGTTATTGAGGTTATGTTGATAGGTTGCTAATATGCAGGTTGACAGAACAGTTCAAATTTAAAAAATATTATCTGGTTTTCGTGAAAATGTGATTCCGGAAACGGAATTTCAACAAACAGGATTTTCTGACGGACTGGTTAACTTCAGGAATTCTTTGTAATCCATTGGCATGCCCAGCAATTCATAGGCCTTGGATAGGGTTGAACAATACAAATCATCGGTGTAAGATACAAAAAGGTGAGCCATGGCAGTTAAAACAGGTTCCGAAACCAGCCACACCACCATCCGGTGGTTGTTGGTCTGTGTTTCATTCTGGTAAATATTCGATAGCTCTTCCAGTTCCTTCGCGGTAAAACCAAGGCGGCAATTTTCATCCACCATAATGAGCAGGTAATGAATTTCCGGGTAGACCTTGTCGGCTTTATATTTCTTGTTGAGTTGCAGTGCTTCCTGAACAGAAAATACTTCGGATTGTATTCTGACAAATGCAAAATGATGTTCGGGGAACATCTGGTAGTAGTTGGTATGCAGGGCTTGCATCACGGATCCGATAAGTTGACAATGATCACACAAACCAAAAGTGAATTAAAGATAATAAAATGTATCTGATAATCAAGGTATAAAGGTCATAATTATTTCAGGTCTTGCGGTCATGCAGTCACCTTAATTTTGCACCACTTTGCTTAACTGGCTTTACATCATAAGAAGACATGCCTTCCATTGTATTCACAACCACGACCCCATTACGACATTTTTCTCCAAACAACGTCATGGCGAGTTAGTCCCTCAGTAAGAACTATTCATTTTGAATCGCTCTGCTATTAAATTCTATTTCGTATGAATTTGGCACATAGTGTGTTATTTTATCAGTTTGACAGCCATGGTTAACAAATCTCCACTGGCTGAAGAGGATTGTTGGGCTTCAGTAAAAAGACAAAGCTTTGATTTTTTATTTCCGCACCCCCCCGAGGGCTCAGCGTAGTCTCCTGACTAGTTTATTTTTTTGCTTTTTGTGGCAGCCTCATTTTTTATTCCGACTGTTTATCCAATATAGTCTGCCGGGTAATCTTCCCCCACTTTTTGATCACATCATCAGTCCATTCACCATACGATGAAGCACGGGGAATCAGCATGGAGCACGATTCGTTTTTATCGGATACGGACCAGGCAATCCAGCTGATTTTACAATCTTCCATCCAGTTGATGTACTCATTCCATTCGGATTCATCAATGGGGCCGTCTCCGGTTGCTTCCATGCCGGCACACTCGGAAACAAAAACCGGTATGCCTTTTTCCATGGCAGCATCGGTGCGATCGCGCAGCCATTTCTTATGTGTTCCGGCATAGAAATGCATGGTATACATAATGTTGGTATGGCCGGTAATCGGATCCATGGATACAGTATCCAAATCCTGGCACCAATGCGGGGAACCAACCAGGATGATGTTGTCCTGATCAATGGCCCTGATGGCATCAATAACGGTAGCGGAATATTCCTTCACCTCTTTCCAGGTATAGTAATCAGGCTCATTCCAAATCTCATAAATCACATTCGGGTAATCGCCATACTGAGTGGCCATCATCTCAAAGAACTTTTTGGCTTCTTCGGTGTGTTTTTTATGACTGTGAAAATCAATCAGTACATAAACTCCGCTTTTTATGGCACCCTTTACCACATTGTTCACACATTCCAGCGCGAATTCAGGGTTTTCAAGGTAATTGTCCTCAATGGCCACACCCATGGCTGCACGTACTATATTACATTTCCAGTCGGTTACCAACCAATCAACGGCTTTCTCATTATAAAACCGGGGCCACAGGTTGTGCCAACCAAAACTGGCACCACGAAGCATTACCGGACTGCCCTTTTCATTAACCAGTTGCGTGCCCGAAACAGCCAATTTTCCGTTTATTCCAACAGCAGAATCTTTTGGAGGATGGGATGAACAACTCATCCCCAGTGCAAAAGCAGCAATAATAACAAGGCGAATTGGGTTCATAAATATGCGGTTTAAAGTAAATGCAGAAGTGAAAATAATCATTATTGTTTACATATCAATTTTTGGCCACAAACCTGTCTGTCGGAAGACAGGTTAGTGGCATTACTCATTTCGTTTTTTCGGAGCAGATTCAATACTTTATCTTATGAAATGAAATGAAGCAGTTTATTAATTGATGGAAAAATAAAACCATATAGTTAATTATTTTATTTTTATGTGATTATTTATGATTTGTAAACACTGTTGTGCGATTAAAATTTATTATATCTTTTGAATGTCTTGTCTTATTACGTCCCTAAGGGACTTTGAAAGCTAAACGGGTTATTTTCTATTTC
>JAFGOR010000072.1 GCA_016926375.1 Bacteroidales bacterium
CCCCATGGTTACCCATGTGATTCTGAAGCAGGGAACCAAAAGCCGGAGTGCCAATTTCAGCGCAATTTCCTTTCACAACCGGCTCATTCAAATTTACAGGGTGATTTTGAAAACCTGCATGAGAAATCCTGCCGGCACAGCTATCGGAGCCCTGATTGCTTTTTTTGTAATTCTGCTGATTAGTTTGGGACTGAGCTTTATCAGAATGCAGGAACCCGAAATAGTTGAACTAACCTTGTATGCAACCATGCCCGGCGGAACTACACTCAACAATACCGACTTGGTGGTGGCCGATGTAGAGAAACGACTGGAAAACCTGGAAGAGAAAAAAGATGTAATCAGCCAGATTTATGAGGAAGAAGCCCAGGTGACTGTAGTTCTGCAGAAGAACTACAAGAAGATACGAAATTATACTGTTCCGAAAATCAAACAGGAAATCATGAACAGTGTGTCGGGTCTGAAGCCGGGTAGTTTCAGCTGGGATCCTCCTGCCGGAGGCCGGCGATTTGGTGGCGGAGGGAATGCCGGAAATGCGGGTATGGAAGGACTGTTGGGAATGGGTAAAGAAACGGAAAAGGTAATCATTAAGGGCGAAGATTACCCCCGGCTTGTTTCACAGGCCAACCTTGTAAAATATTACCTCTCCCAACAACAATCGGTTGATTGGGTGAACATCAACATGCCAACGGCCCGTCCCGAAATTCAGCTTAATCTCGATAAGCAGATCATGGCCCTTTATGATATATCACCCACGGAAGTATTGAATCAACTGGGTTCTTTTCCTCACGAGTTTACAACCGGCACCACCTTTAAACAGGGAAGTGAGGAATATGACATTCAAATACATACAGAAACTCCGACAGATCAAAAGGAGAGAAATTTTGCAGATCTGAAAAAGCTCCCGGTGAAAGGCAGCAGCCTGGCACTGTTTGAACTGCAGCAAATCAGCTCCTTTGCTTTTGCCGATGGTGTGCCTACCATTGTTCGCATCAACCAGGCCAAACAGCTTGAGGTGGAGTATTCCTTCATCAGACAGGTTACAGACGATAAAGATCTGCTGAATACTTCCCGGCTTGAAGTGGAATCGCTGATTCAGGGCATGACCATGCCTACGGGAATTACAGCCGAAATTCAACATGAAGAGCAGGATCTGGCAGATTTCCGCTTTCTGATACTGGCGGCAATAGTTCTGATTTACATGATTCTTGCTTCTGTATTTGAATCATTCAGCAAGCCGGTTGTCATTCTGTTTGCCATTCCCCTGGCTGCAACCGGATCGCTGCTTGCCCTGATTCTTACGGGTAATTCGCTGCTCAATGCCAACACGCTGACCGGTTTGGTAATCCTGATTGGTATTGTAGTGAATAACGGCATTATCCTGATCGATTATGCCAATGTGTTGCGAAAACGGGGTTATGGACCGTCCCGTTCTTTGATGATGGCCGGTTTGGCCAGGGTAAGGCCCATCCTAATCACTTCACTTACCACCATTATTGCGCTGATACCACTTGCCTTGGGTAAAGCCGAATATGTTACCGAAATTGGTGCTCCTTTTGCCATTACCATAATTGGCGGACTGGCCCTGAGCACGCTACTGACATTGGTTTATATACCCACTTTGAATACAGGAATTCATGCCTCACTGCAATGGATTTTCGGATTGAAATGGGCCGAAAAAGTACTCATCTTATTGGTTTACCTTGCCGGAGGTTATCTGGTATACAGCAGGGTAGATACCCTTGTTTGGAAGATCATTGATTTTTTGTTGCTGATCATACTGGTACCGGCTTCGCTGTATTTTGTAAAAAACAGCTTGCGGAAGGCAAACGAAAGGCTTATTGATGAGTCAACACCATTGCGGATTTATGTTCGCAACCTGGTGAAAATATACGACCGCGACAGCAGGTTTGTCAGGGAGTGGAAGTCGGGACTTAACATCCGACAGCGCCTGGGATTGTCAAAATCGTTTACCTCATGGAAAGACTTTGACTACCTGGTTTGGCAGTTGCCTGTAACAGGTTTTTTGGTATACTTTGTCTATTTCTATCTTGAAAACGGCTTTTGGTATTTTCTTTTACCCGTAGGCATTTATCTGATGGTGCTTGGTGCCATCAGTCCGATAAGGCAATATGCCGGAAACCGGGCTTCTTTAGGAAATACCGGATGGCTGCTGCGAATTCTGAACCTGGTTTATCCTGCTGTATTCTGGTTATTGCCGCTGGTCATTCTAATTTTATTCTACTTAAAGTATAAATTGATTGGTCTGCTCATTCCGGCCTTCATCATCTGGTACCTGTTGTTGTTGATTAAGGTGACCTCCGACCGGCTATACAGCGAGAAAATAAACATCAACCGCATACAGGGCCGTTTCAAAGGCATACGCAAAGCGTTTTACAGGATGGTGATGCTGATCCCGGTTATTGGTAAGAAGAAAACTCCTTTTAAAGCACTCAAAGGCGTGTCATTTCAAATTGAGCACGGCATGTTTGGTCTCCTGGGCCCTAATGGAGCCGGTAAGTCAACCCTGATGCGCATCATCTGCGGAATACTGGAACCCAGCTACGGGCAAATAACCATCAATGGCATTGATACAAAAATAAAGCGCGAGGAATTGCAGGGTCTCATCGGGTACCTTCCGCAGGAATTCGGGATGTATGAGAATCTGACTGCATGGGAGTTCCTGAATTACATGGGTATCCTGAAAAAAATATACAACCGCTCCGAGCGTGAAACCCGTATTGAATACGTACTGAACGCGGTGCACATGGCCGCACATAAACATGAAAAGCTGGGATCGTACTCAGGGGGTATGAAGCAAAGAATTGGAATTGCCCAGATCTTGCTGCATCTGCCCCGGATATTGGTGGTGGATGAGCCAACTGCCGGCCTCGATCCCAGGGAGCGCATCCGCTTCAGGAACCTGCTGGTGGAGTTGAGTCGCGATCGCATTGTCATTTTCTCAACGCACATTATTGAGGATGTGGCCAGTTCCTGTAACCAGGTTGCTGTAATACGCAGTGGTGAACTGGTATACCTGGGCGAACCGGTTCAAATGGCCCATACTGCCGAAGGAAAGGTATGGATGGCCGATATGGACATGGCTTCATTTGAGGAAATCAAAGAAAAAGTGGTGATCATTCATCACATGCGCGATGGCGACCTGATTAGGGTGCGCTGCCTTTCAGATCTACCGCCCTGTGAAGGTGCTCACCAGGTGAAGGCAAACCTTGAAGATGCCTACCTCTGTCTCTTACATTAACCTTACAAACGTAAACCGCAGCATGCAACTGAAAGAAAGCATCAGACTAATCACCGGCATTGCCTCCTACAACCTGAAAATCATTTTTTCCGGTAAGTTCATATACTTCCTGCTGGCCGCCCTGCTTTTCTTTTTTGTAATTACAGGAATCATGCTGTTTCAGGATGAGGCTGCGGATGTGGATGATGTATATGGTATGTTGCTCTTTTCGGGTATGCTGATTATTTTTTACCCTGTGGTTTTCAACATTCAAAATGATAAAGATACGCGCATGCTTGAGATACTGTTTGGCGTACCTGATTACCGGTATAAAGTATATTTGTTGCGTTTCTTCATGTCGCTGCTTTTGCTGGTTTTCCTTCTTTTTATTTTGGCTGCTTTTGCCTGGTTTTCAGTTGTTCAGATACCCATCTTCAGAATGGTTGTACAACTCATGAGTCCGTTATTATTCCTGGCTTGTCTCACTTTTATGCTGACCACATTGATTCGCAATGCCAACGGGGCGGCTGTGGTAGTGATAATCATTTCATTGTTGTTTTTTATGATGAGCGAGCCCCTGGCCCGCAGCAAGTGGAACCTTTTTCTGAATCCTTTCAACATTCCAATAAATATGAACCTGTCTGTTTGGATGAACGTGGTGCACCAGAACAGGCTGATTCTGGGTATTGCTGCGGTGATATCATTGCTTTGGGCCCTGATGAACCTGCAGCAACGCGAGAAGTTTGTTTAAACAGATCTCGTAACGTAAGGTATAACGTAATTTGCCGAAATGAATTCATTCAGGTTTACTTTTTTTTCGACCTGGCTCAATTCTGTTCGTATCATTTTTGAAGACGAAATCAAATGGATCAACAACAGGCAGATTCCCTGATTATTAATAGCGCAAGTGGCGATATGGTATCCTTCCGGAAACTGGTGGAAATGCATCAATCCTTTGTTTTTGCCATTGCTTTCAGGATGCTTTGCGATGAACCGGACACAGAAGAAGTTGTACAGGATACCTTTGTCCGGGTTTGGAAAAACCTCTCCCGTTTTAATCACGAAATGCGCTTCAGTACCTGGTTGTATAAAATAGCGGTTAATCTGTGCTATGATAAAATGAGATCAAGGAAACTGAGACTAAACCATGTGCCTTTTAGTATTGAAGGCCTGATATTAGGTAACCTGCCGTCACAGGAGAATGTTGAAACAACCTATATAAACCGCGAACAGGCAGAAATCATCCGGTACCTGACAAACACACTTTCGCCGCAACAGAGAATCGTATTCAGCTTGTCGGAACTTGAAGAATTATCGGTTGAAGAAATATCGGAAATTACCGGAATGACTCCGAATAAAATAAAAAGTAATCTCTATTGTGCGAAGCAGGCCATTAGAAAAAAACTGGAAAAAATCGAGGAAAGGAGGACAAGTTATGAAAGAACTCTATGATGAACTCATTGGTTTTCTGAAAAGGAAAGAACCAGAATCACAATCGCCTGAAGGGTTAACAGATAAGATTATGCATGCCATTCAGAAGGAAGACGTCCGCAAACTGCCTTACATTTCATTAATGGCAAATGAAAAACAATGGAATTTGTACCGTGCCGTCAGGGTGATTACAACCACTGCAGCAGCCATGTTAATCATTTTTTTAATCAGCGAACAATGGGAGATGAACCGCAAATTGAACCGTCTGCAAAACGAATTGATATCATCTCAACTTTTCGAAGAGCACAACAAGTACCCCTCCAGGAGTGAAAAAATCCAACAGGTGCTGTATGAATTTACGGAAGATGCAGCAACTGTTGGCCTGGAAACGAATTCTGGTGAAGCAATCCGGATCAACCGCAAATCGCTGAACTACCTGCTAAATAAAATTCAGGAACTTGAGAAAGAAAACATAAGCTATCGGACAAAACTTTTGCAAACCAATTCCGATTCAATTCAATTCATTCAAAAATAGGAATTATGAAAAAGACAATTGTAGAAATACTGGTTCTTTCGGTTATCGCATTGTTTTATGCATGCAATACCGCGAATCATCAAATGTATACCCGAATCAATCCGGATGGTTCCTGTTATCGGGAATTCAAAGGCTCAGCGGATTCTGCTTCGGTGGCAGGCGATACATCAAAAAACCGTTTTCCTGTGAAACTTGACTCCTCCTGGAAAATGAGAATATATGGAAAACATGCGGGCGATAGCATCCTGAAACAAATTGACAAACAGGACTATTTCAGTAATTTTCGGGATTCAACATTTTTATCTTACCTGATTGTCCAAAAAGAATTTCCTTCCGTTAAAAACATGGCTGATAATTTCCGGTTTAACAATTCAGATTGGGATTCTGTAATGCCGGTTCTTTCATGGAAAAAGAAATTCAGGTGGTTTTATACCTATTATGAATTTTCGGAAACATACCCATCTCAGAATCCCTTTGCAACAATACCTGTAGGCGGTTACCTTTCCCCGGAGGAGATAGCAACCCTATATGGCCATCATTCAGAATTATATAAAGGAAAGATCGGAATTGAAATCAGGGACATGCTTAATGATATGGAAAGCAGGTCGAATGCCTGGCTGAACAGATCAGAGTTTGAAGAAAATTACAGGTTTCTGCAAAAACACTATAGTGATTTAAAGAATATACCCGTTGATTCTGCTGCATTTTCTGAGGCAAAGGATTCTGTTTATCTTTTGTTTGGAAAGGATACACTATTGCCTGATGTGAATAACCGGCTTGATTCAGTGCTTAATATTCACTTTGATACGCGCAATTTTTCTAACGACGCTTTTTTCCCATCTGAATTGATGGAAAAATTTGAAAAAGAAATTCCCGATTACCAAAAAAGTTTTGGAATGAAACTGGACTATAGATTGACACTTCCTGGGAAAGTGGTGGAAACAAATGCACCCTTTTTAACCAATGATACACTTACCTGGAAGGTTGATGCATACAGGTTTTTCTTCACTGATTACACGCTCCGTGCTGCATCACGCAAACCGAATTACTGGGCGTTTGCCGTTACTGCGGTCATACTTATTCTTTCTGTACTAACTTTTCTGGTAAAACGAAAGTAACCGGGTGCCAAATATCATTCCCTCACATTGATAAATCGTGTGATTACTTCAATCAGCTGGGAATTCAAAGGCAATTCCGGGTTTTTATAGGTTTCCAGGTTTTTGGCCATGTCGGCTTCGGAATTTTTCAGGATGTGGTTCATGTTTTCAATGAACAACAAGGTGGCCGCAGGATTTCCTTTGGATAACAACAGGGCATCCTCACTGCTTACCTGGATATCTGTGTTTCCCTGAAGAATAAACACCGGAACCTTCAGTTTGCTGATTTCTTTGGCAGGGTCATACTTGATCCAGGAGATCATGTAAGGTTGGACACTTGGACGGAAATAAGCCATCAGTCCGGGATCCACATCATCATATTGTTTTCCGGCTTTCAGACTGTCCATGATCACATTCGCCTTTGTACGCAACTCCTGCGGCATATTACCCAATTGCTCACGCAACACCACATCAATCGGCCTACCTGGTCCGGCCAATGAAATAAACCCCGACACTTTGGTGCGTTGCGCTGCCAGCATCCCTATAAGTGCCCCCTCACTGTGCCCAAGAATATAGATTTTATCAAATCCATGGTCAACTTTGAGCGAATTGATCCAGGCAACGGCATCTTCCACATAGGTATCAAACCGGAGATCTTTTTCCGATTTTGTGGCACCCTTGCTCTTGGCAACACCGCGTTTGTCAATTCGCAACGAAGCTATCTTATTTTTAGCCAAGGCGTCAGCCAGCATCTTATAAGAATTCGTTTGTATGCCCAAAATTGAGTTGCCATCCCTGTCAGTTGGCCCCGAACCGGGAAGAATGAGCACAACAGGTATGATTCCAACATTACGCGGGCCGGTATAAGTACCGTAAAGATCACCTGAAGGAGTCTGAATCTTCAGCTCAGTGGAGGATGTTACTACAGGCAATTCGTCCTGTGCCTCAATGGCAGAAAATCCTGTGATTAGTGCAATCAAACTGATCAGTATTCTCATTTCTTTCTGCTTTTAGATTGTATCTACCGGATATAAAATTATAAATAATATGAATTATAACAGAATATACAGTTGATTTCTTTTAATAGCCGGACTATTGATGGGACAATCATCAAACATCATCAATATAATTTCTCGTCATGAGTGGCGTTTCTATTGATGGGAAAAGCACATATCACTAGCCCCGGCATTCATGCCGGGGATTCAGAAAATAGCCCCTCCTCTGCAGGGCTTCAGCCCTTTATTGCTTTATATTAAAGGGTTAAAACCCTAATTTAGAAAATCTTGGCAACATTTGGGTTAAAACCCCAAAAAAGAGATAATCCTCATTAAAAACCCCGGCATGAATGCCGGGGCTAGTGATGAAAAACCATCAACTGTTTTCAATAAAAAAAACCGGCATGAATGCCGGAGCTATTGAAGGATGGGTTAAAGACTAATGCATGGCCTATAGGCAGTCCATTTATTTAATAAATTATGTGTACTATCTAAAACCGGATCACTCGTCAAAATTCACATCCTTAAAATCAGCCAGATCCATTGCCAGTTTACGGTATGCTTTTTTGTTGTGCTTGTCTCCATTGGCATCGCTGATGCGGCTGAGCCCGAAATAAGCATATGCCGCGTATTCTTCTCCAAATTCACCAAAAGGCTTAATGTCTTTTATCCCCTTGGCATACAAAGCCTGGGCCTGCTTGTGATTCTTATATTTCTTTTCCTGAAGTACGCCTCTTAAAATGAGTAATTGCGACTGATAAAACGCGTTATTACTTAGATTATGGTTCAGCCTGATCATGCTTTCGGCTTCGTCATAACGTTTGGCAAGCAACAGGTTCTTAATGAATACGGCTATATAACTGTAATTTCTGGGATAGAGTTTGTACAATGCTTTACTGTATTGTGATGCCTGCTGAAAATTTCTTTCGAAACTAATGTAAATACCGGAAAGGAAGGTGTAGGCCTCGGCTTTTAGCACAATGGCATTTTTTGAAGCAATTTGCATCTCTTTCAGCCCTTTTTCACGGTTCCCCTTTGGAAATAACAGGGCAAGTGGCTTGTAAACCGGGTGGGCCTCCGGATAGGCTTCACGATAGTAATTGTAAAGACCTGTGAAAAAATAAAAATCGGCATAAGAACCGGTGTGATTGAATGATTGCTTGAGATACTGGTATGTGCCTGAAGCCAGTGGAATCACATCCATGCTGAGCTCGTTATCGGCATAAAACAACAGCAGCAAACCCCTGGCGCCCAGGTTTAATACAAGGTATTCCGCTTCATCAGCCGGGCTGTGCTTTTTCTCGCAAAGTTCAATGGCACGCCGCAGGTCTTTCTCAAATGCCTGCCTGGCTGGTGAGGCGGATATCAATGGATAGTTTTCCCAGTAGGTAAGCAATCCCCTGTATACATAAGTCATGGGGTGTGAAGGATATGCCGAACTGATCTTACCGTAAACTTCCCTGGCTTCTTTGAACTGCAGATTGTAAATATAATCCACACCCCTGCATACCAAATTAAATGTAGCTGTATCTTTTAATACCTGCGCCATTCCACCTGGGCTCAGCAGCACCATGAAAAAGGCTAATGCTATGATTTTCAGATTTTTTTTCACCACTTAGTAAAACATGAATCCAGTGTGGCATTACAGTTATCATGCCAAATATTTATTTGCAATGATAGTATTTTTGTATGACAATGGGAAGGCTAACTCCATACTCCGGGTATCTTTTCGCCACAGAATCCGCAATTCGAGGCTTTCATGTGATTAGCAGTTACTGTATGGCCTTTTCTTTCAATAATCAGCTTTTTACATCGCGGGCAATAAGTGCTTATTTCTTCCGAACCGCCAATATTGCCAATATATACAAATCGGATGCCTGCCTGCTGCGCAATCTTTTTGGCTTTTTGCAACACCTGAACCGGGGTGGGGGGCAATTGACTTAGTTTATACATGGGCTGAAAACGAAGGAAATGAAGTGGCGTATCCTGAAGTCCGCTCTGAGCCAGCCAGTCACACATTCTCTTAATCATATCCAAATTATCGCTCCAACCCGGTATTACCAGGTTTGAAATCTCTAACCACACGCCTTCTTCCTTGAATATTTTCAATGAATTCAATACCGGTTGCAATTCTCCTGCATTAAGCTTCAGGTAAGTTGTATTGTCAAATGATTTCAAATCAATGGTGGCCCCGTCAATTACCTTGCACAAATTCCGAAGCGGTTTTTCATTGATGTACCCGTTTGAAACAATAACATTCCTGATACCCTTGCTGTGCGCAATTACCGATGTATCGTAAACATATTCGTAAAAAGTTACCGGCTCCGAGTAAGTATAGGCAATGGAAACACAGTTGTACTTTGAAGTTTCCTCAACAACCCGTGGCGGCATCAGGTCGTAATTCCGGGTTTCTTTCGGACTTGCCTGTGAAATTGCCCAGTTCTGACAGTTCAGGCATGCAAAATTACAACCTGCCGTGGCAATGGAAAAGGATCTGGAACCGGGCAGAAAGTGATAAAAGGGTTTTTTCTCTATGGGGTCCACATGCATGGCACAGGGATTACCATAGGCAATGGAATAGAGCTTATCGCGGAAATTGACCCGGTTTCGGCATAAGCTTGTATCTCCGGGTTTTAATATACACTCATTCGGGCATAGTTGGCATTTTAGTCCCCGGGGCGTTATCTCGTAATAAAAACACTCCTTGCTCCATTTCCAAAGGTTGTCGCGCTCCAGTTCATCATGCCGGTGCATATCGGTACTCATGCCTTTCATTTTGGTCATGCTTACCGCACCGGCAGCACCAATAATGGCACTTTTCACAAAGTTTCGTTTGCTGATTTTTTCACTCATCTTGCATGCTCTGAACAAAGTTACCACTTTTGCCAAAAAGGTGCAATATAAGCAAACCGGCCAGCACTAAAACAGAAAGTAAAATGCAGGTTGCCCACATCCCAAGCAGGGGCAATAACAGTGTGGAGGTTAATAATATTCCCAATGCTGCTCCGGCCAGGTCAATGGCATACAGATTTGACGCCGTTGTGATAAATGAACTGCCTGCAAGCACAGTGGCTTTGTTAAAGGCCAGTCCTGCCATAAACGCAATAGCAGTAATAAGGGTGAAGAGGGTTCCCTGAACAGCCCAGGAAAGCGCTTCGGTAGAACTGGCTGCCATTTTAAATACAACCGGGATAAAAGCTACCAGCACGATAATTACAACCTGTACCCGGGCATAATAACGTTTGGTATTGCTTCCCGGTTTGCTGCGAATAATGGCACCAAAGGTAAGCCCAAGCATGTATAAAGCAATGATAAGCCCTGTCATCTGGTAAATGTTGCCAAATAACGACTGGTATACCATCAGTACAAGAAATTCCGATGATGTACCGGCAAAACCTGTTGTGAACACGCCTGCAGAATAGGGATTTGTTTTTCGGGCCGCAAACAACACGAGTGATGAAATAATGATCAACGATACCCATAAAATTTCAGTCGACTTGCTGCCCTCTCCCATGTATATCCAGTATCTGATTTGGTGCAGATAGGCAACCGGTGTCAGGTCAGTGTTTGCCAACGCAACAGGCTCTGATATTTCTGTGAGCAGTTGCCGGTTTTTGAAAAGCAGCAATTCATCATCAATAGAGTAGGGGGTTACATAATCGTTTTCAAGGGTTGCTTTTTGCAGCCGATCTGCAATATTCAGTCCCAATGAAGCATCAGAAGCCACAAAATAATTCCTACCACCGGGAATGATTTCCACACAGGCAAAGGCTTCTTGCAGTGTCTGAAAGACAATCCGGTTGACCTCACGGGCTTCCGTGCTCATATAGTTTGCTGTTGAATTAAGCGATATTGAAAAAATGCCGTGAGGAGTGAGTGCTTTTTGGGCCTGTTTAAAGAAATCGAGCGTGTAATACCGGTTTATCTGAGCATTTGAAGGGTCAGGTGAATTGATGATGATAACATCATACCAATTGGTTGAATTCCTGATCCATTGGCGGACATCTTTATGGAAGATTTCCATGCCCGGGAATTCGGGTATGTTGGTGAATTCTTTTTCTGCTTTTACAAGCCAGGGATCTATCTCCAGGTAGTGAAGTGTTTCAACTGAATTGTATTTGAAAACCTGAGCCGACATGTCAGCAATTCCGCCCGAAACGATAAGAACCTTCTCAGGAGCCTGATGCTGTAATAGGGCATAGTGAACAGCTTCCTCGGCATGGTTTGGGTTGTTCGATGAAAAAAGCAACATGTTGTTCCCGTAATAATTCACCTGCCCGTTTGATTCGGTTACCGTGACATGCTGAAACGGCGTGTCGCGGGTGTAAAGAATTTGCTCATTCTTATAGTGCAACGACTTCATCCTTATATCTGCCGGCATCAAAAACAGAAGCGCAGTCACAACTATGCAGCTTACAGAGACAATGACTTTTTTAAATTTGTTTAGTTTTTCCGGATGGAGTAAACAGGCTGCAACAAGATTGCATAAAAAAGCCAGGCTAAGCACCTGAAATGTCCTTAATAAAAAGGCAAGCAACAGACTGAACAGAATTCCGGCCAGCATACTGCCAACAGATTCCCAGCCATAAGCAAGGGATACGCAGTTCGTATTCCTGCTTTCAGAGAGCAGGGAAGCCAGCCTTGCAAACAACAATCCGCTTACAAAGCAACCGGGCAGTAAAAATACCAGGCAATAAACCAAGGCAATTATTAACCCGCGCGTGGTGCCGGGCGGAAACAACAAGCTGTCAACCACGCTGAGCAACCCCACCACAATTACGGGAACAATTGCTTCAAGAGCAAAGAGCCGCGAAATCAGCTGATATTTGTTGACATTGCGGAAAATGCGCAGGGCACATCCTGCCCCTGCTGCTGTCAGCAGCATCCACAGGCAAAAAATGAATCCTATAATGAGTTCATTGCCCTGGAACAGGTTCAGCATTTCTCTGATCAAAACAAGCTGAACCAGTATGGAGGTAAAACCGAGAATAAAAAGTGCGGCAATAATTATTCGCGACAGCTTATTCTCCGAAAACATACGCTTCGTAGGTAAATATTTCGGCGTCTTTCCACCCGTCCCAGCCTATTCCTGCCTTATCACGAGCGCAATGACCGAGAAACTCTTCAACAGTCCAGTTTGTTTGACTGGCAACCTGTGGGAGGAATGTGCCCCCACGGTTTCCTTTCTTGATATAGATTCCGTGTTTTCCCAACACAATTTCACCGGGTGATGCAACCCTTTTCATGGGAGTAAGCACGGAAATTTCAATATGTGCCTTGGCCAGTTCTTCTTTTGTCAGCTTTGAAAACCGGTAATCACGTGTGGCAGCTGAAACAGCCATCTCCTGAACAATTTTATATAAAGGTTCCTCAGCTTCGAACCTACCGATGCAACCCCGCAATCTGCCGTCGATGGTGAGAGTTACAAAGGCCCCTGATGCTGCCAGCATCTTTTGGGTAAAGCCTTCGGTATTGACCTCAGGTATTTCATTGTTGTCAAGATATTGCCTGATGGTTGTCCGGGCCAGTTGCAACAGCTTGGTTTTTTCTTTATCAGTCAGCTTGTATTCTGAATCGCCGGTTATAACTTGTTCTTCAGCTTTTGATTTCAAAGTAACCGCAATGGCATAATAGCCAACCACCCTGTCTTTATCACCCACCCGGGCATCTCCGGAATTCATGTACCTGATTTTGTGATATTGCGTACCAGGAATACTTTCGGTTATTTCGAGCAATGCAAGCGTGCTGGTCCATCCGCAGATGCTGGTGGCCAGGCCTGGAATGGCCTTAGCTTCATTGAACTCAAGTATATGCCTGAATTCTGCCGATGAATTTTTAACAATGGCATTGGCTGTTGCTTCATCAACCAGGCAGGCGTCATCATATACCGGGTAATGCGAAAAATCGGTACTGATAACAAACAGGTTCTTTCCGTTAAAATAGGGTTTCAGCGCTTCGGCTATTTTTTTGATGGTGGCGGCCTTATGGGTTCCAATCAGTATGGGAACGATTTGCAGGTTATCGCCATATAGGTGTTGCAGGAACGGAAGTTGCACTTCAAGGCTGTGCTCCTGGGCATGAGCTTCCGGCATTGACCGGAACACATCCGGATTCAGGGCAGTCAGCTTTTGTGACAAAGCAATATTTACTTTCACCATTCCCGAGGGCATGATGAAATGGCCCTGACAGTATAGTGCGGCCCCGTCATAACTGGCACGGTGACTTGATCCGATAAGAAAAACGTTGTCGTAATGCGTTTCACCGGAAAGCTGATTAAAGGCCGAGGCAGCAACTACTCCCGAGTAAACATAACCGGCATGTGGCGAAATAACAGCAACAACGTGATTTAGTTTTTTGCCGGGGGTGGCCTCTGCAAAAAGCCTGCTTATCTCTTGCTCCAATTCATACCGGTTACCCGGATAAAATGTTCCGGCTACGGCAGGTTTCCGGTTAATCAGGCTGTC
>JAFGOR010000073.1 GCA_016926375.1 Bacteroidales bacterium
AACCCTGCCGGTAATGGGTAATACATTCGATTTTCCTTATATTCATGGTAAGGCCCTCCGCGATGCCGGATATGCTTTTGTTTCGGTAAGCGATGAGGTTTTTGGGTCACCTCAATTTGACATCCGGCCCTATCGGACCGTGGATATCATTTTTGGTGAAGAGCGGGGTACGCCGGCACCAGGAGGAGGTCAAACACATGAATTCCGGGTTTTTACTCCTGAAATAATACAGGCAATTAGTCGTTTTACACAACAGGGAGGAAATGTTTTTGTTTCAGGAGCCCATATTGGTACCGATATGATTGAAAACAACGACTCAATTGCCATGCGGTTTGCAAGAAATGTATTGCGTTTTACCTGGCGCACCAGCCACGCAACACAGGTAGGAAAAGTATATGCAACCGACCGTGGGAGCAGCATGAATATATTTCCCGAAGAAATTGACTTCAATACCCAACAACATGCAACTATTTACCGGGTTGAATCACCCGATGCCATTGAACCCTGCAACAATGCTTTCAGAATCTGCCGCTATTTATCGGGTAATTGCAGTGCCGGCACGGCTTATGAAGGTAGCTACCGGACTGTTGTGCTTGGATTTCCCTTTGAAACCATTACCCACGAACAACAACGAAACCTGCTGATGAAAAACATCATGCTTTTTTTTAATCAATAAAATTATATGAACACCCAAATCACTGTCTTTCTCCCTGCCGACAATCCCGAACACCTGAAGCAAACGCTTGCTGAATTCAATGCTGCCGGAATTGAAAACAGTATATACGTATTGACAAACCAGGAATTGACTCTTCCGGAACTTCCACAGGGAGTGAGCGTCATTTCCATTACCTCACTGTTCTCTTCAGAAACCATCCGCAAAATTGGCCTTCATTCAAAAACCGATTACCTGTTGTGGTACACATCAACCCTGCCGCTAAAACTGGGCGCTTATTCTCTGAAAAGAATGTTAAGAGTTGCTGCAGATACCTTTGCAGGGTTGACTTACTCCGACTATTTTGCCCAAAAGGAAGACAGGCTCATGCCCAATCCTGTTAATGATTACCAGGATGGCAGCCTGCGTGATGATTTCAATTTCGGATCGCTTTTGCTTTTTGAAACAGCTGCTTTCCTTGAAACCACGTCGCGTATGAAAGATTCATACCGGTATGCCGGTCTTTACGATTTGCGGCTGAAACTTTCGCAGAAATATACTGTTTTCAGAATAGGTGAATTTCTATATACACAGGTTGAACAGGATGTCCGGAAATCGGGGGAGAAGTTATTTGACTATGTCAACCCCCGGAACAGGGAAGTGCAGGTTGAAATGGAGCGGGCCTGCACGCAACATCTGAAGGAAACCGGCGCCTGGCTTGCCCCTGTATTTCGCCAGGTCAGATTTAGCGAGAATCATTTCAACACAGAGGTGTCGGTCATCATACCGGTGCGAAACCGGGTCAGAACCATTGGCGATGCCATTGCGTCGGTTCTTATGCAACAAACCTCCTTTACGGTTAACCTGATTATTGTGGATAACCATTCAAATGATGGAACTACAGAATTAATCAAATCCTATTCAAAAAAGGATAAACGTATCCTGCACCTGATTCCAACGCGTAACGACCTGGGAATAGGAGGCTGTTGGAATGAAGCCATATTTCATGCGCAGTGCGGAAAATTTGCCGTACAGCTCGATAGTGATGATTTGTATATCAGCAACAACGTGCTTTCTCAGATTGCAGAAGCATTCTATCAACAGCAGTGTGCCATGTTGGTAGGCTCTTACCGCATGGTTAACTTCAAACTGGAGGAAATTCCCCCCGGAATTATCGATCACCGCGAATGGACTCCCGAAAACGGTCGTAACAATGCGCTGCGAATTAACGGATTGGGGGCTCCCCGCGCATTCTATACCCCGGTTATCCGTACCATCGGTTTCCCCAATGTGAGTTATGGTGAGGATTATGCGGTGGGATTAGCCATCAGCCGGTACTACCAAATCGGTCGCATTTATGAGCCCTTGTATTTGTGCCGCAGGTGGGAAGAAAACTCCGATGCCTCACTGGATGTAAATAAAATGAACCAGCATAATTTTTACAAGGATAAGATAAGAACCATTGAATTCAAAGCCAGACAACAGTATATTCAGGAGGGACAATTGGTTTAGCAGGGATGATATGAGCACTTACAAACAGTCGGCAATAGATACACTTTTTCAGCAGCAACTTGGCAGCTGGGATATGGCCCGGGAGCATTACAACGACTTGCGACTGGTAAGGCAGAAAACTTTTGCCTTCAGCGGTTACACCATCGAGGCTCAGTATAATCCCCGGCGGATTATTTCATCATCGGCCCGGGTGGATGAAAAATCAATCCGTGAAAGACCCTGTTTTTTATGCAGGCAAAACAGACCTGCTGAACAGCTTGAATTACTATTCGGAGAAGACTACCTGATATTGGTAAATCCTTACCCGGTATTCGACAGGCACCTTACAATTCCTTCCCTGATGCATCAACCCCAGGAAATCAGGGGCAGATTTGGCGTTATGCTTGATCTTGCCGCTTATCTCAAGGACTTTGCCGTAATTTATAATGGTCCGCGTTGCGGTGCTTCTGCGCCTGATCACTTTCATTTTCAGGCAGTGGGGAAAAAAGAATTGCCTGTGGTACGCGACTTCAATACCATGCGCAACGCC
>JAFGOR010000074.1 GCA_016926375.1 Bacteroidales bacterium
CCCAACCGCCCGTCGTATCCGATACTGCCAAAACCGGTGTTCACATATAAATGCTGATTGCCGGTGGTGTATAAGCCGGCCCACTGCTTATACAGGTATTGCGACGGGCTCCACTTCAACCTGGGTGTATTGATGCCCAATTGCATGCCATGGGTATGCCCGCTTAAGGTTAGCGTAATTCCCGGGTAAAGCGGTCTGACCTCTGCATCCCAATGCGAAGGGTCGTGACTCATGAGTATCTGCAGAGGCAGCTGCATGGCATCCAATCCCTCCATGGCTTTTTGCAGATTGCCATACTTGTGAAACCTGTGGTGTGTGCTCCAGTTTTCCACACCAATCAGTGCAAACGAACAGTTGTTAAACGACAATATCCGGTGTTCATTGCGCAATACCTGCCATCCCATGCTGCGCTGATATTTCAGCAGTCGTTCAAAATCAGCCTGCTTTTCGGTTTCCGATGACCAGTTGAGGTAATCGCCGTAATCGTGGTTTCCCAGGATGGAAAACACACCCAACGGGGCTTTTATCCGGCCAAATAAATCGAGAAAGGGCTCAATTTCAGCTGCACGGTAATTCACCAGGTCGCCGGTAAACAAAACCAGATCTGCCTTTAACTCCTCTATCATGGCAATTCCTGCTGCAACGGCTTCTTTATCAAATAATCCGCCGGCATGGATGTCCGAAATCTGCACAATCTTCAATCCCCTTAATGCCCGGGGGAGGTTTTGCAGTTTAACCTGCACTTGTTTTATCCGGTAGCGGTATTTGTTGGTCATGCCATATCCCAGGCCGGCTGTTACAATTCCGCCAAATAGCAACGCACTTCGCGAAATGAACTCCGAACGAGAAATGACAGCGGTATTGCCTGTCTGTTGTCCGACAGGTGTGCTATTTTTACGCCTTAGTGCATGAATTATGACATTTGCAATGCTTATCAGCATTGATAAAAGGCTTCCGGCAGCCTGAATCAGAGCCACAAACACCTTTCCAAAAAACAACCCGACACCGGAATTCACCAGCACCCTGATGAAATCAGACGGCCATTGCGTGGACGACCAAACGGGAAAGGCCACCATGCTCAGCACTACATAAAGTGTCAGTAATCCGTAACCCAGCCAAATCCACTTCCGGTATGGCAGGCCTTTAACGGAAACTGCATTACGAACCGCCACATAACAAAACCATTCAATAAATGGTATCAACAGACTAACAAACAGTATTTGTTTGGCAAGCATTGGCAAATTTGATTTTTACAGGATGGCTACCAGGCCGTCACAGGCTCGTGTGCCTTGCGACCATATACTTTTTCATAGGCCTTGCAGTAGGGGCATGCTCCGCCTTCGATTTTTTTCACAAACCAGTAAAAGAAACCTTTTTGGTTTTTACGAGCACTTTTGCATACGGGACATTCCATGCATTTTTTTGCAAGGTCCCTGTCTTTTTGTGTTATTGTAGCAGCATTCATTGTTTTGGATGTTAATATGATCAAATGTATATGATGGCTAAAATAGTGTTTTCTTTAGATACCCTGCCTGCTTCGAAGCAAAAGAAAAATCGGGACCACGGTTAACCATTCTATCCATAAAAAAACAAATAAAACCTTTATATTTAATCCTTATTGATTTGTATAGTTAGTATGCTGTTTAACATAGATTCGACTTTTAATATTATAAACAAAATAATATGAAAACAACAGCCGCATTGCTCATGCTCCTGACACTGGGAGCTCAGTTCATGGCTTCACAACCCGTTCAAAAAAACAGGGCCATCATCTTATCGGATATCGAAGCCGACCCCGATGATACCCAGTCGTTCGTCAGGTTATTGCTTTACTCTAATGAGATTGAACTGAAAGGACTTATTGCCACCACCTCGTGCTGGCTCAAGAACCGGGTTGTTCCTGAGTCGATCATGAAACTGATTGAAGCTTACGGCAAGGTTCAAACCAATTTGAAATTGCATGATCCGGACTATCCTAATGCTGCAACGCTCATTTCGCTGGTGAAAAAAGGACCCGCTGTTTACGGCATGAACGGTGTGGGAAAGGGTAAGGACACCGAAGGTTCGGATTGGATCATCAAAGTACTTGAAGAAACCGACGAACGTCCTTTGTGGATTTGTGTGTGGGGAGGCTCCAACACGCTTGCCCAGGCTTTATATATAATTAAAAACACCAAAACCAATGCAGATGCTGAAAAATTAACAAGTAAATTAAGGGTATATGCCATTTCTGATCAGGACGACAGCGGCATCTGGATCCGCAATAATTTTCCCGATCTGTTTTACATTGTCACACCGGGTGACGACTACGGAAATGCTACCTGGAGTGCCATAAACTCTTACATACCCGGCAATGACAATAGCGAGATCAGCAACAACTGGATTGCACAAAATATCCAACAGGGCCACGGCCCGCTCGGGGAGATATACCCCGATGTAGCCTACGGCATGGAAGGCGATACCCCTTCGTGGTTGTCATTAATACCAAGCGGACTGAACAATCCGGAACATCCGGAACAAGGCGGATGGGGTGGCCGATATGAACTGTATAAGCCCGATTTTTCGAAGACGAAAAAAGGAAGCTCCGGGGTTCCTCATGAACCGGAAACCCGGGAAATATGGACGAATGCTGTGGATAGTTATATACCCTATGTTTACAATGCCTATGGAAGGGCTGTTAAACGGGATACAATCAGTTTTCAGGATTCAAAAGTAAGCTTGTGGCGCTGGCGTAATGATTTCCAGCAGGATTTTGCCGCCCGAATGGATTGGTGCATTATGCCATACGAAAAAGCAAATCATCCGCCGGTACCCGCACTGGGACATCCGGAGCAGATCACGGTGAAATCAGGAGCAGGCTTTGGACTTGATGCCACCGGTTCATATGACCCCGACGGTGATAACCTGAGTTACCTGTGGTTTCACTACCCCGAAGCCGGTTCCTATAAGAAAAGAATCAACGTTGATTCTGCTGAAAACCTGCGCAGTGTTTACGTAATGGCTCCCAAGGTTGACAAACCGGAAACGGCCCATTTTATTCTGAAAGTTACCGACAAGGGAAACCCGCAGTTATCCAGGTACAAAAGGGTGATTGTGAATATTGTACCCTGATGGAGATGCAGGGTAATCTTCCGGAACACAACTACCCTTGATGTTAACCTATTCTCCTGGAATATTCTTTCCGGGTTAGCATATTTGTTGCTGAATCATTGTTTTAAGACACCTATTGAACAAAACCAGTTTTGCCCGGTTTCTGCTGTATAAGCATAATTTTTTTAAAGCAGGAATTATGACAAAACCACGCAAAGAACTCAGAACCGAAGCAGTTATACATGCCAGTGCAGCCAGGATATGGGAAATTCTGATGGATTTCAATAGTTATGCAAACTGGAATCCTTTTATTTTCAGTATAAATGGAAAACAGGCAGTTGGCAGCACCTTAACTGTAAAGCTTCAACTGCCTGATGGCATGGGAATGACCATGCGCCCCAAAGTTATAGCAGTTAAAGACAATCAGGAATTCAGGTGGAAAGGACGCCTGCTGATTCCGGGACTATTTGACGGGGAGCATATTTTTGAACTCAGGGAAAATAATGAACTCTCCACAACATTCATCCAACGTGAGCTTTTCAGCGGAATCCTGGTACCTCTTTTCAGAAATCTTATTGATGTAAAAACCCGCATTGGATTTGAAGCCATGAACAAACAACTGAAAGACCAGGCTGAAAAGATTACCTGATTTCAGATTTTATCTGCTGGTTGTATCACTTACATCAAAAAACACAAAAAATATTTGGTTATCTCAAAAATACTTCATAGTATTGCGGTGTATTAGTATAGTAGTACACTAAACACCTAATCAGGCATGATCCACATTCAAAATCTGTCATTTAGCTACAACAAAAACCATCAACTCTTTGATCATCTTGAGCTGTCATTACCGCCCGGAAATATTTACGGTTTGTTGGGCAAAAACGGAGCAGGAAAGAGCACGCTTTTAAAAATCATTTCCGGTTTGTTGTTCCCAAAATCAGGGGAACTCCATATCACCGGTTTCAAGCCGGGCGACCGTTTGCCCCGGTTCCTGCAGGAGGTTTACTTTGTATCCGAGGAATTCACCCTCCCAAAGATGAAAATAGATTCCTATGTGCGTATATGCAGTCCGTTTTACCCCCGTTTCAGCCGCAGTTTATTCAACACTTACATCAATGAATTCAAACTTCCGCAAAATCAGTATCTGTCAGCACTTTCATACGGCCAGAAGAAAAACTTTTTGTTGTCGTTTGGACTGGCGACCGACTCAAAAATACTGATACTGGATGAGCCTACGAACGGACTCGACATTCCTTCAAAAAGTCAGTTCAGAAAAATTCTGGCCAATGCCATCCATGAAGAACGCAGTTTCATCATCTCCACACACCAGGTGCGTGATATGGAAAACCTGATTGACCCGATCATCATACTCGATGAAGGCAGGATCATTTTCTATGAGCATTGCGAAACAATTACCGGAAAGCTTGTGATAACCCGGCAGAAGGAATTAACAGATGACGAACGGATTATATACTCCGAATCACACCTGGGCGGCTATACAGTTGTAAAAGAAAATACGGGGCATGAAGAGACAAAACTGAATCTTGAAATTTTGTTCAATGCTGTTCTCAGCAACCCCGAAAAAATCAACAACATTTTTAAAAATTAACCTGATGAAACTGGCGGATCACTTCAACATAAACAGGTTCCTGCTGCTGCTCAAACTAGAATTGCACAGAAGCCGGAAAGGCATCCTGATCACCTTCGTGGTCATCTTTGACCTGCTCCTCTTTGGTTTTATTATGGAATCGATCTTCGGCTATCAGAAGGTTTCTGATTCACACCCGGTAGCCTATACTGTTGCTCTGCTTGCAGGCGGTTTTATTTTAAGCAGCCTGGCATTTCACGATTTGGGGAATACGCTGAAAAGACACAATTACCTCATGTTACCGGCATCGGCACTTGAAAAGTTTCTCAGCATGTGGCTATTGACCTGCGTTTGCTGGGTTGTTGCCTTTACCCTGCTTTTCGTCATTTTTGCAGCAGGAGCCAATTCCCTGGGTCATATCTTTTTTAGCGGTAAAACATTCGTGGCTTTCGACCTGTTTGGGAGATTACCCCTCACTGCCATTAAATATTATGTTGTATTACAGGGTATCTTTCTGGCAGGGGCAGTGCATTTCAGGAGTTATGTATTACCTAAAACCCTGCTCTCCATTCTTTTGCTTGGAATGATTTGCGGGATTATTTTCTATTTCGCTCTATCTGATTTGTTTCGTACGCATGTTGAATTCATCGAACAGTATAGCAAAATGACCGGCACACCTTTGTACAGTTTGTGGCTGGTTCTGAAGTGGATGTTCTGGTGGGTGCTGGCTCCCCTGTGCTGGGTAATCACCTTTACCGGACTCAAGGAACAGGAGGTATGATATGGAATTTGGAGAAAGCAATGCCATTTATCTGCAGATAGCGGATCACTTTTGTGAGAATATAATGTTGCGCAAGTGGAATGCAGGTGACCGCATTCCTTCGGTAAGGGAAATGGCCGTAAGTATTGAAGTGAATCCGAATACGGTGTTGCGCACTTACAATTACCTGCAGGAAAAGGGCATCATTTACAACAAAAGAGGCATTGGCTACTTTGTTTCTGATGATGGTCTGGGAAAAACCCTGCAGCTTCGCAAAGAGGATTTTATAGGCCATGATTTGCCGAAGTTATTCAAAGCAATGAGCCTGCTGAAAATCACCCTTAATGAATTGCAGGAATATTACAGGGAATTTAGCGACGGAAAAACTGCAGACGAAGAAAAAACTAAATAAAACACCCTTTACCGAATACCAAGATGAAAACTAGTAAGCAAATATTACTCACCGTGGCAGGGCTTGTCATTATCTTTTTCCTTGCTGCTGTCATACTGTTGAGAAACGGAGTACAACTGTTGCGCCAGAACGACCGGATTGCAAACCGTTACAGGGAAATATCAGTTAATGAATTTGAGCGGCTCGATATCTCATCGTGCTGGATTGTTAAAATACGCCAGGGAAAAGAATGCCATATAGAAACCACAGCTGACCAGGATTCGCCACTGAACCCAACAATTGAAAACATCAACGGCACCTTGTTCTTCAGTGTTGATACGGCTTCTGCCAAAACAAATACCGACAGCCTTTTTGTGCGGATTACGATGCCCATACTCCGGTCGGTTAAAGCATCTAAGGGTGCTGATATCAACATTACCGATTTCATGGGCGATTCCCTGCTTGTTACCCTTGAAGACGGTTGCACCTTTTCAGGAATAAATTACAATATCAAATACGTCACTTTCAAAACCTCGGGAGAAAACACCCTGAACATTACCAAAATATTCTAAGTTAATAGAAACACCCAAAAACCAATCCAAATGAAAACCGCAGTTAGTGTTCCATATTGGACGTCGCAATTTCATACAATACAAACCACCGAAAAGACTTTTTCGGGTAACACGGCACCACATGCACGATTAGGAAGGACTTTTAATCAGGCACAATTATTCCATACGTTGCGTGTACCCAAATTTTTCCTCATATCGGTTGTAAGAGCCCTGATGCTTATTATGATGACCATGATCAAAATGCTGTTTGCAATTCTTTTTGCCGTGGAAATCCTGTTCAAATCGGCGATATCAGGCATAGAATATAAAACCTCGTGAATCTTCCGGAAAAGAGCCCGGGTAATAATAAAACCAATAGCTGCATAATGAGTTCAAATACGTATTCGGCACCGTGCAAAGAAAGTGCATCATCTGATTTCACTTTGCCTGATCACAATGATGTGTTCAGCCAACTGGAACACTCAGTTTACGCAGCATTGGAAACCTATTCCAATGTGCATCGCGGAAGCGGACACAATTCCATGGTAACTACTCATTTGTATGAGCAGGCAAGAGAGATTGTTCTTGAATACCTTGGGGTGGACAAATACAATTATATGGTCATCTTTTGTTCGGGCAGAAGGTCTGAAAAACTGAAAGCAAAGCTCAAGCCATTGGATTATCAAAGCATATCAAGCCAGGAAATTGGCTTGCCACTTGGAATTACAGCCATGGCAGTGAAAAGGAACAAACTAACCGGGAATAATACTTTTGAAACCGGAGGAGGCACTGCCCGGCTTGTTTCTCCCGATCGCGTTACCTGGGCCAAGGCACCCGACCGGTTTGAAGCAGGCACACCTGCCATAATCAACGCCATTGCTTTTGCCAGGGCCCTTAAGCTTATAAGGGAATACGGATATTACGCATTTCACGATGCCATTAAGCAACCTGTGGCAGCAGATTCAATTTTGAAACGGGACAAACTTGAGGCTTATACCGGGCACGAATTGCTTGGCAAACTTCGGGAAACGCTCTTAGGGCTCAATACGTTTGTTCCAACCCGGGAAGGTAAAGAAGTCTTTGTCAACCTGGACAATGCTGCAAGCACACCCACTTTTTCACCTGTATGGGATGCCTTTCGCAAGACACTGTCGCAACCCCGTCCGGCACAACAGGAGATTATTCATTTGACAAAATCCATATGTGCCCAGGCTATGGGAGCTTCCCTGCGTGAATATGACGTAATCTTTACTTCCAATACCACCGAAGCCGTTAACCTCGTTGCCGAAAGTTTGGGGCTTGAATCCACCCCGGAAATGGAGCCTGTAGTGCTAAATACAATAATGGAACACACTTCAAACGAATTACCGTGGCGCATGACACCCGGTATTTCAATGATAAGTGCTAAAACTGACGAAGAGGGCTTTATTGATCTGGTTGAAATGGAACAACTGTTACGTGCATACAATCAGGAAAAAAGATACGCAAACAGACACATCAGCCTGGTTGCAGTAAGCGGTGCATCCAATGTGTTGGGCACATGCAACGATCTGCCCGGGATAAGTATGCTTGTACATAAATATGGAGCCCGTTTGCTGGTGGATGCCGCCCAGCTTGTTGCACACAGAAAAGTGGAAATAGAGCAATCCGGAATTGACTTTCTTGCCTGTTCGGCCCATAAGGTTTATGCACCTTTTGGCACCGGAGTTCTGATAGCCAGGAAAGGATTGCTCAGTTACACTTCTACTGAATCGGAGCTGATCAGATCATCGGGGGAGGAAAATGCTGCCGGAATAGCCGCTTTCGGTAAGGCCCTCGTTCTCATGCAGCGAATTGGTTTGGATCTGATCCAGCAGGAAGAGCAGGAACTTACGGCATATGCACTGCAGAGTATGTCGCAGATCCCCGGACTGAAGATTTTGGGAATCAACAACCCGGATTCACACTCATTTAAAAATAAAAGCGGAGTCATAGCTTTTGATCTGAAAGGTAAGATAGCAGTAACAGTAGCTGAAAAGCTGGCTGAATTTCATGGAATTGGCGTTCGGTACGGTTGCCATTGCGCCCATATCATGGTAAAACACCTGTTGAAAATTCCTCCCTTTGCGGCACGTCTACAGCACATAATGCTCTTTCTCCTCCCTAAGTTGAGTCTGCCTGGCATCACCAGGATCAGCCTGGGCATTGAAAACAGTAAGAAAGATATCGAACGGTTGGTTTCCGCATTAAAATACATGAACCTCAAACCGGACGGTAAAAAAACCAGGACGCAACCTTCACATCAACAGCAGCTGAATGAATTCATGATGGGAATTTCCATAAAAGTATACGGTGGAAGGAGTGAATTGAAACCAAAGAATTAATAATTATAACAAAATGAAAGCCATTGCAGACACCAGGCGTGTGTTCATGAAAAAGGGCGCATGCTCAAACACCGTGTTTTATCTAATGAATCGTGAATTCGGACACAATAAGCTGCCCGAAGAAAGTGCGTCTGATCCGCTTGCCGGGGGATTAAATGCAACCGGACACCAATGCGGGATGCTTTGGGGAGCCTCCATGGCAGCAGGAGCCGAATCGTTCCGCAGGTTCGGTCAATCAGGCCGTGCTACAGCCATGGCCATTAAGGTCACTCAACATATAATGAAATCTTTCATTGCCCGCACCCGGTCAGCAGACTGCCTCTATATAATAGGTTGTGACCTCACTACCAAAACCGGCATGCGAAAGCTGATGGTTAAAACCATTTTGGGAGGCTTCATTTACAGCAAATGCTTTAATCTGGCCAAAAGGTGGGCACCCGAAGCATTCGAAACTGCGCTGGAAGGATTGTCGACCGAATCAGCCGACGTACCGGTAAATGCATTCAGCTGTGCATCTGAAACGGTTATAAAAATGGGAGCAAGCACAGAGCAGGCAACCATGGTTGCCGGTTTTGCCGGTGGCATGGGTTTAAGCGGCAATGCATGCGGCGCCCTGGCAGCAGCCATCTGGTATAATACGCTGGAATGGTGCAAAAAGAATCCCGGCAAATTTGCCTATGCCAATCCCGTTGCCAATGAGCTGTTGCAGAAATTTAAAGAAACTACAGGCGGTGAAATGCTGTGTGAAAAAATTTGCGGACGGCGCTTCAATACCATTGAAGAACATACAGAGTTCATTAAAGAAGGGGGTTGCAGCAAACTTATCGGCAGTTTATCTGTGAATTCAAATAAATAAACCGGATGCTGCTGCTGATATTGGAAAAAAAGCACTAATTTAATACCTCATTTTCCGATATAGTGTGTATGCGCTGCGTGTTCTCAATACTTCTTATTTTTACCTCATTCCTGCTTACCTGGTCTCAGGATAACCAGTTCAATTTTAAGCGCCTGAACGCATCGGACGGCATGTCGAATAACTGGGTCCGAAGTATTTATATGGATGACATCGGTTACATGTGGTTTGGAACCGCAGACGGACTGAACAAATATGACGGGCACAAATTCAGCATTTACCGGCCCAAAACCATAAGCGGTAAAAGCATCGGGAATATTAACGTATCGGGAGTTCTTAAAAAAAACAAACACGAACTTTGGGTTTGCACCGATCTGGGGGTTTTCATATACAACTACCTTGACGATGCATTGCATCACTTTGCATTGATGCGGGCGTGGGCCGTTTTATGTATAATACAAGACAAGGAGAATAAAGTCTGGTTTGGGACAAGTAACGGATTGCATCGATACGACCCGGTTACAGAAACAATTACTTCTTATCGCCACAATCCTTCTGATTCGTCCAGTATCGCACATAATTATATCAACATTGTTTTTGAAGATTCAAATGGTAATATCTGGATTGGTTCAAAATCGGGGCTCAGTTTGTTTGTGAAAAAAACCAATGCATTCAGAAATTACAGGCCATACGATATTGCCCCCGGAAAGTCCACCAACGATGTTGCATGGATCCGGGAGGACTATAACAAAAGATTATGGGTTGGTTATGCCGAGGAAGGTCTTTATGCTTTCAGGATAAATGCCCTGCCAACTGTTGAATTTTACAAGGTAATGGATGGCAAGATCATGAAGTTGCTGGTGGATACACATAACAACCTTTGGATTGGCAAAGGATCGGGACAGGGATTGGAGATTTTACCCTTGAATCATTATTCGTTGGGTGAAAAACCGGTAGTTCAACATTTCCGGCACGATCCGAATGATATTCAGAGCCTGAGCGACAATTCGCTGTACAGCTTTTATGAAGACAAGTTTAATGACATCTGGATAGGAACGTTTGGCAACGGAGTCAGTTACTACAGCACCAGGGCAAAAAAATTCCATGTGGTAAACGAAAATTCCGGTAACAACATCCGGGTTCAGAACAACCTGGTCAATGCCTTTACCGAGGATAACAATTTTTTGTACATTGGTACTGAAGCCGGACTGGATGTTTACGACAAGAACAAAAAAACTACAACCCATTATTACAACATACCGGGAGATCCCCAAAGTTTATCTGCCAACCCGGTTTATGCGTTACATAAAGACAGGCAAGGGAATATTTGGGTAGGGACCTGGGCAGGTGGTCTGAATCTTTTTAATCCGGCAAGCCGGACTTTCAAACGCTTTATGCCTGATGGTAAGCCGGGCTCCATTAACAACGGCAATATATTCTACATTCTGGATGACGATAAGGGGAACTTGTGGATAGGAACCATTGGAGGCGGCCTGGACCGGTACGATTACAAAACCGGTAAGTTTCGCAATTATATTAACGACTTTGAAAACCCCAACGGACTTCATGGCGACATGGTTGATCACATTTTTCTGACTGGTAGCGGAAAGTTATATATTTCAGTATACAATTCGCTGGCCCTTTACGATTACCAAAACGATCATTTCGTCCATTTCCCTCACGACCTGAACGACGCTGACAGTGATTTCGGAAATATCCTCTCTGTTTTTGAAGACAGCCGTAAAAACATTTGGGTTGCTACTAATGCCGGACTGGAATACTTTGATGAAAACAACGGAAGCTTTCATCCGGTGCTCACGAAAAATCAGCTTCCCGACAATACAATCCAGGGAATCCTGGAAGATGCGAATGGAAATTTATGGATCAGTACCAATAAGGGAATTTCGAAATTTGTTAATGGCATCAATTTACCTGATGATCCGGTTGTTTACAATTATACTGCAGAAGACGGTTTATCAGGAAATGAGTTCAAAAAGAGATCTGCATTCAAGAATATTGAGGGGATCATGTATTTCGGATCGTCAAATGGTTTTACCTATTTTCATCCCGACAGCATCCTGTTAAACACCATTCCTCCCCAGTTGGTGCTGAGTAGTTTTGAATTGTTGAATCCCAAGCCGGTAACAAACAAAAAATTCAAACGCCTTACCGGTCACATCAGTTCTGTTGAAAAGGTAGATTTGCCCCACAGGAATGCTGATTTTGTAATCAGTTTTGCAGCATTGAATTACCTGAATCCTCAAAATAATAAATTTAAATACAAGCTTCAGGGTTACGACAAAGAATGGATTGATGCTGATTATACACAATCAGCGAGGTACACCAATCTGAACCATGGTGAATATGCCTTTATGGTCATGGCATCAAATAACGATGGCGTTTGGTGCGAAACTCCGAAAACGTTGAAAATAATCATTCATCCACCCTGGTGGAAAACCCTTTTATTTAAAATCAGTGCTGCATTACTCCTGACTCTTCTGGTGATTTCCTTTTTCAGAATCCGGCTCAGCATGTTGAGAATTCAAAAGCGTGAATTGGAAAAAACAGTTACGGAACGCACCAGGGAACTTCTTGACACAAATCAGCTGCTTGAACAAAAGCAGAAAGAAATTACCATTCAGTACCAGGAGTTATCAAAATATAAGAACCATCTCGAATCCATAGTTGAAGAGCGAACTGCTGCGCTTCGTGCATCAAAGGAAAGAGCCGAAGAAAGCGACCGGCTGAAAACATCCTTCCTGCAGAACATGAGCCATGAAATCCGCACACCGTTGAATGCCATCATGGGTTTTTCGAGCCTGCTGGAAGACTCTTTCGAAGAGAAAGAAACACTGTTACAGTATGCTTTGATCATCAGACAAAAAGGAAACGACCTGCTCAGTATCATCAATGACATACTGGATATTTCCAAAATCGAAGCCGGATCAATGAAAGTATCGCTGGAGGTATGCAGCCTGGATTCGGTTTTTAGTGAAATAGAAGTTTATGCCAAAGAATATCAGAAGCGACTGAATAAGGAACACGTATTGTTCAAAACGGCAAATAACTGCAGCAGACCAATGGCTGATATCATAATTGATCAGGGCAAGGTAAAACAGGTCATCAACAACCTGATTGGCAATGCTTATAAATTCACCAAAGAAGGATTCGTTGAATTCGGCTGCCATTCGGACGGAGGCAATATGCTCCGGTTTTATGTATCAGATACAGGCATTGGAATTCCCAAAGAAAAGCAGAACCTGGTGTTTGAAAGATTCAGGCAGATTGGCGAAATGCATTACCGCGAAGGCGCAGGGCTAGGCCTGAGCATATCCAAAGGGATCATTGAATTGCTGGGGGGCAAAATTTGGATGACTTCACAAGTCAACAAAGGAAGCACTTTTCATTTCACAGTTCCCTGCATCTTGAATAACAACAACCCGGAACATACTAACCGGCAGCATGATATCGCTACTGATCTAAAGAATAAAACCATAGTCATAGCGGAGGACGACTACGATTCTTTTGAATACCTTAAGGTGCTCTTTAAAAATTTCAAGGTCCGGATTATTCATGCAAGCAACGGAGTGGAATTAATGGACTATTTGGACAAGGATTCTGCCGACCTGATTTTCCTGGACATCAACATGCCGCTGAAATCAGGTGTCGATTGCATTAAGGAGATTCGGGATAAAAAACTGAACACCAAAATCATTGTTCAAACTGCTTACGCACTTGGTTTTGAAAAAGACACGTACTTTAAAGCCGGATGCGATGGCTATATTACCAAACCCATCAATAAGGAGGAACTTTTCCAGACCATTTCGCAGGTATTGCTGCGATAATCAAAGAACACATTGTAAACCAGACAGTTTTTCTTTTAGTTGTCACTTTATTCCATTGTATTTCAACTTGTTTTTTAATCCGGAGTAAATTGCTGTTTGATTTGTTCGGGTTAATAATTAATTTTGACCATAACAGAAATTATTCATTAACATTAAGATCATATATTATGTCAGAAGAAAAAAATCTTAAACCCATTTCGGAACCCCTGATTACCAGTATTTATACGGCAGATCCGTCAGCCCACGTATTTGAAGGTAAAATTTACATCTATCCTTCACATGATATTGATGCCGGCTTGCCCGAAGACGACTTCGGCGGTCACTTTGGTATGGAAGATTATCATGTACTGTCCATGGATTCCCCTACAGACGGAAAAGTAACTGATCATGGTGTTGCCTTACATGTTAAAGATGTTCCCTGGGCTGAACGCCAAATGTGGGCACCCGATGCTGCATACAAAAACGGAACCTATTACTTCTACTTCCCTGCAAAATGCAAGGATGGTGCATTCCGCATCGGTGTTGCCACAAGCAAGAATCCGGCCGGACCGTTTAAGGCCCAGCCCGAGGCCATCAAAGGCAGCTTCAGCATTGACCCCTGTACATTTATCGATGACGATGGCAAAGCCTATATGTACTTCGGCGGAATCTGGGGCGGACAATTACAACGCTGGCAGACCGGAAAATTCATTGAAAATGTAAAAACCCAACGCGACCATGAACCTGCTGATGACCAGCCGGCTTTGTGTGCCAAAGTAGCCCGGATGACCGACGACTTGCTTGAGTTCGACGAAAAGCCCCGCGATGTGGTGATTCTGGATGAAAACGGTAAACCGTTGCTTGCAGGCGATTACGATCGCAGGTTCTTTGAGGCTGCCTGGATGTTCAAACGCAACGGAAAATATTACTTCACCTATTCTACCGGTGATACCCATTACATCCGCTATGCCATTGGCGATAATCCTTACGGCCCCTTCAAACACACGGGTGCCATCCTGAATCCGGTAATTGGCTGGACCAGCCACCACTCCGTGGTTGAATTCAAAGGCAAGTGGTATTTGTATTATCACGACAGCACGCTTTCAGGCGGACAAACTCACCTGCGGTGTGTTAAGGTTACTGAAATCCAATTCAGGCCCGATGGCACCATTGAAACCGTGAATGCTTATAAGTAAATCATTACGGATGTTATACAATGCGTCGTTGCAAGTATAACAAAGTAATCTCACAGCTAAGCGCAGTCTCCCGACTGCGCTTTTTTTTTGTGTTGCAGTTGGTATAATCTCCCAACCATTGCCATCAACTTAAGATGCTTTATTGGGAAAAAAGTACTTGCCTAATTATTATGAGATGAGCCTGGAAAACGCGCTATCCCCCGCTGGCGGGGGCTGGGGGTGGATTACATAAATCTCCAATTTATTGATCTCCTTTTTCCAAAATCTCAATGAAATTTTCAATCTCAGTAATAACATTTGCGATTTCTATTAATACCTGTATGTCCGAGAATCTGACTACTTTGAATCCTGCTTCCCTTAATGCTTAATCTTTAATTTCGGCCCTGAATAAAACATCATCCAGAGAATGCGAATACCCATCTACTTCTACAACCAATTTCAATGGAATTCAAACAAAATCCACAATGAAATTGAGGATTGGTAGTTGTTGTCTAAACGAATATCCTCTCATTTTTCCAGCCTTTAATGCCTATTTCCATAAAACAAGCTTCAGCTTTCGTCATATTCTTCCTTAGTTTGTATGCATTTGGCTGGTTTATTTTATTGTAATAGTTATTATTATTCATATAGCCATTAACATTTTCCTGTATTGGTCCACCCCCTGACCCCCGCTGCGCCTTCGCGTAGCCGCTTCGGCAGAGCAAGGCCAGCGGCATAGCCGTCAAGCTAATGCTCATTTA
>JAFGOR010000075.1 GCA_016926375.1 Bacteroidales bacterium
CGATTTGTAAAAATATACATTAATACTCATCAGGATTTACATGCTTACAGTTGAGAAAATCGGCGGAACCTCCATGTCGAAGTTCCAGGATGTGATGAATAACATCATTATGAAGCCCTGTGCAGATTGTGGTAATTACAACCGGATCTTCGTGGTTTCGGCCTATAACAACGTTACCAACTGGTTATTGGAGCATAAGAAGACCAAAGAGCCGGGAATTTACCAGCAATTTGTTGATCGTACCGATTACAACAGGGCCATGATGGAATTGCTGGACAAGCTGATAGCCATCAACCGCACATTTGAAAGTATTGGTCTGAATCAGCAGAAAGCCGACGAATTCATTACAGGCCGCATGGTACAGGCTAAGAATTATTTGAACAACCTGGCAGATGTGCTGGCAACGGGCTACGTTAACCGGCAGAACATCTTGCTGGCTGCCCGTGAGATACTGTCTTCTATTGGCGAAGCACACTCGGCTTTCAATTCAGTTAACATTCTCGGGAACAATAACATCAAAGCCACCTTTGTGGATCTTTGCGGGTTTAACGACTCGGAATACCTCAGCATTGATGAACGCATTCACAAAGCTTTCAAAAATATTGACTTCACTTCAACCATTCCCATTGTAACAGGCTACACCAAAGGTACCGAAGGCATCATGCGTGAATTCGACAGGGGATACAGCGAGGTTACATTCTGTAAGGTTGCTGTTGAAGTAAAAGCAGATGAAGCGGTAATTCACAAGGAATTTCACCTTTCATCCGCAGACCCCAACATTGTGGGCGTTGACAAGTCGATACCCGTTGGATTCACCAATTTCAACGTGGCCGATCAGCTGGCGGATGTCGGCATGGAAGCCATCCACCCCAAGGCATCCAAGCCGCTGGAAATGGCAGGGATCAACATTCGCATCAAGAACACCTTTGAACCTGATCATCCCGGAACCCTGATTTCCAGGAATTATGTGGGAGAAAAATCGAAGGTGGAAATCATCTCCGGAACCGACAAGGTAATGGCCATTGAGATACACGACCCCATGATGGTGGGCCAGGTGGGTTACGACCGTGAGATCATGACCATTTTTGAGCAATACAATGTGAGCTATATCCTTAAGGCAACCAATGCCAACAGCATCACGCAGGTGATATGGGAAGAAGACCTTTGCGAGAAGCTGATAAACGACCTGAGGGTCAAATACTACGAGGTAACTGTTAAACCGGTAGCCCTGGTATGTACACTGGGCACCAATATTGCGCAGCCCGGCATACTCTCCAAGGCCACTGCAGCCCTGGCCAATAACAGCATCAATGTGGATGCCCTGTCGCAATCGCTGAAGCAGGTGAACATGCAATTTGTCATTAGCAGGGATGATTACCGGAAGGCAATAATTGTGCTGAATGACGCGCTATGCGTGGAGAACAGCTGATATATTGAAAATTGTCATTCTTGTTATATTATTGTAACTTTGTGGCACTTAAATCAACGGGATGGTAAAATTTATTGGAAGATCAGAGAAGGCGGCGCTTGCTGGAAAGAATGAGAACATCACCTATAACAACCTCCTTAAACAAATTGATCAATATGCAGCCTTGTTACCCAAATTACATAACAAGCGCATTGTTATATTCTCCGAAAACCGCCTGGAATGGATAGTTGCGCTTTATGCTGTTTGGAAAAGCAGCGGTACAGTTGTGCCTATTGATGTGCTATCGGCATTAGAAGATGTTACTTACATTTTGGGTGATGCCAAACCGGCTGCCATGTTCTGTTCGGCTGAAAAGCAGCCACTTTTGCAACAGGCTGCATCAGAAGCTGGTGTTGATCCGCAGTTGCTGGTTTTTGAGAATCTTCAGCTGCCTGATTTAGCAGCAGATACGGCTGATTTCATGGTGGAAGACATGAACCGGACTGCCTTAATTCTCTACACCTCCGGCACAACCGGTAATCCCAAAGGGGTCATGCTTTCTTTTCAGAACATTGTTACCAATCTCACTGCTGTTTGCCATGATGTTCCCATTTTTACGGCAAACGACCGCACCATGATACTGTTGCCTTTACACCATATTTTGCCGCTGGTGGGATCCGTCATTGCCCCTTTGTATACAGGTGGCACCATGGTGCTCAATAAGTCACTGGCTGCGGAAGATATGCTGGCCACGCTGAAACAATTTGGGGTAACCATCATGATTGGAGTGCCTCGCTTATACCAGCTCATATACAAGGGCCTCAGGGAAAAAATAAACAGCAGTTTCATTGCCAGAACCATGCTGGCACTTGCCGGAGCCATTGACTCCCTGAAATTCTCACGAAAACTGTTCGGATCGGTGCACAAAAAATTCGGGGGACATTTGAAATACCTGGTTTGCGGCGGAGCTCCTGTTGACCCTGAGGTGGTGAGGTTGTTCAAAACACTGGGGTTTGAAATTCTCGAAGGCTACGGTTTAACCGAAACGGCACCCATGATCACCTTTACCAGGCCCGGCACCGTTTTCCCGGGAATTCCGGGGCACCTGTTGCCGGGACTGCAGATCCGATTCGACGAGGGTGAAATTGTTGTTTCCGGAAAAAACGTGATGCAGGGATACTATAACAAACCTGCTGAAACAGCCGAGGTAATCAAGGACGGCTGGTTTCACACTGGCGACCTGGGATACCTCGATGAAAAAGGATACCTGCATATTACCGGGCGCAAGAAAGAGCTCATTGTGCTGCCAAACGGTAAAAACATCAACCCCGAAGAGGTGGAAAAGGCAATTCTCAAACAAACCGAATTCATTAAGGAAACAGGTGTGTTTCTGAAGGACGGCATTTTGCAGGCGCTCATTCTTCCGGATTTCAGAAAACTGAACGATGCCGGAATCAATGAAATTGAGGAATACTTCAGGTGGAATGTGGTGGATAAGGTTAATAAAGTGGTTTCTCCGCATAAAAAGATACTGCGTTTCAACATTACCACAGCTGAATTGCCCAAAACACGCCTGGGTAAGGTCAAGCGATTCATGTTGCCTGAAATGGCCGAGATCAAAAAGCAGGCGGCCGCTGATGAACCCAAAACCAGGGAATACCAGGCTGTTAAAAAGTTCCTGGAAGAAGAAACGCAACAAACCGTGCATCCCAATGACCATATCGAACTGGATCTTGCACTTGACTCGCTGGGCAGGGTAAGCCTGACCGCTTTTATTGACACCGCCTTCGGAGTGGATATTCCTGAAAACACCCTGGCTGAATTCCCCTCAATAGCCAAACTGGCAGAATTCATCCATCAAAAGAAAACCAGGCTCAGTTTAGAAGGGATCAGCTGGTCGCAGATTTTAAAGGAGAAGGTACACATCAATCTTCCTGCTTCAGGATTCACGCACAACCTGAATAAGAATATATTGCAACTGGTTTTCCGGCTGTTTATGCGAGTTAAAGGCAAAGGGATTGAAAACATACCCGATAAGGCATGCATCATAGCACCAAACCACCAGAGTATACTCGATGGTTTTCTGGTAGCTACCTTCTTCAAGCGCAAGTTCATGAAGAAAACCTATGTGTATGCCAAAGAAAAGCATTTTCACAATCCGCTCATGCGTTACCTGGCCAGCCGCAACAACATCATCCTGGTTGATGTAAACAAGGACCTCAAATTATCCATTCAAAAGCTGGCTGAAGTGCTTAAAAAAGGGAAAAACCTGATGATCTTCCCCGAAGGAACCAGAACCCTGAACGGGAAACTGGGCGATTTTAAACAAACCTTTGCCATTTTGAGTCAGGAGTTGAAGGTTCCCATAGTACCCGTTGCCATTAATGGCTCGTATAAAATACTTCCTTCAGGCACAAGGTTTCCCAGGCTTTTCAGAAAGGTAACCGTTGAATTTCTGCCTCCTGTTTATCCGGAAAACCACACCTATGAATCGCTCAAAGACACCGTATATCAGCACTTGAAAAACAAGCTTGCTGATTAATTCAAAATGGTTTAACTTTAGCCATCAT
This sequence comes from Bacteroidales bacterium, assembly GCA_016926375.1. Lineage (GTDB taxonomy): Bacteria > Bacteroidota > Bacteroidia > Bacteroidales > UBA10428 > UBA5072. The sequence goes on from JAFGOR010000075.1 coordinate 3,979, forward strand.
AATCTTAACAACCAAGTTCATGGATACCAAAAGCGAAAGACTCCGAGATGCCTGCGACCTTGCCGCGCAGGCCTTCCGTAAAATCAATCATGCCGATTTTCAGGATATTATTTCCAAGCTGGAATTTTGTATCGGCAGTTATAATTTTGATAAAAACCCGGCCGGGCTTGTTGAATTTGGCTACAAGGCCCTGGGCATATTAAAGGAAATCAAGAAAAAATCCCCCAGAAAGGTTTCCAAAGAAGTAATTTCTTCTCTGGAAGATAGTTTATCTTAACCACCACATAAGTTCCCCTATACCGGTTGTCATGCCCAGATGGTTTCTTATCCTGTTTCTTTTGCTGTCAGCATTTCCCAGCCTCAACGCACAGGATAAGTTCAAATCTTCCACCTATTTCGGAATACATGGAGGGGTAAACTTAAGCTCGGTGGCCTTCAGTCCTCAGGTGTATGATCAGGTTTTGCTTACCTCCCGGAACATGGGAATCGTTTTCCGGCACATATCCGAACCCAATATCGGGTTTCAGGCTGAGTTCAACCTGGCCGGAAAGGGCTGGGAGGAAAAAAACGATTCGGTAGGCACCTACATACGAAGGCTTGAGACCATTGATTTGCCGGTAACTGCAGCATTTGTTTTCGGCAAAAAAACATTCCGGTTTTCTTTTGCACTGGGGCCTTATGTTTCCTATCTCCGCGATGAAAAGGAGACCATTAAAATTAACGATCCGATCTATTTAAAGGAGTATTTCAATGTACCCGTTGAGAACAACTGGGAATTTGGATTCACCGGCATTGTGGGTTTTGAGTTTCACACTAAACTGGGCGTACTGGGTGCAAGAAGCTCATACAGCCATTCGTTAACCACACTGTTCACCCCAAGGGGCGAAAAAGTCTACTTTCATGGCTCACGCAACCAGGTCATCAACATTGGCCTGTTTTACATGATTAAGCTTTAAGAAAAAGGCAACAACATCACGCCTTCCTGGCATTCAATGGCTGAAGCCAGCTCATCCCAGATCGCGTACCGCCATCTGAATTGTGGTTTTGGTGCGCTGGGTAAGTAACAGGTCTTTGTTCACCAACACCCGGGCAATAGTGGCATCATCATAATACCGGATGGTAATCAGTTCCAGTCCGGGTGTCGACCTAACCCTGAAATCCTTTTCCAGATCGGCCAGTACCGATGGTATCCGGCTTAAATCGTTGTTCACGCATACATCAAAACTGACTGCCGAATTTTGCATCAGGTTAATTTTCAGGCCATATCCGGCAAAACAACGGAAGATCTTTTCCAGGTTGTCTTCAGCAATAAACGAGAAATCGGCAGGATGAATGTGGATCAGCACCTGGTCCATTTTAAAAATAAACGAGGGGATCAGTTTTTCATAACTGTTGTCGCCTATTACCGTGCCCGGATCTTCAGGGTGAAGAAACGATTTCACATACAGACGAATTCCCTTATTCTTTAAGGGTTGAATGGTCTTGGGATGAATGACGCTGGTTCCGTAATAGGTGAGTTCAATGGCATCGAGATACGATATCTTTTCAAGCCTCACCGTATCATCAAACCACTTGGGATCGGCATTCAGCACACCCGGAACATCTTTCCATACAGTTACCGATTCCGCATCCAGCACATAAGCCAGAATGGCTGCCGTGTAATCAGATCCCTCACGACCCAGGGTGGTGGTCAGGCTGTTCACGGTTGACCCAATGAATCCCTGGGTAATGTATAACCGGGTACCGGAAAGGTCAAACTGTTTCCTGATCAGCTTATCGGAGATATCCCAGTCTACTTTTGCCTCCCTGAACGTGCTATCGGTTTTCAGAAATTGCCGGGCGTCGGCCCACTGGTTTTGAATACCAGAATAATTCAGGTAATTGCTGACAATGATTGTAGACAGTATTTCACCCAGCGAAACCAGCTGGTCGTATTCCTGGTTATAGGAAGTTGTTGGTCTGGCCTGGA
>JAFGOR010000009.1 GCA_016926375.1 Bacteroidales bacterium
GTTGTTGCTGGTGCCCCGGCCTGCATGGAGGAATTGAAAAAGCAGGGACTGAATGAGTTCATCCACATGCGGTCCAATGTTCTGGAGACACTCCTGCATTTTCACGAAATGCAGGGAATAGCTTGATTTCAAAAGGCCCTATAGCAATGCAAATTTCAGATCATTAAAAAATCAAATACATGAAGCCCGATTATAAAAAGATAGTCCTTCAGAACCTGACCCAGCCAAAGAACAAAGCGGCATCAGACGCTGCTACTCCGGAATCCGACAAACTTTGGATGACGGCAGAGCACATCCCAGTAAAGCCGGTGTATAAAAAAGAAGATCTCGAAAATCTGGAGCACCTGGCATATGCTGCCGGAGTTCCTCCCTTCCTCAGGGGTCCTTATTCTGCCATGTATGTAATGAAACCATGGACTGTCAGGCAGTACGCCGGATTTTCAACTGCCGAGGAATCCAATGCCTTTTACAGGCGCAACCTGGCAGCGGGACAGAAAGGACTATCTGTGGCATTCGACCTGGCCACGCACCGCGGGTATGACTCCGACCACGAACGTGTTGTGGGCGACGTAGGCAAGGCAGGGGTTGCCATTGATTCCATTCTGGATATGAAGGTGCTCTTTGATAAGATTCCGCTCAACCAGATGTCGGTTTCCATGACCATGAACGGTGCTGTTCTGCCCATCATGGCCTTTTATATTGTGGCAGCCCTGGAACAGGGAGCCAAACTCGAAGAGCTCAGCGGCACCATTCAAAATGATATCCTCAAGGAGTTCATGGTTAGGAATACGTATATCTATCCTCCTGAAACCTCCATGCGCATTATTGCCGACATCTTCAGCTATACTTCCCGGTTTATGCCCAAATTCAATTCCATCAGCATTTCGGGATATCACATGCAGGAAGCAGGAGCAACAGCCGATATTGAACTTGCCTATACACTTGCTGACGGACTGGAATACTTGAGGACAGGGGTCAATGCCGGACTCGACATCGATTCTTTTGCACCCCGGCTTTCTTTTTTCTGGGCAGTAGGCATGAACCACTTCATGGAAATTGCCAAGATGCGTGCTGCACGCATGCTGTGGGCAAAAATTGTAAAACAGTTCAACCCGAAGAACCCGAAATCACTTGCACTTAGGACCCATTCACAAACCTCGGGATGGAGTTTAACAGAACAGGATCCGTTCAACAATGTATCACGCACATGTATCGAAGCCATGGCTGCTGCATTGGGCCATACACAAAGCCTGCACACCAATGCTCTTGATGAGGCCATTGCACTGCCCACCGATTACTCTGCCCGCATTGCCCGGAATACCCAGATATTTTTGCAGGAGGAAACCGGCATTACGCGGAGTGTGGATCCCTGGGGAGGCTCCTATTATGTGGAATACCTGACCAACGAAATTGCACATCGTGCCTGGAAACTCATTCTGGAAGTTGAGGAACTGGGAGGAATGGCCAAGGCCATTGAAACCGGGCTGCCTAAAATGAGAATTGAGGAAGCTGCTGCACGCAAGCAGGCACGAATTGATGCCCGGAAAGACATCATTGTGGGAGTGAACAAGTACCGGCTCGAAAAAGAAGATCCGATTGACATACTCGAAGTTGATAATGCCGCCGTACGTGATGCCCAGCTTAAAAGGCTTCAGGAATTAAAGACAAACCGCGATTCATTAGCTGTGGAGCAGGCCCTCAATAAGATTACCGAATCAGTTAAAACCGGCCAGGGAAACCTGCTGGAGCTCTCTGTGGAGGCAGCTAAATTGCGGGCTACCCTGGGGGAGATTTCCTATGCCATTGAAAAGGTAAGCGGACGCTACAAGGCCTTCATCCGGTCTATTTCCGGAATTTATTCAAGTGAATCGGCAGGCGAGGAGGGCTATGCAAAGGCACGGGCACTCTGCCAGGATTTTGCCAAACGTGAAGGCCGCCAGCCACGAATCATGATAGCCAAAATGGGACAGGACGGTCACGATCGCGGAGCAAAGGTAGTTTCCACCGGTTATGCCGATATCGGATTTGACGTGGACATCGGCCCGCTGTTCCAAACACCGGCAGAAGCAGCGCGACAGGCAGTTGAAAACGACGTGCATGTGCTGGGTGTTTCCAGTTTAGCCGGAGGTCACAAAACACTGGTGCCGCAGGTGATTGACGAATTACAGAAACTCGGGCGCGATGACATCATGGTTATCGTGGGCGGTGTGATTCCGGCACAGGATTATGACTTCCTGTATAAGTCGGGAGTGGTTGGTATTTTCGGCCCCGGTACTTCCGTGTCACTTGCTGCGAGAAAAATACTTGAAGTGCTGATGGAAACGCTGCACAATTAGTGTCTGTCCATAAAGTCCAATTTGCCGCGTTACGCTTGTCCGAAAATTGCTCATTTAGGTTTAGTAAACTCCGCATTTTCTTACTGCGCAAGCCGTGCAAATGGAACTCTCTGAACAGACACATGACCAGTACAACATATTACCAACTTTATTGAAACCCTGTAAAAAGTGACAACAACCTGGTTTTGAAACTTCAGACAGAAAACCGGTATATTTTTTACCGGGAATCATTATCTTTGAGGATAAACTAGCATAACCATGGAAGAACATAGAAGTACTGCCGGTCAGGGTTTGGGTGTTGCAGGTTTGGTCATGGGCATTATGGCCATACCCATGGGCCTGTTTCCCTGCACATTTTATCTGGGCATTATCTTCGGTATCATCGGCATCATCCTGAGTGTTGTGGCGTTGTCGCAGGCAAACCGGGGTGCCGGACCCAAAGGAATGATCATTGCCGCGCTGGTATGTTCTATTGTGGGACTAACTTTTGCCTCGGTATGGGGATTCACACTCTCACATAACGGACCCAGGTTCATCAAGGAAATCATCCGTGAGGGCATCAACGAGGAAGATTTTGAAGGCATTGGCAGGGATGCGGAAGATATCCTGAAAGATCTGGAAAACGATACATCTTACATTTTTGATGAGCATGCATCAGATATGCAGCAAATTACAGACACCCTGAAAATGCTCGAAGGTGAAGGCAACCATCCTTAGGGACAGCTACTTTCTGGTTAATCTTTCTTTCCTTATTATTATTCTGGCCGTTTTTGGCTATTCTCTGTTCTTCGGGGCTGCCGGCCGTGAATATCCTTTGCCTTCAGGTTCAGCAATTCTTACCGGGGAGCCCTCTGTGAGTACCGGTTTGTCACGCAGTTTTTCAGCCCTGATGCGCTTTGATATGGAACAGGCAAGGTTGTACAACCGGCATGGATTTCGGATATTTCTCTTTTTTATGATACAGCTGGCCATGAGAACAGGCGCAATGATCTTATGCCTGCATGCTGAAGGAAACATTAAAAAGCGTATTGTCGGTCTTGACATCCTGCTTTCGGTGGGGCTGTTCATTATATTGTTCTGGCCCTTTCTGTCGGTATTTGCAATGACGATAGCAAGTCATTCCTGAAGCTCAAATTTCCGCAATTGGTTAATAACTTTCTTCGTTTTCAGTGCTGCGGTTGAAAAAGATGTGTTTAATTGCAGTACCTGGTAGGATAACTCATTTGGATCTATTATAACGAAATAAGAAAGTGATTTTATCCGATAAGAGACGCATGTAAACCTGAAAACTAATATATCACTACTATGGAAATCAAAGGATCAGCTGTAAAGTCAATCGCTGACTATCTGAAGAAGCACCATCCGGAAAAATACAACACCTGGCTGGAAAGCCTTCCCGAAAAATCGAGAAAGATCTTTCAGGAGCCTGTGTTGCCATCAAACTGGTACTCCTTGCAGGATGCTGCGTTGATTCCTACGGAATCGCTCGGGCAGCTGATATTCAGTGACGCGGTTAAAGGAGCCTGGCAGTGCGGACGCTACAGTGCAGAAACTGCCCTTACTGGTATCTATAAATTCTTTGTAAAGGCGGCATCTCCGCATTTCATTATCGACCGGGCAGGAAGGATTTTCACCACGTATTACCAACCCAGCAACATGGAAGTGGCTGAAAAGGGAGATAATTATGTGGTGCTGCGTATCACCCGGTTTGAAGAGCCCAGTAAACTGGTTGAGGGACGGATTGGTGGCTGGATTGAACGGGCCATGGAAATTCACGGCGTAAGCTTTGTTACCGTTGACATCACCAAATCTTTAACCAAGGGTGATGCTGCAACGGAGATTATGGTGAAATGGGGGTATGAGAAGAACTAGTGTAACTATTACTTAATAGGTATACTAAATAAATTTATTATCTTTGCCTTCATGGCAAGGAAACCAATAGTATATAGCATTA
>JAFGOR010000076.1 GCA_016926375.1 Bacteroidales bacterium
GCCATCTTTGATGGCCTTATCCCAGTCAGCCTTGAATTCAGGAGCCTGACCAATAATTACATTGATGCCGTTCTCTTTCATGTTCAAAGCCTGGGCAGGTCCCTGAACACCATAACCGATAACAGCAACAACTTCGTCTTTCAGAATTTCCTGCGCTTTTTTAAGCGGAAATTCTTCACGGGTTATAACGTCTTCAACTACTCCTCCAAAATTAATTTTTGCCATAATGTATTTAATATTAATTGATTGATTGATTAATTCTTTTCGTATTCAACTGATTGGTGTCCTACTTCTTTCATGTAATTAGAGAATACCTCTTTACTTGACCGGGTGACTGCAATGCGTCCTGAGCGGGTAAACTGAAGCAATCCGTACTCGTTCAACTCATCAAAAAGCGCCTGGGTTTCCTCCTTGTGACCAGTGAGTTCAATTACTGTATACTCAGGCCGTACTTCAAGAATGCGGGCACTGTGCTTGCGAATGGTTGCTTCAACCTTGTTGCTTTCGAGTAAAGCCTTGGTAGGAACCTTGTAAAGCGCAATTTCCTGGTGAATTACCTCATCTTCAGTGTGATAGAATGCCTTAAGTACCTCAACCAGTTTTTCAATCTGTTCAACCACTTTTTCCACCTTTTCACGGCAATCATTTACAACAATGGTGAACTTGTGAATGCCTGGTATGGCTGATCCCGAAACGGTAAGACTGTCGATGTTGACCTGCCGGCGGGTAAATATGATGGTTATTCTATTGAGAAGACCAATATGATTTTCTGAAAATGCAGAAATGGTAAAAGATTTTTTCCCTTCCTTGCAGTTGCCGTTCTCGCTATTTATAGTTGTTGTAGCCATATCTGTTACTTTTTTTGTTCAAGAATCACTTCTGAGACTGATGCTCCGGTAGGTACCATGGGAAATACGTTATCCTCTTTTTCAATGGATACTTCGAGCAGATAAGGGCCATTGTGATCCAGCATCTCCTGAATAGCCTGCGCAAGCTGTGGTCTTTCAAGAACTTTTTTCCCCTTGATGCCAAATCCTTCAGCCACCTTGATAAAATCAGGGTTCAGCAGGTAGGTCTCGGAATACCTTTTATCAAAGAAAAGTTGTTGCCATTGCCGCACCATGCCCAGGTATTTGTTATTTAAAAGTACAATTTTAACTGCAGCCTGGGTCTGATTGATGGTTCCAAGTTCCTGTATGGTCATCTGAAATCCGCCGTCTCCCACAAAAAGAATAACCTGTTTATCAGGACACCCTATTTTGGCTCCGTGCGCAGCAGGGAGCCCGAAACCCATTGTTCCCAGACCTCCTGAAGTTACAAAGCTACGCGGATTTTTATGAAAAGCATATCTTGAAGCAAACATTTGATGTTGCCCGACATCAGTAACCACAATGGCATCACCTTTTGTTCCTTCATTAATGAGGTGGATTACCTCACCCATGGTCAACCCCGGTTTAACAGGATGCAGATCATGCTGAATTACTGTTTCATATTCTATCTTGTCAGCTTCCCTAAACGCTCTGATCCATGCCGAATGATCACGCTTTTCAATCATTTTGGTTAACAGGGGAAGTGTATCCTTAACATCACCATGCAAGGGAACATCAGCCGTCACAACCTTGTTGATTTCAGCCTTATCAATTTCAAGATGAATGATTTTGGCTTGTTTGGCATACCTGCTCAGATCTCCGGTAACCCGGTCGTCAAAGCGCATTCCAACCCCTATAAGCAAATCACACTCATTGGTTTTAATATTTGCCGAATAATTACCATGCATACCGAGCATGCCAATGTTTTGCGGATGATCCTTTGGCAGCGCACATGCACCCAGAATGGTCCATCCTACCGGAATACCTGATTTCTCCACAAACTGAAGAAATTCCTGTTCGGCTCCTCCCAGAATGATACCCTGTCCGGCCAGTATATAGGGTTTTTTAGCACTATTAATCAGGGAAGTGGCGGCTTTCAGGTTATCCAAACTGATTCTCGGCTCGGGCGCATAACTTCGCATGCGTTTGCATTTGTGGTATTCAAAGTCGAGCATTCCAAACTGGGCATTTTTGGCAATGTCAACAACAACCGGACCAGGTCTGCCAGTCTTAGCTATATAGAACGCCTGGGCTAAAATGGCCGGTATTTCTTCTGGTTTGGTTATCAGGTAATTCCATTTGGTAACCGGCATGCTGATTCCAATCACATCTGTTTCCTGAAATGCATCAGTTCCCAGGAGGCCTGCAGCAACCTGTCCGGTGATACAAACCAGTGGGGTTGAATCAATCATGGCATCGGCAATTCCGGTGATCAGGTTGGTAGCACCCGGACCTGAAGTGGCCATGCATACGCCAACCTTTCCGGTAACACGGGCATAACCCTGGGCAGCATGAATGGCGCCCTGTTCATGGCGTGTAAGGATATGCCTGAGTTTGTCGGTGTAATTCATAAGCGCATCATAGGCAGGCATTATCGCACCGCCAGGATACCCGAAAAGGGTATCAACACCTTCCTGAATCAGGCTTAACATGATTGCTTCAGCTCCGGTAACCCTGATTTTGTTAGGTATATCAATCGTTGTTGTTTCTGTTTCTTTAGTTGCTTTCATTGTAAGATAAATTAAATATGAAACCTGTCGGTACCTATAACAATAAAATCGACAAATGGTTATTGAACCTCTCTCACGGCGCCTTTATCGGCTGAAGTAACCATGCTGGCATAAGCCTTAAGTGCCTTTGAGATTTTTCTGTTTCGGCTGACAGGAGTATAAGCCTCAATACCTCTCTCTGCCTCTTTTTGTCTGCGTTGTTCAAGCACCCCCTGCGGGAGCACCACATTGACCGATCGGGCAGGTATATTTATTTCAATAATATCACCGTCGCGCACCAATCCTATTTCTCCTCCGGCAGCTGCTTCAGGTGATACATGTCCGATGGAAAGTCCTGAGGTGCCACCTGAAAACCTTCCGTCAGTCAGCAAAGCACAGCTTTTCCCCAGTCCTTTTGATTTGATATAGGAAGTGGGATAAAGCATCTCCTGCATTCCGGGTCCGCCTTTGGGACCTTCATGGGTGATAACCACAACATCTCCGGCAGCAATCTTGCCACCCAGTATGCCCTCGCAGGCATCATCCTGCGATTCAAAAACTTTTGCAGTCCCCTTGAAGTTATAAATCGACGGATCAACACCTGCAGTTTTCACCACGCATCCGTCACGGGCAATGTTGCCATAAAGAACTGCCAGTCCGCCATCGCGGAAATAGCAATGTGCCAGATCGCGTATACAACCGTTCTCCCTATCCAGGTCAGGTTCTTTATAATACACATTCTGGCTGCCCATTTTCAAATTTTTAATTCCGGCAGGAGCACTGGAAAAAATTTCCCTGGCCTCGTCGCACACAGCTGGGCTTTTTAAATCATAAAGCTTAATGGCTTCACCCAGTGTAAGCATGTCAACACGTTTAGCTGCTGAGTCAACCAAACCAGCCCGCTCCAACTCACCCATAATTCCCAGAATACCGCCGGCACGGTTCACATCTTCCACATGGTAATGCGAGCTGGGTGCCACCTTGCTCAGTACCGGAATTTTTCTCGACAGGGTATCAATATCCTTCATGGTAAAATCAACTTCGGCTTCCCTGGCAACAGCCAGTAAATGAAGTACGGTATTGGTTGAACCACCCATGGCAATATCCAGGGCCATGGCATTCATAAATGCAGCGCGAGTGCCAATCGACCTTGGCAATACCGAATCATCTCCCTCTTCATAATACCTGCGTGTTATGGCAACAATCTGCCTTGCTGCTTTTTCAAACAACACCTTGCGGTTTTTATGGGTAGCAACAACGGTTCCGTTGCCCGGAAGTGCCAGTCCGATTGCCTCGTTCAGGCAGTTCATGGAATTGGCAGTGAACATGCCGGAACAGGAGCCGCATGTGGGACAGGCTTCTCTTTCTACAGCTGTGATTTCACTCTCAGGAACATTGTCATCGGCAGCCATAACCATGGCATCAATAAGATCATACTTGCGCTCCCCGATTCTGCCTGCTTCCATCGGGCCACCTGAAACAAAAACAGCCGGGATATTAAGCCGCATTGCGGCCATCATCATGCCCGGGGTGATCTTGTCGCAGTTGCTGATGCAAATCATCCCGTCAACCTTATGGGCATTGCACATGTACTCTACGCTGTCAGCTATCAGATCGCGCGAAGGAAGTGAGTATAGCATGCCGTCATGTCCCATGGCAATACCATCATCGATGGCAATGGTATTGAATTCAGCTGCATAACAGCCTTCCTTTTCGATAAGCGCTTTGACCTCCTGCCCTATGGTATGCAAATGTGTATGCCCCGGAACAAATTGTGTAAAAGAATTCACCACGGCAATTATGGGTTTGCCTATCTGATCTTCACGCATTCCTGTTGCGCGCCAAAGGCTTCTTGCGCCAGCCATCCGGCGACCTTCAGTGGTTTCCGAGCTTCTTAGCTTAATCTTCATACTTCTGTTTATAAGGTTGTTACCGATATTTTAAAATTAAAAAAGCCATTCTCTTTGGCAAGAATGGCTCCTATATTTTTCATTACAGCGTATAACCATTCTCACCGTGGTTTGTTAAGGACCACGAGCACAAATAGGTTCACGATGATAATGATATTTCTCATGTTTTTATTTTGGGCAAATATATACAAATAAATTATTACACGCCATAAACTGCTAAAAAAAACTAATTAAATCTATAAATTTTCATCAATAAAAACGTAATCGACTGCTTATCTTGATTATACGTTTGAATCTTTGTAATATCCATACATATATTCCATGGCTGGTAGTTGATAACGGGTTCTCTCTTCGGAAGACAGGGTATCCAGGAAATTATGCTCCCTGATCTGGAAACCGGCTCCCTTCAATCGTTCCAGGTAATCTCTTCCGTACATCCGGTAATGGTCTTTCTGCCTGAAATGCTTTTCCCGCTCAGCCGGATCTGTAATTGACGCGTCTTCATAAGTTGTTGCGGCGGAGTAATCCAACGGAACCTGCAGTATGGCATATCCGCCGGGCCTGAGCACCCGGTAAATTTCAGCCATTGCCTTCCGGTCGTCCGGAACATGTTCAAGCACATGGTTGCAGATCACCACATCAAACTCATCGTTGCCAAAGGGCATCTGCTGTACATCCAGCTTAACATCTGCCAGCGGAGACTCAAGATCTGCTGTAACATAGGTCAGATTCTTTAACCTCCTGAAGCGTTGGTGAAAACATTGCTCGGGAGCCACATGCAACACCTTCAGCTGTTCCGTAAAAATTCCCGTTCTACTCATGAAATACAACCAGAGCAGCCTGTGTCGTTCCAACGCCAGGCATTTCGGGCAAAGTGCATTTTCCCTTACTATATTGTACCCGTATGGCATGAACTTCCGGAAACGACCACCACATACCGGGCATTCCACGTTATCTCCCCGGTAAAAGAAAGCCGAAAACTTCATAAAAACCTGGCTCAGCCTGATCAGCCAGGGACGTGGTATGTGATTTAAGACAAACCTGATCAGCTTTTTCATAAGTTCGTGTTTTGAAAATTTGATCAAGGCGGAAAATTAACCTAATTATTATATATTTTCACCCTCTGAAAAAAAACAATTTTTATCATGAGACCATTTAAAGTGTTAGGAATTCAACAAATCGCCATTGGCAACGAATCCAAGTCAAAACTCGAAAAATTCTGGGTTGACATGATGGGCCTTGAGAAAACCGGGACATTCAGAAGTGAGCGGGAAAATGTGGATGAGGACATCCTGAGAATGGGAAAAGGAGTTCATGCGGTTGAGATGGATATTATGCAACCTGTTGATCCGGAGAAATCACCGAAAGTTCATGAACCAAAACTGAACCATATTGGCCTGTGGATTGATGATTTGCCGAAAGCCGTGGAATGGCTTACCGCACAAGGGGTAAGATTCACCCCGGGAGGCATCAGAAAAGGAGCAGCAGGCTATGATGTTTGCTTCATTCATCCCAAGGGAAACGAAGAATTTCCGCTGTGCAGTGAAGGCGTTTTGGTTGAATTGGTTCAGGCACCTGAAGAAGTGGTAAGGGGGTTAGGAATTTAGGAGTTTAAGAATTCTGGTGTTTAACAGTTTAGGATTCTTTATCCTAAACACCTAAAAGCCTAAATTCCTAAAAGCCTAAAATAAAAACCGGGTAAGCTGATCATATCGCGCCGCTACAACCGCCTACCCTTGCTTCCTTCCGGACCTGGGGGGATTCAGCAGGAGCTGGCCGTATGAGACTTACCCGGCGGTGCAAA
>JAFGOR010000077.1 GCA_016926375.1 Bacteroidales bacterium
CCGGGGGACTTCCGCATTTCAATACCATTTACGGGGTGATGTTCGACCATAAGAGTGAAACACCCGGTTTGGGGGCTGAAATCAATCAGCCGTTCTTTATGGATCCTTTTAACGGAAAGAAGGTATTCAACGAGAAAAGCGAATTTGTTTCCGTTGACGTGGTAAAAGGAGGTGCTGATCCCGCTTCACCCCATGAGGTGGATGGTATTTCTGGGGGTACCATTACCAGTAAAGGGCTGGAAGCCATGTTGGATACCTGCCTGGTAAGTTACCAGAGTTTTTTCAAACAGAATTAAAAGATTTTTAGCGATATGAAGAATCTTAAATTGCTTGTAAATCCGCTGAACAACGAAAATCCGATTACGGTGCAGGTACTGGGTATCTGTTCTGCTTTGGCGGTTACAGTTCAAATGAAACCGGCCATTGTAATGGCACTTTCTGTTATAGTGGTTACAGCATTCTCCAACCTGATCATTTCACTCGGACGCAATACCATTCCTCCACGTATAAGAATTATTGTTCAGCTTGTTGTGATTGCCTTCCTGGTAATTCTGGTGGACCAGTTTCTTAAGGCATATATGTATGATGTGAGTAAGAAGCTTTCTGTTTTTGTGGGTCTGATTATCACCAATTGCATTCTGATGGGCCGGCTTGAAGCATTTGCCATGAGTAATAAACCCATGGATTCATTTCTCGACGGGATTGGCAACGGGGCAGGGTATGGGCTTATTTTGATAGCCATTGCCACTGTACGCGAATTATTCGGAAGCGGTTCTTTGCTGGGTTACCAGGTTGTTCCCCAGGGGTTTTATGAATTGGGTTACAGGGACAACGGCATGATGATACTGCCCCCTATGGCGCTGATTACCGTGGGCGTAATTATTTGGGTTCAGCGCAGTTACAACCGAAAGCTTATTGAAAAAAACCAGGCATAACCGGAAACAGTCATGGAAAATTTATTTAATCTTTTCATTCGTAATGTTTTTACCGAGAATATGGTATTTGCCTATTTTCTCGGTATGTGCTCTTACCTGGCGGTTTCAAAAACTGTTAAAACATCGGTTGGCCTGGGAATAGCGGTAATTTTTGTGATTACGGTAACCGTTCCGGTGAATTGGCTTCTCGAGAACTATCTGTTGAAAGCCGGTGCCCTGAAGTGGCTCGGAACTTCATTTGACCAGGTGGATCTCAGCTTTCTGAGCTTTCTGTTGTTTATTGCTGTGATTGCCGCCATGGTGCAGCTGATTGAAATGGTGGTGGAAAAGGTTTCTCCTTCGTTATACAATGCGTTGGGCATTTTCCTTCCGCTCATTGCTGTGAATTGTGCTATTTTAGGAGCCTCGCTCTTTATGCAGGAACGGGAGTACGGAACAATTGCCGAGGCAACGGTTTTCGGTTTCGGTGCCGGGTTCGGATGGGCATTGGCTATTGTTGTGCTGGCAGCTATCCGCGAGAAACTGAAATATTCAAATGTGCCTGCACCTTTGAGAGGCCTGGGCCTGGCGTTTATCATCACCGGGTTGCTTGCCATTGCCTTTATGGGTTTTAGCGGCATTAAAATTTAAAAGTAATTATAGTAATCGATTGAATTATGGGCCTCGGACAGATTATCCTACTCAGTATTGTCGTTTTTCTGGGAATCATATTGCTTCTTGTTTCCATGCTGTTGTATGCCAAGTCCAAACTAACAGCAGGCGGAACAGTTAAACTCAAAATCAACGAAGAAAAGGAACTGGAGGTTGCCCCTGGTTCAACTTTGTTATCAACGCTTTCACAGGAAAAAATATTTCTTCCTTCAGCCTGCGGTGGCGGAGGAACATGCGGTTTGTGCCGCTGCCAGGTTGTCAGCGGTGGAGGTTCCATTTTACCTACCGAACTGGGTTTCTTTAACCGCAGGCAGGTTAATGACAACTGGCGTTTGGGTTGCCAGGTAAAAATCCGGGAAGATTTGGAAATACACGTTCCGGAAGAAGTGATGGGAATCAAAAAATGGGAGTGTGAAGTGGTTTCCAATCGCAATGTGGCTACCTACATCAAGGAGTTTGTGGTTAAACTGCCTCCGGGAGAGGAACTTCGCTTCAAATCGGGTGGCTACATCCAGATTGATGTGCCCAAATATGAAATGGCATTCAGGGATATCGACGTGGAAGAACAATTCCGCGATGAATGGGATAAGAACAAGATGTGGGATCTGACCATGTCGAATCAGGAGGAGGCTTTCAGGGCCTATTCCATGGCCAATCATCCGGCAGAAGGCAATATTGTGAAGCTGAATATCCGCATTGCCACGCCTCCTTGGGACCGTTCGGCAGGTGCATTCAAAAATGTTCCTCCCGGTATCTGCTCTTCCTTCATATTCTCACGGAAACCCGGAGATAAGGTGATGATCTCAGGACCTTTCGGTGAGTTCTTCATAAAAGATACCAACCGCGAAATGGTATATATCGGCGGAGGCGCCGGTATGGCACCGCTTCGCTCACACATCTTCCACCTGTTTCATACTCTTAAAAGCAACCGGAAAGTCAGCTATTGGTACGGTGCCCGTTCAAAACGCGAAGTTTTTTATGAAGAGGATTTCAGGAAAATTGAAAAAGATTTCCCCAACTTCAAATTCAATATCGCCTTGTCTGAACCGGTGGCTGAGGACAACTGGACCGGGTATACGGGTTTTATTCACCAGGTTTTGTATGATGAATACCTGAGCAAACATGAAACCCCCGAAGATGTGGAGTACTATCTGTGCGGACCGCCTATGATGAACGATGCAGTTCAGAAAATGCTCTATAACCTGGGCGTGCCTGATGAGATGGTTGATTTCGACGACTTCGGAGGATAGTACATCGCATCATGAAGTTCAGAAACACCATTTTGCAGCTTGCTGTTGTTGCTGTTTTTTTTCTTGTGGCATTTCTTTTAACCCGGCCCGGAAAAAAACGGAACTTCGAAGAAATAGCGGGATTTGCACAAGGCACTACCTATCACATCATTTATGAATCAGCTCATGGTGAAAACCTGCAATCATCCATTGATTCGCTCCTGAATGATTTTGACTATTCCCTTTCAATTTACCAGCAGAATTCAATCATTTCGCGGTTCAACAGAAATGATTCGGCTGTAGTAGCCGACACTAAGTTTATTGAGGTATTCAACAAATCAAAGGAGGTTTTTACTAACACCGGCGGGGCCTTTGATATTACGGTAGGCCCGATAGTGAATGCTTTGGGTTTCGGAAGCAGTGACACGATGGCGGTGGACAGCCTTGTGATCGACAGCCTGCTTCAATATGTGGGCATGAACAAGGTAGATCTGAGCGAAGGAAAACTGGTGAAGCAACATGTAAACATGCGGCTCGATGTGAATGCCATTGCCCAGGGCTATTCGGTTGACCTGGTTGCCCGATTTCTGGAAAACAGGGGAATCCGGAATTACATGGTGGAGATTGGCGGTGAGGTAAGGGCAAAGGGAAAGAACAGCAAACGATCTGCCTGGAAGATTGGCATCGACAAGCCACAGGAGGGAAATATGCTCCCTGGGGCAAACCTGCAGGCTATTGTCAGTCTGGATGACAAATCATTGGCTACTTCAGGTAATTACCGGAAATTTTACGAAAAAGACGGGATCAAGTATGTTCATACCATCAATCCCAAAACCGGCTATCCGGTGGTCTCTAACCTGTTGAGTGCCACCGTTGTAGCTGATGATTGCATTGCTGCCGATGCATATGCTACTGCGCTGATGGTTATGGGGTTGGATCAGTCCATTGAATTTTTAAAGACGCATCAGTTCCTGGATGCCTTTCTCATTTATGCCGATTCGCAGGGCCGTTTCCAGGTTTACTACACGCCCGGACTGGAAAAATATATTGAGCAATAGGTATATAAAAAGGGCGTAGTTGGGAGGCTTTAGCCGTCAACTTAATTTATCACTGATATATTTATAAAATGATTTTCTTAATTATACAGAGGCATAACCTGCAATCTATGGTATTGTATATGAGCTTATGTATTTGAATGTCCCCCTTTGGAGGCATAGCCGTCAAGCTAATGCTCATTTATCGTTAATAATGAAGATGTTATAAGTTGTAAGATGTTTATTTA
>JAFGOR010000078.1 GCA_016926375.1 Bacteroidales bacterium
ATTGAGAAACTCACCGACAAGGTATCTCCGGAAAGAAACGAGGTAGCAGGATTGGTGAAAGATATCTCTGCCTGTGCGGTACTGGTTTCGGTTATCACCTCGGTTATCGCAGGATTACTTGTATTTGTACCCTATATTGTTGTATTGTTGAAACAAAGCTGATAAACAACATGAGATCTTAAACTTAACTGACCTGGCATGTTTATCTGCCAGGTCTTTTTTTATATCCGACAAAATAAATAACTTTCCTTGGTTGGAAAGCCCGGATGAATTATGCTGGAAGACTTTAAGAAACACCTTATAAAAATTTGCGGTTGTTCGCTGAATAACAGGTTCCTGCTGACCGTCAGCGGAGGAATTGATTCAGTGGTCATGATGCATCTTTTCCTTCAGGCTGATATAGATTTTGCTATTGCGCATTGCAATTTCCAGTTGCGTGAAGAAGAATCAGAAGCAGACCAGGCTTTTGTAGAAAACCTGGCTCAGAAAACAGGTAAACCTTGTCATCTGGTCCGGTTCAATACCCGCGAATATGCCGACGAACATGGGTTATCGGTTCAAATGGCCGCGCGCGAATTGCGTTACAACTGGTTTCATGAAATTGCTAAAAAGCACGGATTTGATTTCATTGCAATTGCCCACAACCAGAATGATGTTGTTGAAACAGTGCTTATCAACTTTGCACGGGGCACGGGAATCAGGGGGCTTACCGGTATCAATCCCCGGGTTGATAATATTGTCAGGCCTTTACTCTTTGCCTCACGATGGGATATTGAGCATTTTGCTGAAGTTGGAAAACTCGCCTGGCGTGAAGATTCATCCAATGCGCAAACCAAATACATACGCAACCGAATCAGGCATGAAATCATTCCTGAATTTGTAATTATCAATCCGTCATTTCTTCCGAATGCCATTGACACCATTGGCAGGCTTGGGCAAACTGAGCTGTTGCTGGATTTTATGATGGAAAACATAAAAAAGGAAGTGTATTCTGAAACCCGCGGCAAGGTGCTGATCGACATGGAAAAGCTCAAAAAGTATCCCGCTACGGAAACACTGCTTTTTGAGCTGCTCCGACCTTTCGGCTGCAATCAGAGAAATATCAGATCCATTGTTGATTCATTCGGCTCAATACCCGGTAAGCGGATCATTACCAAAACCCACACCATAACCAGAGACCGTTTGCAGCTGATCATCACCCGGAATACCCTGCCCAATCACGCTGAAATATTGATCGAAGCTGAGACCGGAAGCATAAACAGCCCGTTGCATCTGGTTTTTAAAAACTTGTTGAATCATAATTTTAAAATTCCGGCAGCATCAAATTATGCCGTATTGGATGCTGAGAAAGTAGCGTATCCCCTGATACTGCGCAGATGGAAACCTGGCGACAGCTTTCAACCCCTTGGTATGAGAGGAACCAAGAAAGTAAGTGATTACCTGGTCAACAACAAAGTACCTTTACCCGACAAACAGCATGTGTGGGTGTTGGAATCAAAAGGCCGTATCATCTGGCTGGTGAACTACCGGATCGATAATCGCTTTAAAATAACCAACAACACACCAAACATATTGCAGATTGAGTTTATAGATTCAGAGCAGGAACCTTAGAACTTAGTGATACAAATGATGGAAAAATACAACACAATCGAAAAGGAATGGATTGCATTGCTCAAAAGCAATGATCCCCATCTCATACTACCTGTTTTGCTTGAAATCAGAAATTCAGGATCGGTTAACTTGTTGCCCGATTTACTCATTATGGTCAACAAAAACACCGACCAACAGGTGAGAAATGAAATCCTTAAATTTTTAACTGAAATAAAATCAAAGGAGGCGGCGCCCATTATCGCAGAATCGCTTCAGAAGAATGACTTTGAAGATTACCTTCCGGCTCTGGTAGCCGCCTGCTGGCAATCGGGGCTCGATTTCAGCAAGCACCTTCGGGTTTTTGCCGATATCTTCATCAGGGGAGATTATGTATCGGCACTCGAATCGTTCACGGTAATAGAAGAGGCAATACCCAACGCCACAGACAGTGACATTTTAGAATGCATTCGTTTTCTCAGGGAGGCAGAATGCATGGTGAGCGATGAGAAAATGCCGCTGTTCAATGAGCTGAAAAAGGTAGTTGAGAGTTACTGAACAAATCAGCCAGCAGGATTAACCACCCGGGCTTTTTAAAGATTAGTGGTAGTTTGAAAAATACTTCATAAACTGTGAGCGTTCATAATGAGACGGATCAGGAATATTACTGATGTTCAGCTTACCTCGAAAATCATCAATTGTCTTAAAGCTCTTTTTCTGCATCCAGGATGCTATTTCATCGTTCATTACTTTTATCTGCTCTTCGCCTTTCTTGTATAACACAGAACATACCTGCACTGCTTTGGCGCCAGCAAGTATGAGTTTAACAGCGGCCTTGCCATCGTGTACACCTGTTGAAGCAGCAATGTCTATTTTCTCAACCTTGTCAGAGATAATCCCCACCCATCTCAATGACTGGCGAATATCTTCAGGCGAACTGAACACTCCCGCACTGGTTATCTTCATATTCTCGATATCCATATCGGGTTCATAGAAGCGGTTGAACAATACAACACCCCGTGCCCCCCTGACATAAAGGTTGTTGACAACACCTGTAAGATTTGTGAAGTGGTGGCCCAACTTAACTGACACGGGCAATTTGGTTACGCTGCTGATTTTTACAACCAGATCATAATACAGTTTTTCGTATTTCTCAGCTGATTGCTCTGCATCCAATGCCATAAAAAAAACATTGAGTTCCAGGGCATCGGCGCCAGCGTTTTCAATATCTTTTGCAAATGTTATCCATTCACTGGCCGACATGCAATTGATGCTGGCAATAACCGGAATCTTAACCTTTTTTTTGGCCTCCTCAATCAGCCTGAGGTGTTCTTCAAGTGCATTATTCTTGGAATACGCTGTTATGTAATCATGTGCTTCAGGCGACAGACCTGCTTCTACCAGTGCACCTGCTTCATATTGAATCTGTTCCTCAAAGAGCGATTTGAGCACAACTGCACCAGCGCCCATTTCTTCAAATCTCCTGATTTTGTCAACCGAATTTGTCAGGCCCGAGCTGCTGACTATGAGCGGACTGTTAAGGTTCAATCCCAAGTAGTTTGTCGCTAAGTTGATCATAAGCCGTTTATTATTGATTATAGTTTCTTTCTCCAAAAATCAGACTGCCAATTCTAACCATAGTGGATCCGGCATCCAGAGCATGTTTATAGTCGCCCGACATGCCCATTGACAATTCCGCAAATGAGTTATCACCGGTAAAATACCTTTGTTTAATATCTTTAAAGTACCCTGCCAGTTGCTTGAATTCTGCTGTTACCTGCACTGTATCATCAGTAAAGGTAGCCATTCCCATCAGTCCCCTTAACCTTACATTTTTAAAGCCTTTAAAATCGGCAGTCTCCAGCAGCTCCCGGGCTGTGGCAATGGGCATCCCATACTTGGTTTCTTCCTTTGCAATGCGAATCTGCAACAGGCAATCAATGATCCTGTTGATCTTTCCGCCCTCATTGTTGATTTCCGACAGCAATTTCAGGCTGTCAACAGAATGGATCAGGTGTATGAAGGAAACAATGTACTTAACCTTGTTTGTTTGCAAATGCCCAATCATGTGCCATTCAATGTCACCGGGAAGAACCGGTTGCTTCACCTGCAATTCCTGCACCTTGTTTTCGCCAAAGGCTCTCTGGCCGGCATCATAAGCAACCCGGATCAAATCAGGTGACATGGTTTTTGATACTGCTATCAGCCTGACATGTGCAGGCAGTTCTTTTTGCAATAAGGCCAAATTTTCAGCAATGTTCATCACAAGCAGGATGTGTAATTTCAGTAATACATCCAAAAGTAATAAAAAAAGGACAGTGGAAAAATGATAAAATGCCTGCTCATGCCGATCCGAAAATATCATTACAGGTATAGGGTTTTTCCATCATCAGGTATCTATATTCAAAATACATAATGCTGATAGTATACCCAAAATCTGAAATTATGAAGTATATACCATTCGTTATCCTGATTCTGATGGCTTTCAGGGCCGACAATCCAAAAAAAGACGGTGAATGCAAAGGTATCTCAAGGTCAATTTATACCGATGAGCCTTATTACGGGCACACCCGGCTGACAATAGAAAAAGGCAGGATTATTAAAGTAGACTTTTGTGTGCGCGATTCCGACAAACACGTCAATTTCGACGGAGCATATGAAAAGTATTTTGCCGGCAATGATTTGTATGTACAGCAATGCCGGAACGACTGGAAAGGCATTCAGGCATACCCCGACAGTCTGATCAAACATCAGGACATATCAAAGGTTGACGCCATTAGCGGAGCAACGTGGGCTCACAATATTTTCAGCGCATCGGTAAAAGAAGCATTAAAGAAATAAAAACAAGTTTCAGGTTTCATAATTACGGGTTTATGGGCCTCCTGATTGAGTGCCTATAAAAAAACCTGGCAGAAGTTTCTGCCAGGTTTTTATTATTCTAAAGTACAAGTTACATCTGTTACTTCTTCCAGATTTTTTCAATTTGCTCGAGCGTTTTTCCCTTGGTTTCAGGAACCATTCTCCAGACAAATATGAATGACAGCACACTCATTACACCATAGAACCAATAAGTTGCCGCGCTGCTTAATTCCATCATTGCCGGATAAGTAGAGGAGATTAGGAAATTAGCTGTCCATTGCGCTGCTACCGCAATAGCAACAGCACGTCCTCTGATTTTATTCGGAAAAATTTCAGAAATCAACACCCAGCAAATCGGGCCCCACGACATCATGAATGAAGCCGTGTAAACAATAATGAATACAAGGGTACTTACTCCAATGACATTAAAAAATGCAAGGCCTCCAATAGCAAACATACCAATTGCCATACCAATTGACCCAACCATAAGCAAGGGTTTTCTGCCCCAACGGTCAACAGTAAATATTGCCAATATGGTAAACAGCACATTGATAAGACCCATCACCACAGTCTGCATCATGGATGCATCTTTTGCAGCACCCATACTTTCAAATATCCGGGGTGCATAATACAATGCCACATTGATACCAACAAATTGCTGAAAAACAGAAAGTAATATTCCAATGATAATCACCACCTTACCATAAGCAAACAATTTGGCTGATGATTTTTCAACGGTTTCTTCGATATCATTGAAAATATCCTTTGCTTTTTGAAGGCCATTTATTTTAGTCAGAATTTGCAGTGCCTTGTCCTTATTGCCTTGCAGCGCCATGTAACGCGGCGATTCAGGCACCAGGAAGAGCAACAAACCAAACAAACCTGCCGGTATGGCTTCTGAAAGAAACATGTATCTCCAGCCAATGTTATCAATCCATTCGATCGACTGGCCTCGGGCAATACCCCAATTAACGAAGTATACCACCAGCATGCCAAATATTATGGCAAACTGGTTCCACGCTACCAGTTTTCCCCGGATGTCGGCCGGAGCAATTTCACCAATGTACATGGGGCAAATTGCTGAGGCCAGACCAACTCCTATACCGCCAACAATGCGATAAAAGTTGAACATATACAGCACACCCATCGTAGGTTCACCCTTTGTAAAGAAAAGGAATTCAGGTAAACTTGAGCCGAGTGCTGAAAGAAAGAACAATACTGCTGCAATAATCAGGGATTTTTTTCTGCCGAATTTCGAAGCAAATATACCTGAGATGATACCTCCGATAATGCATCCTATCAATGCACTTGATGTGGTAGCACCGTGTACCCAGGAGTTGAGTCCCAGACTGTTGACGAGGTATGCCTGCAATGATTTTTCAGCGCCCGATATAACAGCAGTATCGTAGCCAAAAAGCAATCCACCAATGGTTGCAACAAGGGTAATACTGTAAATGTAAAAGATATTACGACCTTTCATGCTGCAACTTAAATGTACATGTTGATAATGGCTTCATAAAGCTCCTGCTTGCCGCTGATAACCTTAGGTTCACCTTTCTTGAGAGCCAGTTTGGCCAGATCCTCAAGAGTGAGCTTGCCCTGTTCGAAAGCTTTACCGTCACCTTTATCAAATGAAGCATAGCGATCTTTCCTCATTTTCAGGTAAGGAGATTTATCCAGGATATCCTGAGCAATGGTGAGGGCCCTGGCAAATGCGTCCATTGATGCAATATGAGCAATGAAAAGATCCTCAAGGTCTGTTGAGTTTCTGCGAATCTTGGCATCGAAATTTGTGCCGCCACCCTGCAGTCCGCCTGCCTCAAGAATTACGAGCATGGCCTCAACAAGTTCATAAAGGTCAATCGGGAATTGGTCGGTATCCCAGCCGTTAAAATAGTCGCCACGGTTGGCATCAATGCTGCCAAGCATTCCGGCGTCAGCAGCAACCTGCAGATCGTGCTGGAAAGTATGACCAGCTAAAGTGGCATGGTTAACTTCAACATTCAATTTGAAATCCTTGTCCAAACCGAAATAACGGAGGAAACCCACAACCGTTGCAGCGTCAAAATCGTATTGGTGTTTGGTAGGCTCCATGGGTTTGGGTTCAATGAAGAACGTACCTTTGAAACCATTCTTACGTGCATAATCCTTGGCAGCATGGAGGAATTTGGCCAGGTGTTCCTGTTCGCGTTTCATGTTGGTATTC
This sequence comes from Bacteroidales bacterium, assembly GCA_016926375.1. Taxonomy (GTDB): domain Bacteria; phylum Bacteroidota; class Bacteroidia; order Bacteroidales; family UBA10428; genus UBA5072. The sequence continues at coordinate 6,653 of JAFGOR010000078.1, forward strand.
AGCAAGGTCATGTATCCTTCGCGGCCGCCCCAGAATACGTAATTTTCACCACCCAGTGCTATGGTTGCATCGAGTGCGTTCTTAACCTGCAGAGCAGCACAGGAAAGCACATCAAAATTAGGATTGGTTGAAGCACCATTCATATATCTCGGATTCGAGAAAACATTGGCTGTGCCCCAGAGCAGTTTAACCCCTGATTCTTTCTGCTTTTTGGCAGCATAATCCACTATGGTTTTCAAACGTTTCTCATAATCTTTAAACAGATTGCCTTCGTCAATCAAATCTATGTCATGGAAACAGTAGTAAGGAATTCCCATTTTGGTGATGAATTCAAATGCTGCATCCATCTTATCCTTGGATTTCTGCATAGAATCAGAACTCTCATTCCAGGGCATCGGACGGGTAGCTGATCCGAACGGATCACTTCCTGTGCCGCAGAACGAATGCCAGTATGCCACAGCAAATTTAAAGTGGTCTTTCATGGCCTTTTTCCCAACCTTACGATTCTCATCGTAGCACCTGTAAGCAAGAGGATTCTTTGAATCATGACCCTCAAACTTAATCTTCCCGATACCCGGGAAATACTCCTTTTTTCCGATTGTTACTTTCATAGTATTTGCTAATTTGTTGTTTTAGTGTGATTTTACTTGTTATATATAGTTTACTTATTTAAAGCCACTTGAAGTGTGCGGTTCCAATTCTCAAAAGCATCACGATATTGGTTTGCCTTGGCCATGTTGGGTTCCACGGTTTCTATCTTCTTCAGTCCGGCGAATGCCTCTTTGAACGAAGCATAATATTTGGCACCTACACCGGCACCTTTTGCAGCGCCCTGGGCACCGTCGGTGTTATACAGCTCAATGGTTGCCCCCGTAATACCAGCAATGGTTTCGCGGAATACCGGACTCAGGAACATATTGGCATGGCCAGCCCTGATTACAGCAGGTTTAATACCTGTTTGTTTCATTATTTCCATACCGTAATGTAAAGCAAACACAATGCCTTCCTGGGCAGCACGTGCCATATGGCTGCTGTTGTGCCTGTTGAAATCGAGGTTGTTGATCTGGCAGCCCAAATCCTTGTTACCAAGCATGCGTTCTGCACCATTTCCGAAAGGCAAAATAACCATTCCGTCGGAACCCACAGCAACTTTTGAAGCAGCATCATTCATGGCGGCATATCCGGCTTCAGCAAAACCGGAATTCCGTTTCAACCATGAGTTAAGAATGCCGGTCCCGTTTACGCAAAGCAGAACTCCCAGTCGGGTTTTTTCTTTGGTATAATTCACATGGGCAAAAGTGTTTACGCGTGATTGGGGATCATAACGAACCACATCGGAAACTCCGTATACCACACCCGAAGTACCGGCTGTTGCAGCAATCTCGCCCGGTTCAAGAACGTTCAGTGAAAAGGCGTTGTTGGGTTGGTCGCCGGCCCTGTACGCAACCGGTATGCCTTCAACCAGGCCAAGCTCCTCTGCAGCCGATTTACTAACCTTTCCCTGTTCTGAGAAAGTTGGTTTCAGTTCGGGCAGTATGTCGGGAGAAAAGCCATAGTGATCCAGCAGAAATTTAGCCGCGGCGTTTTCCTTAAAATCCCATAAAACACCTTCAGATAATCCGGAAATGGTTGAACATACTTCGCCGGTAAGCTTCATGGCTACAAAATCGCCGGGGAGCATGATTTTATAAATTTTACTAAACAGTTCAGGTTCGTTATCCTTAACCCACTTCAGCTTGGAAGCGGTAAAATTACCGGGGGAATTCAGCAAATGGCCAAGACAGCGGTCACCGCCAATATCCCTGAATGCATTGGCACCTATTTCAACAGCCCTGCTGTCGCACCAGATTATCGACGGACGAAGTACCTTGTGGTTTTTGTCGATACAAACGAGGCCATGCATCTGGTAAGAAATACCTATAGCCTTGATATCGGAACCTTTAGCACCCGACATACTCATAACTTCCCGTGTGGCCAATTTCAGATTATCCCACCAGGAATCAGGTTCCTGTTCAGCCCAACCCGGCTTGGCTGCTTTGATTGTCATTTCCTGTTTTGGATAAAAAGAGCTGGCCACATTGGTGCCGCTGTCAATTCTGACCAAACTGGCTTTAACCGATGAGCTTCCGATGTCGTACCCTAGTAAATACATATACAATAGTTATTAATTAGTTATTCGATTGAGTTTTTATAAATTAAATCCACTCAACACCTTCCGGTGTTTTTCATATATCTTTTTATCAAATTTATACAATTGTGCTGGTTTATGGTTGACTTCCTTCTCCTTTTCAGCCAAAGGAATGATGAATTCCAGGGGTTTCACTTTCTTTCTGAAGTTCCGGTTATCCATGGGTTCGCCCAGAATTTCCTCATACAGGTTTTGCATCTGACGAATGGTGAATTTCTTGGGGAGGAGTTCAAAACAGAGAGGCTCGTTCCTGATTTCCTGGCGTAGTGCTTCGAGGGCTTTCCGGATAATTCTGTTGTGGTCAAATATCAGATCAGGTAAATCATCAACCGCGAGCCAAATGGTTCTTTCGGTTATGTTGCTCTCAGAAATCTTGATCAATGAATAATAAGCAATGGTTACTACACGGTCAACCATCAGACCGCTTGTTTTACGCAACCATGCCAGATCTTCGGGCGGCGATAACCGACCCGGTGAACTGAATACTCCAAATTGCTTCAGAAAAATTCTGTCCAGGCCGGTGAGTTCCTCAAGCGTCCGAATTGCTGATATGTCAAGGTCCTCTGATTGTGTAATCAGGTTCCCCGGTAATTTCAGTTTATGTCCCTTCAGGTAACTTTTGGGCACTTCCTCTCTTTCGATGAGGAGTACTTTAAGTTTTCCATCGTGGAAACCGAAAATTACACAGTCAACAGAGACATGCGGGTTTAAATTGACCATTCACCTTTATTATCACGACCAAGTTACAAAGAAAGAAATTGATTTCCAAACTTAGCGTAACATATACGCTAAGTTTTTCACAAAAGTTGCCAATAATTTGATTATGTTTGTAAGAAAGGAAATATAATTGTTATGAAGATTCAATTTTTAGGAGCTGCACGCGAAGTAACAGGCAGCAAACACCTGATTACACTCGACAACGGAAAGAAGATACTGCTGGATTGCGGCATGTACCAGGGAAAAGGAATGGAAACCGACTCAATGAACCGGAACCTCGGGTTCAGCCCCAGGGATATTGATTACCTTATTTTAAGTCACGCGCACATTGACCATTCGGGACTAATACCTTATATTTCCAAGCTGGGATTCGAAGGCAAGATTATAACCACTCATGCAACACGCGACCTGTGTTCCATTATGCTTGCTGATTGTGGTAAGATACAGGAGCATGATACCGAATGGTTTAACAAAAAAAGAGCCCGTAAAGGCCTTCCTCCGGTTGAGCCAATTTATGGAGTAGCCGATGCCGAACAGGCCATGCAATATTTTGTAGGTATTGCCTACAATACGGAATACAGGGTTACAAAAGGTGTTAAGGTAACATTTACCGATACCGGACATTTGCTCGGGAGCGCGGTTGTCAACCTGAGGATCAAGGAAGGTGAAAAAATCACCCATGTTGCATTCACAGGAGATGTTGGGCGTCCGAAAAACCGCATTTTAAGATCACCACAACCTTTTCCACAGGCAGATATCATTCTTTGCGAATCAACCTATGGCGATCGTTTACATGAGAGCGAAGTAGTAGCGGAAGACAAATTATTAAAGGTTATTCATAGAACCTGTGTAGAAAAAAAAGGAAAGCTGATCATTCCCTCTTTCAGTGTAGGCCGCACCCAGGAAGTAATTCTTTCCCTCAATAATTTTTACAACAACGGTAAGCTGCCACGTATTGAAGTATATGTAGACAGCCCGCTTTCGGTTAATGCCACCAATGTATTTCGGCTGCATAAAGATAGCTTCAACAGCACTGTGCAGAAGATAATGGAAACCGATCCGGATCCGTTTGGTTTTAACAACCTGCACTTCATCAAAGAAGTGGAAGACTCGAAAAAATTGAATGACATCCAGGAACCCTGTATCATCATATCTTCTTCGGGAATGATGGAGGCCGGGCGTGTAAAACACCACCTGGCCAACAATCTGTCCGACTCGAAGAATACAGTACTTGCCGTTGGATACTGTGCACCCACAACGCTTGGCGCACGCCTGCTGAATGGAGCCAAAGAAGTATCCATATTTGGTACCGTTCATAAAGTGAATGCCGACATTGAAAAGCTCGATTCATATAGCGGTCATGCCGACTACGGAGAACTGATTGAATTTCTCTCATGTCAGGATATCAATAAGGTAAAACACCTGGCACTCGTGCATGGAGACCTTGATGCCCAGGAATTCTTTCGTGGCAAATTAACTGAGCAGGGTTACCAGAACATAGTCATCCCGGAAGTGGGAGATGAGATTGTGGTTTGATGAGAGGGTGAGGACATCAGTCTGGTAATTCTTGAAATCATGTAGTCTTGCACGAATCTCCCCTGCCGCTGCCACTGCCACTGCCACTGCTGCTCGTCCCCTGCCTGGCCGGCAGGCAGGCTCGTCCCTATCTTGGCTCTTGGTTATTAATAATATACCCCCACCTTTGGTATTAAACAAAAAATTAATATCTTTGCGACCTGTTTAAAATAACCTATTAATTATTTTATTATGTCGAACCAATACGAAACCGTTTTCATTGTAACTCCCGTTTTGTCTGAGGCCCAGATGAAGGAAGCGGTTGATAAATTCCGTGGTGTGATCACCAGCAAAGGTGGTGAGATCATCAACGAGGAGAATTGGGGCTTGCGTAAACTGGCCTACCCCATTCAGAAAAAATCAACCGGCTTTTATAATCTGTTCGAATTCAAAGCACCTGGAGAACTGGTAAAAACCCTGGAAATTGAGTACAAACGCGATGAACGAATCATCCGTTTTTTGACAACCAGGTTGGACAAATACTCCATTGAGTATGCTGAAAAGAGAAAGAACAAAAAAGAAACAGCTGTAAAAGTAACGGAGGAATAAGCCATGGCAATAGTAACACAAACCAGTCAATCGGAAATCAGATACCTTACACCACCGGCTGTTGAGGTTAAAAAGAAAAAGTATTGTCGTTTTAAGAAGAACAAGATCAAGTTTGTCGACTACAAAGATCCTGAGTTTCTTAAAAAGTTTTTGAATGAGCAGGGAAAAATTCTTCCCCGGCGCGTCACCGGTACTTCCCTGAAGTATCAGCGCAAAGTGTCGAATGCTGTTAAAAGAGCACGGCATCTTTCTTTACTGCCTTATGTAACCGATTTGTTGAAATAGTAAAACCCGATTGATCATGGAAATTATTTTGAAACAAGATGTTCCGAATCTCGGATACAAAGATGATATCGTAACCGTAAGAAATGGTTACGCGATGAATTTTCTCATACCTAAAGGATTTGCCGTTTCAGCAACAGGATCTACCTTAAAAGCTCACAATGAAATTCTGAAACAAAGAGCCCATAAGGAAGAGAAGGTTAAAGAGGAAGCTCAGAAAATTGCTGAAAAACTGAAAGACGTTACGCTTTCAATTGGTGCTAAAACCAGTACCAAAGGAAAAATCTTTGGCTCGGTTAATGCCATTCAGATTGCCGAAGCACTTCAGGAAAAAGGATTTGATATCGACCGTAAAAACATCACCTTCAAGGAAGATCTGATTAAAGAAGTAGGTACCTACCATGCTAAAGTCAGACTTCACAAGGAAGTGCATGTTGAAATTCCTTTTGAGATTGTGGGTGAGTAAGATTTTCTCGCAGATATACTAAAACAAAAAAACCTGGCTTTTGGCCGGGTTTTTTGTTTTGGATGCAGGCTGCTACGGCAACTACTACTGCTACGCGTCATACTTCGACAAGCTCAGTATGACAACGCCAGTCACACTGAGCCTGTCGAAGTGTGACTTTCCGCTGCTACTGCTAATGCTACTGCCGCTGCTACTGCCACTCGTCCCCTGCCTGGCCGGCAGGCAGGCTCGCTACTTGTCACTCGTCACTTGTCTCTAATTCCTCACCACCTTCAGCATCCGCTCCCACCTGATCTTGCCCAGGAATCTCTTGTTCTTGTCGATAGACAGCCAGATGAGCCTGGGTTCGCCAATGATATGATCTTCGGGAACAAATCCCCAGAATCTGGAATCGAGGCTGCTGTGGCGGTTGTCGCCCATCATCCAGTAATAATTCATTTTAAAGGTATACTCCTCCGAAGCGATACCATTTATATATATCTGACCATCTTTTACCTTCAGGTCGTTTTTCTCATAATAGCCAATAATCCGTTCATAGAGACAGAGATTCTTTGTGTTGAGCTTAATGGTTGCACCTTTTTGAGGAACATATAGCGGGCCGAAGTTGTTGATGGTCCATCTGTAACTGGTATCATTCGGGAAGTAATCCGGGGAATATTCATCGAAGTAATCGTTGGCTATGATTTGTTGAATGCTCTTGAATTCCCTTATTTTCGCAAGCTCTTCCTGCGTAAGGAATACCTGAATGATATTCGCATATCGGCCCACGTCATAAATCTCCATACGATTAAATACCTTATCCGAAATATTTTGTCCTTCTTTCAGGTATATATAGTAACTGTGTTTGATGCCCGGGTATTCCTGCTGAGGTATGCCGTTTGTATACACCCTTCTGTTGATTATCCGGAGTGTATCACCGGGAATGGCTACACAACGTTTTATGTAGTTGTCGCGTTTGTCAACCGGCCGAATCACAACATCAAAGTTCCTCCACACTGCCAGACGGCCCAACCTGTTGTATTCCTCGCTGCTCTTCAAGGGCCGTTTCAGGAACAAATCCCTTGTCCGCATCATATAAGCAGAGTCGCGCACAATGGAATAATAACTTACGTTCTGATGTGCCAGCACAACCGTATCTCCTGCCGGAAAATTGAATACCACTGCATCATCGCGTTCCACCTTACCAAAACCGGCAAGTCTCTTGTAGGGAAGTTTAATCCATTCCAGGTAAGATTTGCCCCCGGTAAGCGGCAGGGTATGCTGTGTGAATGGAAAAGACAGGGGTGTATTGGGAATCCTGGGGCCGTAGGCCACTTTGCTGACGTAGAGGTGATCTCCGACCATCAGTGTATTTTCCATTGATCCGGTAGGGATTTTGTAATTCTGAAACAGAAAGATGTTGATGATGGAAACGGCAATTACGGCAAAAATCAATGCGTCAATCCATTCCACTAATTTGCTGTTGGGGCCGTTGCGTTTTTTCCAGAAAGTCCAGTTGACTTTTTTTGTGATATACATATCAAAAATAATCCCCAGGCCCAGGAGAAACCAAAAGTTATGCAACCAGATGACCCAAAGGATGTATATCAGGGAAACAATGCCAAACCATATCCAGTCTTTGCGATCTGCTTTCATTTTATAAAGTTTTGACGATAAATGTAGTATTTTTTTGGGTGAAGTGGGATAAGTGGTTGCAGGAAAGGAATAAAATAAGGTGTTTTTATGGTTTATTAACAGAATTCCACCTCACCCCCGGCCCCTCTCCAATCCACCTCACCCCTAGCCCCTCTCCTGAAGGAGAGGGGGAGTGGAAGGCCCAAATCAGGGCACTTCACCCCTCTCCTTCAGGAGAGGGGCCGGGGGTGAGGTGGAACAGAAGG
>JAFGOR010000079.1 GCA_016926375.1 Bacteroidales bacterium
ATTGGTGAAGTGAAAACCTGCGAAAAGCATCCCGACGCGGATAAGCTTTCGGTTACCACAGTTGACACAGGTGAAGAAAATCTCCTCAACATTGTTTGCGGCGCTCCCAATGTGGCAGCCGGACAGCGGGTTGTTGTCGCCACTGTCGGAACAACCGTTTACAAGGGTGAAGAAAGCTTTCAGATTAAGAAAGCCAAAATCCGCGGTGTGGTTTCTGAAGGCATGATCTGTGCCGAAGATGAAATCGGGCTGGGAACCAGTCACGATGGCATCCTGGTACTCCCCGGCAATGCCCCGGTTGGCATGCCTGCCGAAACGTTTTTCAAAGTGGAGGCAGAAACCATGTTTGTCATCGGCCTTACTCCAAATCGCATCGACAGCGCTTCTCATTATGGCGTGGCACGCGACCTGGCCGCCTACCTGAAAAAAGACAGGGATGTCACGTTGATAAAACCGGATAGTTCTGCCTTTATTACGGATCATCGGAATTTCCCGGTGGAGGTGATTATTGAAAACGCCAAATCATGTCCGCGCTATGCCGGTGTGAGTGTCACCGGAGTTAAGGTGGGCCCTTCACCACAGTGGCTGCAGGACCGCCTGCTGGCCATTGGCATGAACCCGATTAACAATATTGTTGATATTACCAACTTTGTGTTGCATGAACTGGGACAACCCCTGCATGCCTTCGATGCCGATGAGCTCAGGGGCCGCAGGATTGTTGTTAAAAACCTGCCGGAAGGCACACCTTTTGTCACCCTCGATAACGTGGAACGTAAACTTTCAAAGGACGACCTGATGATTTGCGACGGCGAAGGCCCGGTTGCCATTGGCGGTGTGTTTGGCGGTCTGCATTCAGGAGTTACCGATAAAACCTGCAATATTTTCATCGAAAGCGCTTATTTCGATCCGGTTTCCGTCAGGCTTACATCCAAACGCCACGGCCTCAATACCGATGCTTCTTTCCGGTTCGAACGCGGCGTAGACCCCGCCGGTACACTTGTTGCTCTTAAACGTTGTGCTTTGCTGATAAAAGAAATTGCCGGTGGTGAAATAGCCTCCGACATTGTCGACATATACCCGCAACCGCTCCAGCCGGTTCAGGTGAAGGTGAGCTTTGACCATATCGACCGGCTCATCGGTAAAGAAATCGACCGCCCGCTGATCCGTTCCATCCTGCTTTCACTTGATTTCCAAATCCTGTCGGAAGATGAAGCTGGTTATGAATTGATGGTGCCCCAATACCGTGTCGATGTCACCCGCGAGGCCGACGTCATTGAAGAAATTCTGAGAATCTACGGATACAATAACGTGGAGATTTCCGATAAGCTCAACACCAGTTTGTCATTCAGTAACCGGCCCGACAACGAGAAACTGGTTGACATGATTTCGGAATTCCTTACCGGATGCGGATTTACTGAGATTATGAACAACTCCCTCACCCGTTCGGCTTATTATGATCAGCTGACTTCATTCGCGCCGGAAAACCTGGTGAAAATTATCAACCCGCTGAGTAACGATCTTAACGTAATGCGCCAGACCTTATTATTCGGCGGCCTGGAAACCATCCAGCACAATACCAACAGGCAACGTCCCGATCTCAGGTTGTTTGAGGCAGGCAATGTATATTCATTCCATGGTGAGAAAGGGAAACGCAATCCACTCGACAAATATCACGAAGAATATCATCTCGCCCTTTTTGTTACGGGCAAAAAGCATGAACCCAACTGGGTTTCCGATGGCAAGAGCGCTGGTTTTTACGAGTTGAAAGGGCATCTCGAGAATGTTTTGAAACGTATGGGACTCCTTCTGAACATGATGGAGATTAAGTCAATAGCCGGCAGCAGCGACCTGTTTACCGACGGGTTGGTTTACCGGGCAAACGGCATGGATATTGCTGAATTAGCTCTTGTGAAACCTGCTGTGCTGAAGAAATTCGACATCAAAAATGATGTTTTCTTTGCAGTAATCAGGTGGCAAAACCTGATCAAATGCAGGGGTGATCACCAGGTGCGCTATACCGAACTTCCCCGTTTCCCCGAAGTGCGCAGGGATCTGGCTTTGCTTCTCGACAAGTCGCTAACCTTCGACAAAATCAAGGAATTGGCCTTCCGCATTGAGAGCAAGCTTTTAACCCGGGTTGACCTGTTTGATGTTTACGAGGGGGAACAGGTTGGTGCCGGTAAGAAATCCTATGCTGTAAGCTTCATCCTGCAGGATTTGCAGGCAACCCTTACTGATGAAAAGATTGACCGCACCATGAAGAAACTTATGGAGGCTTACGTGAAAGAATTGGGTGCTGTAATCCGGTAGCCGATGAATAGAATAGAGCTCGTCAGGGGTGATATTACCAAACTGGCCGTGGATGCCATAGTAAATGCTGCCAATACCACCTTGCTCGGCGGAGGCGGTGTTGACGGTGCCATTCACAGGGCCGCCGGCCCCGAACTTTTGGCAGCTTGCAGGTTGCTGAACGGATGCAAAACAGGTGAAGCCAAAATAACAAAGGGTTTTAACCTGCCCGCTAAATATGTAATCCACACTGCGGGTCCGGTTTGGAACGGGGGTAATCGCAATGAAGCTTCACTCCTCGAAGCCTGCTACACCAACAGTCTTTCCCTGGCATCATCACACGATATAAAAACAATTGCCTTCCCGAATATCAGTACAGGTGTTTACGGCTATCCCAAAGCACAGGCTGCGGATATCGCTATTGCGGTTGTAAAAAAATGGCTTGCAAACAATCAGGGGATCAGTAACGTATACTTTGCAGTTTTTGACGAAGAAAATTACCAGATTTACCATGAAAAGCTCAAAGTTTAAACACAGCTTGCTGCCGTTTTGCATTGTTCTGCTTGCGCAGACTGCAATTCCCATAATTGCACAGCAGGATGAAAGTAAAACCCTTATTTTCAAAAAGCACGGCCAGCCGGTTAAAGCCCTTGCTTTCAGCGCCGATGACCAAACCCTTGCCACTGGGGGTGATGACAAGCAGATTTATTTCATCAATCCCGAGAATGGGGAAATCACGGGCACTATAGCAAATTCATTTGCCGTAAAAGCGCTTCAGTTTACCCCCGATGGTAATATTTTGGCTGCATGTGGCAATGATATCAAACTAACCGACAGGCAGGGGAAGCTCATCCGAACGTTTGGCGGTTATACAACAAATATCTGGAGTATGGACTACAACAGCTCCTCACAGAAAATTACCGCCGGATCCTATGCAAAATACATTAAGGTATGGGATTACAAAACAGCAGCCCTGTTAGTGACGTTGGATGGTAACGAAAGAAGCGCCTTGCCGGTTTGCTTTAGTCCCAACGGCACCCTGATAGCCAGCGGATCGCTTGACAAATCTGTCCGCTTGTGGGATGCTGCCACCGGTAAAGAAAAATTCATAATGGAACTGCATTCGGGAAATATTTTCGCGGTTGACTTCCACCCTTTGGGCAAGTACCTGGCAACAGCCTCGGCCGATAAAACCATCCGATTGTGGAGCGCCGACAGCGGTATGATAGTAAGAACCTTTATTGGTCACCAGGCTGCCGTTTTTGATGTGCAGTTCAGTCCCGATGGCAACCACATGCTGAGTTGTGATGCCCTTAAAAATATTGTTCTTTGGGAAACTGCTACCGGTAGGAAAGTCCAGACTTTTACCGGGCACACGGGAGCCGTGAATACTATCCGGTTCAATAACAAGGGAACCTGCTTTGCTTCGGCATCAGATGATCATACCGTGAGAATATGGCAACTCAACAGGAAATACTTTTTGGAGGGATCCTATTTTCAAAAGGAAATAGAGGAAGAGGTGTCCGGGTCGCCCTTATTTGCACCCCGGGGTGATGATGAAACCAAACAAAGCTACGATGCACGTAAGGCAGAAGCAGAAAAATTCCTGAATACCTTATATGAGAAATACTACATCAGGTACATCGAAATGCTGAATACCTTACCGGTTGAGGGGGAGAAGAAGAAGTAAGGATTGCTTTGCCTTCCGAAGCCTGGGCAGAGGAAGACAGTTTAACTATTGATTATTTATCTGATAAAATAAATTATGCCAGCTTCAAAAAAGAAACTCAGGATTGGCCTGGTGGCCCATGATAACCGTAAAAAGGACCTGCTCGAATGGGTCGACTGGAACTGGAAGATTTTGGCAGGACATGAGCTGATTTGCACAGGTACCACAGGTAAGCTCATTGAAGAACTCCTGAAGAAAAAATTGAAGAAAGACATTGAGAAAAAAATCAGGCTGAAGAAGCTCAAATCGGGGCCCCTGGGAGGTGATCAGCAACTGGGTGCCATGATTGCCGAAGGCAAAATCGATATGCTTGTGTTTCTTTGGGATCCCATGATGCCCCAACCACATGAAGTGGATGTAAAAGCTTTGCTTCGCATTACGGTTCTGTATAACCTGCCCACAGCCTGCAACAGGTCATCAGCCGATTACATGATCTCCTCCGCGCTGATGCAAACCGATTACAAACCGGCAGTGAACGACTTTTCGGCGTATACGAAAAGGAAGATTGAGATGTAGGGATTAACAGGGACAAGGGACGAGTGACCAGGGCGTAGTCTGGAGAATACGCTCATCACACAGTGTCGGTATTCTTCACAACTTACTAAGGAAATCATTGCGAACTATCAATTACCCAGCCTCAATAGCCCCGGGCTTCAGCCCGGGGATTACATGATAGCAAAATATTATACCGCTGCAAGCACAGCACTGCTCGTGGCAAGGCCCTGCTTGCAGCGGGTGATGTGGGTACTGCAATTGAATACCGTCGGCTAAAGCCGACGGCAACTGAAAAAAAATTTATTGTATTTCATTAATTGTCCCTGTTAACACCTACTTCAAAAAAGCATCCAGCGCAACCTTATGCTCTTCCGAAATACTCCCGTTCCTGGATCTCAGTTCAACAACGGGCTTCGAAGCATCCATGCGCAGATGTTTTCTCATGCTGTTGAACATGCTTCCGGTAGCCACCTTATAGGTGGTAAACAGGGCAACTTTTCCCGACAGGGCAGGCAAGCCGGCGGCAAACTGCTTCCAGGGGCCATCGGGATGCTGCAGAAAAAACAACAGGAACCCCGAAGTCCAGCAACCCAGGAACACATAATCAGCTTTTTCAGCAATTCCGCTGGTGTATTCAGCAATGGAAAGGGTTTGTACATCAATTCCCTTTTCGGCTGCATAAGCACCTATTGCTTCAGCAAACTTTTTGGTAATACCGGTTTTGCTTTGATATATTACTACTGCTTTTTTCATTTGAGTGCTATTAAGGCGTCTTTCATCCGTTTCATGGCTTCAACCAGCTTTTCATCGGCTGTGGCAAAAGATATTCTCACGCAGTCAGGATCTCCGAATGCCTCTCCGGGAACCATGGCTATGTGGGCGTGCTCCAAAAGGTAGAGGCACAGGTCGTTGGAAGTGTTAATCACGGTTCCGTTGAACGACTTTCCGTAATAGGCATTTACTTTTGGAAATACATAAAAAGCGCCATCGGGATCATAAACCTGGACATCGGGGATTTCTCTGACCATTTTAACCACGAGTTCCTTCCTGCGCTTAAAAGCTTTACTCATTTCGCTGACACAGCTTTGGTCTCCTGTTAGGGCCGCTACAGCGGCCTTCTGGGCTATGGTTGTGGCTCCGGTGGTCATTTGTCCCTGCAACTTGTCGCACGCTTTAGCCAGCCAGGCAGGTCCGGCCATATAGCCGATTCTGTAACCGGTCATGGCATAGGCCTTTGACACACCGTTAATCACCACGGTACGTTCTTTCATGTCGGCAAACTGGGCTATTGTTTCATGCCCGCCAATGAAGTTGATGTGTTCGTATATTTCATCGGAAATAACCATAATCCGGGGATGTTTGGCCAGCACATCGGCCAGGGCGCGCAATTCAGCCCTGGAATAAACAGAACCCGAAGGGTTGGAAGGAGAACACAGCAGCAAGGCCTTGGTTTTAGGTGTGATGGCCTCTTCAAGCTGTTTGGGTGTAATTTTAAAATTGGCCTCATGCTTGGCTTCAATTACAACCGGTGTGCCTTCGCACAACTTAACCTGTTCGAGGTAACTGACCCAGTAAGGAGCCGGAATGATCACTTCGTCGCCCGGATCAACCAGGCATATGATGGCGTTCACCAAAGAGTGTTTTGCCCCGCTGGAAACGATGATCTGCTGGGTAGTATACTCCAGGTTGTTTTCACGTTTAAACTTTTCGGTTACCGCTTTTAAAAGATCGGGAAAACCCGGCACGGGGGGATAAAATGAAAAGTTGTCATCAATGGCTTTTTTTGCAGCATCTTTAATATGATCGGGGGTGAAAAAATCGGGTTCACCCACGCTCAGGTTAATCACGTTAATACCTTTGGCCTGGAGGTCACGGCTTTTCTGATTCATAGCCACTGTGGCCGAAGGTGACAGGCTGTTGACGCGTTTTGAGATGCTTTCCATTGTCTTTTATTTTGTATGGTTTTACATGGTGCAGGGACATTGCACGCAATGTCCCTGCACATTTTCCATGCGTAAAAATAAACTATTCACACAAAATTCATTAATATTACCTGACTTAATTTTATCAGAAATTTATGAGCATGGAAACCATACTGGAAATACTGAAATACATCCTGCCTGCTTTGATTGTTTTTCTTACCACTTTCTTTCTGGTAAAAAAATACTTCGACGGGGAAGAACTGAAACGCAGGCAACAGCTGCTTTTGAACAACCAGCAGATGATCACGCCGCTCCGGTTGCAGGCCTATGAACGGTCTATCCTGTTTCTCGAGAGAATATCACCCGAGAACCTGATCATGAGGGTAAACAAGTCGGGCTATACCACCCAGCAGCTTCAGGCAGAATTGCTTCATGCCATCCGGTCGGAATTCGAACACAACCTGACACAGCAGATTTACATATCCCACGGTGCCTGGGAAATGCTCAAGATTGCCAGGGGCCGCACCATTCAGCTGATCAACTCCATGGCAGGGAAAGTGGGTAAGGATTCTCCCTCAATCGCGCTCAGCAAAGCCATTCTCGAATCCATGGTGGACGAGGAAAAAATGCCCGTCACCGACGCCATCAGCTTCATCAAGCAGGAAATTTCGCAATTGTTTTAGTTTAGTTAAAGTCTTGCAGTCTACAAAGTCTTCACAGTCTGCAAAGTCTTCAAGGTCTACAAAGTCTGAAAACAGCTGCGAGCCATGAGCTTCGAGCTGTGAGCTCAAAGAAGAGCCAAGAATCAAGACCTGCCTACCGGAGCGGCAGCGCAGGCAGGGCCAAGAGCCAAGACAGAGAAGGAAAAAATTAGTCTGCGAAACCTGCCTGCCGGCAGGTCTGCTTAATCTGTTTTTATCTGCGAGAAACATTTGCGAGAAACATCTGAGAGAAAAAATCTGCGAGAAATGTATTCTGCCGACCTGAAATTCCAGTAGTCATACTTCGACAAGCTCTGTATGACAACGCCGGTCACACTGAGCCTGTCGAAGTGCGACTAGCAGAATTTTCTTGCTCGTCTTGACTCTTGACTCTTGTCCCTTGTCCCTTGTCCCCTGCCTGCCGGCAGGCAGGCTTGTCCCTATAAAAGCTCAATACTCCGCTTCACAAACTTATTCAGATCTTCTCCCTTCAGCATGTTGTTCGATAGCAGCGCAATGTCAACCAGCTGGTGAACAATTTTGTTTTCCTTGCCGAATTTCTCAAGCACTTCCTGGCGTTTGCCGGTGAACTCATCAATTTTTTTGTCGAGTTCTGCAATCCGGTCCTTGTCGGCCTGGTCAATTTCTTCCTCTTTCTTGTCCTTATTGGCTTTTTCCAGCTCGGCTTTGTTGTCCTGCAGCGGTTTCAGCTTTTCATTGAGCTTGTCGAGTTCCTTGCTGCATTTCTTTTCTTTATCTTCATTAATGCGTGTAACAAGCGGATGGTTGGAATTGATGACCACATTGTACGAGCTCGGCATCTCGCCGTAAAAACTCATGGGACCTCCCAATTGCGACATATCTTTCATCCGGCGCATGAATTCCATTTGGGTAATGATTACCGGTTGATCGGTTTCAGCCAGGCTTTCGAAGGTAACGGTATAGTTGGCTTTGGTATCCGGAAATTTGCATTTGAAAACCGGTTTCAGGTCGTCCTGCTGTTCCTGGGTGAGCTTTGACTCACGGATTTCATCCTTTTGAATGAGTTTTTCAATCACGTCACTGTCAACCCTTACAAAATGCGACTCCTTGAATTTGGTTTCGAGTTGGTTGATGAAATGCATATCAAGGTGACCGTCCATAACCAGCACGTCATAACCCTTGTTTCGGGCCGATTCAATATAGCTGAACTGGGCTTCCGTGTCGGTAGTATACAGGTAAATGAGGGTCTTGTTTTTGTCCTTCTGATTTTCTTTAATCAGTTTTTCGTATTCCTCAAAGGTGAAGTACTTGCCCTCGGTGTTTTTCAGCAGGGCAAATTTGGAGGCCTGTTCGTAGAATTTCTCTTCGGAGATCATGCCGTACACAATGAAGAGTTTCAGGTCGTCCCATTTCTTTTCAAACTGCTCACGGTCGTTTTTGAAGATGTCCTGCAACCGGTCGGCTACCTTTTTGGTAATGTGACTGGATATCTTTTTTACGTTGGAATCGCTTTGCAGGTAGCTGCGCGAAACGTTCAGCGGGATATCCGGCGAATCCAACACGCCGTGCAGCAAGGTCAGGAATTCGGGCACAATGCCTTCAACCGAGTCGGTTACAAACACCTGGTTGCTGTAGAGTTGAATCTTGTTTTTCTGAATATCGAAGTTGCTTTTGATTTTCGGAAAATACAGAATACCGGTCAGGTTAAACGGGTAGTCCACGTTCAGGTGGATGTTGAACAGCGGGTCTTCCGACATGGGGTAGAGTTCCTTGTAGAAAGCCTTGTAATCCTCTTCCTTAACATCGGCAGGTTTGCGGGTCCACAACGGGTTGGTGTTGTTTACAATTTTATCCTCGTCCAGTTCAACCGACTTGCCGTCTTTCCATTCTGTTTTCTTTCCGAAGCCAATGGCTATGGGGAGGAACTTGCAATACTTGTGCAGGATGCCATCAATTCTTGATTCTTCTAGGAATTCTTCAGATTCCTTGTCGATATGTAAAATGATGTCGGTACCCCGTTCCATTTTCTCGACTTCTTCAATCTGGTAATCCGGTGTGCCGTCACAGGTCCATTTTACAGCCTTGGCGCCTTCCTGGTACGACCGGGTGATTACTTCAACCTTTTCCGATACCATAAAGGATGAGTAAAAGCCCAGTCCAAAATGACCTATGATGTTGTTTGCCTGGTTTTTGTATTTTTCCAGGAAGTCCTCTGCACTGGAAAGGGCAATCTGGTTGATGTATTTGTTTACCTCTTCCTCTGTCATGCCAATACCCTGATCAGAAACGGTGAGTGTTTTTGCTTTTTTGTCGAGTTTCACCCGGATGGTCAGGTCGCCCAGTTCGCCTTTGAATTCACCCATATTGGCAAGGGTTTTGAGCTTTTGGGAAGCGTCTACTGCGTTGGATACCAATTCCCTCAGGAAAATCTCATGATCGGAATACAGGAATTTTTTAATAATCGGGAAGATGTTTTCGGTGGTAACGCCAATTTTACCTTTCTGCATGGTAGTATATTTTAAGGTTCAACACTATTTTTCTAATCAACCTGCAGTTTCAAAGATTGTGCCGCGGTCATAAATCTGCCATTAAGGCAGAGTATTGGTGGAAAAAATGACAAGATGTTAATGACAATCATTTGTACAATATTATATACCTATTTGTTGTCACTTTTGGCTGCAGCGCCAAAAGTAACCAAAAACGCCGCCGCTACTGATAAAAGGCTAAAAATCAATTCATACGCTGCACAAGAAAATAAACTCGGCCGTAGGAACCGGCCTCAAACATATTTTCTTATCAGCATTTGTTAAGCAGGCGAGCCTGCAGTGAATTGATTTTCTTCACGCCTTTTCTCAGAGGCGGATCGCGCTACTTCAAGGGTATTGTGCCTTTATCTGCTGCTCGCGACAGTTTTTAAGGCACACCATTTCCAAGAGCATAAACAATAAAAAACTAACTACATCACCACAACGATTGCGGAGCAAAATAGCAAATACCAAATTAAGACGTTGTGCCGTTCAAACGAAGTCGAGGTACGAGACGGAGTGCGTTCACAACGTCAGTCTTCTTTGGTTACTTTCTGTGACGACA